>CAYVZZ010000001.1:0-11616 GCA_964456185.1 uncultured Alcanivoracaceae bacterium
TTGTGGACACTCGCTTTCGTCATCTTCTTAGTGCGTTATATCCCCATCATGATGTCACCTCGAGCCGATGGCCGACCAGGCTGATTACGCCTAGATAATTGCTGCAAAGGGCTTCGGATAGGAGCCCTTTATTTTTTGCCGAGAAGCGTATGATGGAGTGTGAAAAGGAGGACACCATGACAACCATCAAACTACAAAGGGCTTACGAAAAACCTCAAGACACCAACGGTTACCGCGTTTTAGTTGACCGCCTTTGGCCGCGAGGCATCAAAAAGGAAAACCTGCCATTGGACGATTGGCTGAAAGACATTGCCCCCAGCACCGAGTTGCGCAAATGGTTTGGTCACGAGGTGGATAAATGGGACGGCTTTCAAGAAAAGTTCACTCAGGAACTGGACGAACACAAGGCGCAGCTAGAGCAGCTTTTGCAGGCGGCGGGTAAGCAACCCTTAATTCTGGTGTTTGCCGCCAAAGATGAAGCGCATAACAATGCCGTGGTGATTAAGCAATATTTGCAGCAGCTGTAATAAGTTTAATGGCAGAGTGCGCAGACGCCGGACCGGCGTCCGGCATGGCGGCATTGGATTGATTGTCCGGGTTTATCCCAGCAGCGCCCACCAAGACAGCGGGGTTTTTGATATGGCACAGCCGACGATATAGGCGAAGACCACCACGGCAGCCAAGGCAAAACCAAAGCGAATCAGCGCGGTTTTGCCACGCTTGATGGCAAAGGTGCCGAAGCCGATATAGAAGAGTAAGCCGATCCATTTCGCCCACAACCAAGGCTGATCGAAACCCAGCCCCATAATAACCATTAACCAGATACCAAACACCAGCAGCAGGGTATCGATGGGATGCGGCGCGATTTTCACCCAGCGCTTTTGCAGCATGCCGCTGCCGGTAACCGACCAAAAGGCACGCAGGCAAAAAAACGCGATACTTAACGTCACGAAAGTCAGGTGCAGGTGCTTAATCAGCTGATAATGTTCCATAAGAAGGCCCTTTGGTTGGCAGGTGGCACCATTCTACCTAGTTTTAAGCGCATGAAAACGTACTGTTGTTATGGTTTTATCCAGCCTGTCAGCCAACGTGCCTTTGCCTTCTCCACCAAGCGGGTGGCATCCTGCTGCCAAGGGTGAAAGCTGGGGCGATAGAAGCGCAAATAGGCCGGAGCCATACGACGAAAAACACCCGGATAACCCCAAGCATAATTGGCAAATTTAGCCCAGGAGCGCACATTAAACAGCTGCCCTTCATCGCGCATCAAACGCGTTAAGTGCATGGTGGTGAAGAGCGGAAACAAGATAGACACGGACAGCATCTCGGTGATGCGCACCCACTCACTCCCCCCGACAGCTTTATAAACATCGAAAGCCACGGCCTTATGCTCGGATTCTTCGATGGCATGCCAAGCCCAAAGTGGCGCCACGCGCGGATCCATGGTGTCCAAGGCGTCATCATATTTGAGCATAAATTCTTCAGCCATGAGCGCCGTAAAATGCTCCACCGCTACCGTATGTGCCAGTTGGCGCTCGGGGCTGAACTTCATGCGCATGTAATCCATAAACCACTGCACTTCGCGTTCCAGCTTGGCCAAGTCAATGCCACGCTCCTGCAAAAAGCCGTTCATGGCTTCGTGTTCTTTGGAATGATGCGCTTCCTGGCCGATAAAAGCCTTTACCGCAGCCTTTAGTTCGGGGTCTTTAATATGCGACTGGAAATAGCGTACCGAATCGATAAAGAAACGCTCTCCGGAAGGAAAGCCAGACGACATGGCAGCGAGCAATAGGGTTTTCGCGGGGTCGTTATCCCACCAATAACGTGGCACCTCATCCTTGGCGTAATCAAAATCGGGTTGACGAACACTGGGCAACGCATAGGCCAAACGTTTTTTGGCTTGGCGCTGTAAGGTGGCAACGGCTCCCATAGCAAGACCTCTCAGTAATCAATGTCTTAGCACCAATGTACCAAGTCAGTTCCATTGCCCCCAACGCAATTAAGGCCAATTTTACGACAATGCTTGCGAGAGTTGCTCCAACGCTTGCTGTAAGCGAGCACGCGTGGTGCCGATATTGAGGCGCATGAAACCGTCGCCGCCCGCTCCGAAAGTGTGGCCTTCGTTAAGTCCCAAACCGGCCTTCTGGATGAAAAAGTCGCGTAAGTCTGTCCGCTCAAGCTGCAGGTCACGACAATCCAGCCACATCAAACAAGTCGCTTGTGGCGGGACACAGTGTAAAAGTGGTTGCTCGCTTATCCAATCCATCACCAACTGACGATTGCCTGCCAGGTAGTCACGCAGGGCATCCAACCATTCAGCGCCTTCGCGATAGGCCGCTTCAAACGCCACCAGCGTAAACGGATTAAACGGGTTGGTGTGGCTGCGGGCAAATACCGCCTTCACCGCCTGTTGATCGGCTTGATGCGAAAACACCGCCGAGGATAAGTTGAGTCCGGGGATATTGAATGTTTTGCTGGGGGAAATCGCCGTGATCAATCGCAGCTCGGGCGGCGCCAACTTGGCCAGCGGCAAGTGTTTTTCGCCCGGGTAGGCAAGGTCACAGTGAATATCATCACTGACGATGATTAGGTTATGCCGCAAGGCCAGATCGATTAACGATTGCAATTCGTCACGTCGCCAAACGCGCCCCACCGGATTGTGCGGGCTACATAGCAGCAGCATCTTTGCTTGTGATGCCTTGGCCTCGAGGTCGTCAAAGTCCAACACATAACCGTTATCCGTTAATCGAAGCTCACTAGTCAATAACCGCCGCTGCGATTGTGTCACCGCTCCAAAAAAGGGCGGATACACTGGCGTGGGCACTAACACCCCGTCACCCGGCTGAGTAAGTGCTTGCACACTGGCAAACAAGGTAGGCACCACGCCGGGCGTCAGAATCAAGCGCGAGGGATCAATCCGCCAATGATGCCGCTTGGCATACCACGCATAAACGCTCTCATAGAGGCTATCGGACGGAAGCGCATAGCCGAACACCGGGTGCCTGGCCCGCTCGGCAATCGCCTCCTGCACCGCTGGCGGTGCGGCGAAATCCATGTCGGCCACCCACAAGGGAATGACATCAGCACGACCAAATTTTTGTTGGCGCTGGTCCCACTTTTCACAGCCGGTATGCTCACGCTTTACCGGCTGGTCAAAGTTGAAGTCCGTTTGATTCATTCGTTCAATCCGCTTTGCGTTCCCAAATGGTTACCTCACTCAGCGTGTGTTGGAATTTGTGACCGGTCTCTCGAATCACAAATGGCACCTGCACCGGCTCGTCCAGCAGAGTGAAATGCGGCTCCAGACGCGCTTTCAGCCCATCCAGGGTGGTGTAGCGCTCGGCATCTTTTTTAAAGCCGCCCAGCCAGTGTTCCTTGGGCGTGTGTTCTTCCAGCCAGGTGTAGGGCGAGGCAATCATCAACAAGCCACCCGGCAAGATACGTTCGTGAATCTGATCAACGAATTTCGCCGGTTCATAGAGGCGGTCGATGAGGTTGGCCGCAAACACCAAATCGTAATCGGTGAGAATGGGTTTGAGGTTACAGGCATCGCCTTGAGAGAAAATCGGCGCGGGGACTTTATCCAGCCCAAGGTCACTGAGCTTGCGTGTGTGGTAGCTTTCCAGATCGCCCTCATCTTGCAGGGCATAGCGCAGCTCACCTTCGCGGTTGAGCTGTACCCCTTGATTAATAAAGCGCGCCGAGAAGTCGACACCATCGACATGATCAAAGTAACGCGCTAGTTCAAAGCTGGCGCGTCCCGAAGCGCAGCCTAAATCGAGCGCCCGACGAGTTTGACGGCCTTGCAGATGAGGTACCACTTTATCCACCAGTGCTTTGGGGAAATTGGGCACGCCGAAGTATTCATCGCCATAATGGAATTCGGCGTATTCGCTCATCAACTTGTCGGTTTCGTAATGGGATGACGGATTTTTCACTTCGACCTTGCTGGCAATGTAGCGGAAGCCGGCAAACTGGAAAAAGTGCCGGCGGAAGGCATAGCGTGACACGATTTGCGCTTCATTACCGCAGGAAATCCAGCTACCGCCTTTCATGAGATTGTGCTCGCCATCGAAGGTGGGCATGGTGAAGTCGTCGTAATAGGGATGCACTTCAAACCCGTCGAAGGGATAGGTGGGCGTTTCTGTCCACTGCCAGACGTTGCCAACCACATCATAGAAGTCGCCGTGCTCAAAATGGTCTACCGGACAGGATGATGCCCAACGGTCGAGGTGAATATTGGCCGGCCAAGCGCCCTCTTCCGGGTCACTAGCCGGCGCACCGGATACCGCATGTAACCGGTGCCATTCGTCTTCGGTGGGCAGGCGAATGGGCTGGCCGCCTTCTTCGGCTTTCCAGTGGCAGAAGGCTTTGGCTTCGTGATAATTCACTTCCACCGGCCAATTCCACGGCATGGGGATTTCTTTGGCAATCAGGCGCAGGTGCCAGCCGCTCGGCTTTTTCACCCAAAATTCAGGATGTTGACGGTCTTCAAAGCCCCGCCAATTCCAGCCTTCTTCTTGCCAATAGTGTTTGGTGCGGTAGCCGCCTGCTTCCACGAATTGCAAATATTCGCCATTGCTCACTAGGTATCTGGCGGCCTCGAAGGCGTCTACATCGGCCTCGTGGTGGGCATATTCATTATCCCAACCATAAGTGGGCGATTGACGCGGTTTGCCGATTTGTACGCTACCGGCAGATACCGGCACCAGCGTATTGTGCGGTGCTTCGCCCGCTTCTTCGCAAGGCGCCCAACCTGCCAGTGGCTGCATGTATTCCAGCTTGTGCTGGCGCATTAACACAGCTGAGGTTTCCACATGAATGCGCTCGTGCTCTACGCCCATGATGATGGCCCACCAGGGGTGCTCCCAAGTCACTGGGCCATTGAGTTCACCGTTATCGATGACATCCAGCACCATGGCACGCACCTTGGCACGGTAGTCGTACACTGCCTGTACACTGGGCCAGTCGTAGTGAGTGTCGTCCAAATCATCCCAGCTCATCTCGTCGACACCTACTGCAAAGATGGACTCCATGTGCTCATCAATGCGATGATCAAGCAGGCGCGCCAAACGAAACTTGTTCACAAAGAAGGTTGCGGTGTGGCCGAGATAAAAAATCAGCGGATGACGCAAGCTAATCGCCTTTTCATAAAATGCGCGTTCATCCTTGAGGAGATCAAACTGGCGCGTGTAGGCATCGAAGGTGCTGGTAAAATAGTGACGCAACCGTGCCCGCGTAACGCTTGGGTCAGAGCTGTCCAACCGTGGCGTGCGGCTGGACAAGAGGCTGCGGGGTTGTTCGGATGCTGCGGTGTCTGGCAGTTGGCTCATAACAGTCTCTCGCTAGGGTATCTTGCACAAAATACAAAAGACCTATAAATTAAGCAAGCAGGAACTTGCAAAAATCGGATATTATTTTAAATATGCCCGTAAACGATAACACTAGCGCCCTCAGCGCGCTGCCCGAAGCCCGACAAACGCTTTTGCAGGCCATTAAACACGCGGGCCAAGCCAGCGCGGGCGATTTGGCCGAACAATTGGGACAAACGCGCGAGGCCTGCCGTCAGCAACTGCAAGTGTTGCAGCAACAGGGACTGGTCACCAGCCGTCGCAAACCCGGCAAAGGCGCGGGTCGCCCCACCTTATTATTTTATTTGACCAATTTGGGCGAAAACCTTTTTCCCAAGCACTATGACCGGCTCACCGTTTTGCTGGTCGATACCGTCACCGAAGAGCTTGGGGAAACCCAGTTAAAGAATATACTCGGTGCCGTGACCGACCGGCAAGTGGCTGAGTGGCGGTCGCAAATGGAAGGCCTGCCACTCAAAGAAAAATTGGAAAAGCTGAAAAATTTTTACTTCGAAAACGACCCCTATACTCGCGTTGTGGAGGACCAAGACGGCCTCTGGCTGGTTGAGGAAAACTGCCCTTTCCTCAACCTCGCCCTACAACGCCCCGCATTGTGCAGCGTTACCGTTTCGACGCTACAACGATTGCTAGGCGTGAAAGTGAAGCGCGAGAAGCGCTTCCAGTCAGGCGATGGTCACTGCGCCTTTCATGTATTGGCCGACCAGCCCATCGAGGACAGCTTTCGCTTCGAACTGGAAGACAGCGAATGCTGATGGCTTAGTGCGTCGCAAGCTCAACCATCAGCCGGTAAACCATTACTTTTGCAGCAGCTGAACCACAAAAGGCTCCAACCCGGTCAGCCCGCCTTGGCGCCCATACGCCAACGCGTCATCAGCGGACTTTCCCCGCTCCTTTGCCGTCAACGCCAACAAAGCGCCAACACGGTTACCACTCTTGCAGTGCACCAAAACACCGTCATTTGCGCCATCAATAATCTCGATTAGGCGCTTGGCTGCATCCGCCGTCAGGTCGTTGGGGCTACCTACGGGGATGTTGATATATTGCATGCCCGCTGCCTCGACGGCAGGCTGTTCACTTTCCGGCTGCTCGGTCGCCGGACGCAAATTCACCACGGTTTTCACCCCGAGGCCAGCGATGTCGCCCCAAGCTGCATCACCCGGCTGACCGGCACTATAAAGCCCATCTTCCACCTGTAACCAATTCACCACATCCATGATTTGTTCTCCAGTTGGTCTAGAATTTGCAACATCATATACCGTCCCCCGCAATTAATGCACCCATGGAGATATTGCAGTATGAAACATGCCCTTATTTTGCAACATGTGCCTTTTGAAGGGCCGGCCATGATCAAAAACTGGCTCGACCGCCACCATTTTGTGCAAAGTCAGCACCAAAGCAGTGCCATTACCGACTGGAGCCGCCTGCCCGAATTTGACTGGCTCATCATCATGGGCGGCCCCATGTCGGCGGCTGACGAACAACACCACCCTTGGATTAAGGATGAACTCGCCTTTATCAAAAGAGCCATTGGCGACAACAAAAAAATACTTGGCGTCTGCTTAGGCTCCCAACTAATCGCCCGAGCCCTGGGCGGTGACGTCTATCGCGCCCCCGAACCGGAAATCGGCTGGTTTCCGGTTATCCCCACTCCAGCCGGGCAAACCCATCCAGTGGGACAACTCTTTAGCGAACAGCCAACCGTCTTGCACTGGCATGGCGACACCTTCACCCTGCCCGACAGCGCCGAAGTCTTACTCACCAGCAAAGCAGGCAACAAACAATTGTTTGTGCAGGGAAACAACATCATGGGCATCCAGTGCCACCTAGAGATGCTGCCCGAACAGGTTGAGCGCCTGTGCCACGAAGGTGCCGACGCCTTAGCCAAAGGCGGCATCTATGTAGAGCAGCCCGAACAACTGCTCAGGTCGCAAACGGAATTTGACCGGCTGCACGCATTGATGTTTCGGCTGTTAGATGGCGTTGCAGCAAGTTAACGATCCAAAAAAAGAGCCAGTCACACAAAAGATGACCGGCTCTTATTCAAGAAATCCCTGAACACACTAGGACGCGCTTAGAACAACACTCGCGTACGGATAGTGCCAGGAATTTCCTTAAGCTTTTCCAATGCCAAGTGGCTGTTTTCCGGATCCATGTCAATCACCACATAACCCACTTTATCGTTGGTCTGCAGGTGCTGACCGGCGATGTTAATGCCGTTTTCCGATAGCACGGTGTTGATTTGGCTGAGTACGCCCGGCTCATTCTTGTGAATGTGCAGCACACGGTGCTTGTCAGGGTGGCTCGACAGCGTCACTTGCGGGAAGTTGACGGCGCTTGATGTGGTGCCCACATCTGAATACTCAACCAACTTGCTCGACAAGACGCCACCGATGTGCTCCTGTGCTTCTTGGGTAGAGCCACCGATGTGCGGTGTCAGAATGACGTTGTCGAATTTGCGCAGTGGCGAGACAAATTCTTCGCCCTTGCCTTTCGGCTCTTTCGGGAAAACGTCGATCGCTGCGCCAGCCAAGTGCTCTTCTTCCAGCACTTGTGCCAAGGCGTCAATGTCGACCACTTTACCGCGCGCGTAGTTAATCAGGAAACCGCCTTTACGGATACGGCGCAGTTGCGGCTCTTTAATCATCCACTGGGTATCCGGGGTATCCGGCACGTGCAGGGTGACGATGTCGACACTGCTGAGCAGCTCGTCCAGGCTATCGACTTGAGTGGCGTTACCCATGGGCAGCTTGCGCTTGATGTCATAGAAAGACACATCCATGCCCATGCTTTCAGCCAACACGCTCACCTGCGCGCCGATATTGCCGTAGCCGATGATGCCCAGCTTTTTGCCACGCACTTCGTGGCTACCAGCAGCACTCTTCAGCCAGTTACCGGCATGTGCGCCAGCGTTCTTGGCGGGAATGCCGCGATACAACATAACCGCTTCTGCAACCACCAACTCCGCGACGGAGCGCGTATTGGAGTAAGGTGCGTTGAACACGGGAATACCGCGTACCAAGGCGGCGTCCAAGTCCACCTGGTGCCGATACAGAAACAGCCAACGCCGATGAGCTTTTCAGCGGCATCGAAGACTTCTTCGGTCAGCTGGGTGCGCGAGCGCAAGCCGACAAAGTGGGCGTCTTTAATGCGTTCCTTAAGCTCTTCGTTGGGCAACGCGGTTTTTAGATAGTCGATGTTGGTGTAGCCGTTCGCTTTGAGGTTTTCCAAAGCGGACTGGTGCACGCCTTCAAGCAACAAAAAACGGATCTTGTCCTTATCCAGAGATGTCTGCGGCATGATAGTTTGGCCTGCTGGTCAGAAATGAAGGCGCGTATGCTACCATATCCACCACTTTTACCGTAGTTGTTGCGGTTTTCTGTCTAACCAAACCTTGCTGATGACACCATGACCACTGCTATTGACGCTTTTTCTGCCCTGCTGGGCGACCGCTGCCTAACCGATAACGATAGTTTGCAACGCTTTGGCGTTGACCGTACCCGCTTTTGGCAGGCCAAGCCTGCAGCCGTTTTGTTACCCACCACCACCGATGAGGTGGCGGCTATCGTGAAACTGGCCAATGAACATCAGGTGGCCCTGGTGCCATCTGGTGGTCGCACCGGCTTGTCGGGAGCCGCAGTCGCCAATAACGGCGAAGTGGTTGTCGCCTTCGACAAGATGAATCAGGTCGTCAATTTCGACGCCGCCAGCCGCAGCGTCACCATTGAGCCGGGCGTTATCACCCAGCAGTTGCAGGACTATGCCGAAGAACAGGGACTCTACTACCCGGTCAACTTTGCCTCGGCGGGTTCCAGTCAAATAGGCGGCAACCTGGGCACCAATGCCGGTGGCATCAAGGTGATTCACTATGGCATGACGCGCAACTGGGTATCGGGGCTGGAAGTGGTCACCGGTAAAGGCGAGGTTTTGCGCCTCAATAACGGCCTGATTAAAAACGCCACCGGCTATGATTTGCGTCATTTATTTATCGGTTCGGAAGGCACCCTGGGCTTTATAACTCAAGCCACTATCCAGCTGGCACGTCCACCGCAAAACCTGAATGTGCTGGTGCTGGGCGTCACCGATTTCGACGCCATCATGCAGGTGTTACAAACCTTCCAACAAAAGGTCGACCTCACCGCTTTTGAATTCTTTAGCGACTTGGCCATGGGACACGTGTTGGAACACGGTGTACCGCGCCCGTTTGAAAGCCGCAGCCCCTTTTATTGCCTGCTGGAATTTGAACAAACCTCGGATGCCCTGGCCGAGACCGTCATGAGCCTGTTTGAGACCTGTGTGGAAAACGGCTGGGTGACCGACGGCGTCATCAGCCAATCGGAAACCCAGGCCAAGCAACTTTGGCGTTTGCGCGAGGACATCTCCGAAAGCATCTCCGGCTTCACACCGTATAAAAACGACATTTCTGTCACCGTTTCCCAAGTGCCTTCCTTGGTAAAAGCCGTCGATAAAGTCGTGCAAGACGCCTACCCGGATTTCGAGATTGTCTGGTTTGGCCACATTGGTGATGGCAATCTGCACCTGAACATTTTGAAACCGGATGACTTGGATCGCGATGCCTTCTTTGCGCGCTGCAGCAAAGTCTCCAAATGGGTGTTCGAGCTGGTACAGCAACATAACGGCTCGATTTCGGCCGAACATGGCGTCGGCTTGTTGAAAAAGCCGTATCTGGAATATAGCCGCCCCGCTGCGGAAATCGCTTACATGAAAGCGGTGAAGCAGGTGTTCGACCCCAACGGCATCATGAACCCCGGCAAACTGTTTGATTAAACGAGGCGAATGATGAGCTACCAACACCACTGGATCGACAACAGCCCGATTGATTTACCGGTTGGCAAGGCGGTGTGCGTGGGGCGCAACTATGCGGCCCATGCCAAGGAAATGGGGCATGATGCGCCCAAAGAGCCGCTGCTGTTCATGAAACCCGCTGACACCTTTTGTCGTCTCGAAGAACCCTTGCAGATTCCCCAAGGACAAGGTTCGGTGCATCACGAAATTGAAATGGTGGCGTTAATTGGCGAGACATTGAAAAACGTCAGTGCCGATGACGCCCACCAAGGCGTATTTGCCTATGGCGTCGGGCTCGACCTCACCTTGCGCGACCTGCAAACCCAACTGAAAAAAGCCGGTCATCCTTGGGAGCGCGCCAAGGCCTTTGATGGCGCAGCGCCCTTGTCGGGATTCATTGCCGCACGCGGCATTTCCACCCGCCAAAAGCTGTCGCTGGAATTATCGGTTAACGATGAAGTGCGTCAGCAATCTCACACCGGGCTGATGCTCTGGCCCACCTTCGAGTTGATTAGTTTTATTAGCCAGCATTTCACCTTGCAGCCGGGCGATGTGGTGTTTACGGGCACGCCTGCCGGTGTCGGCCCATTAGCAAGTGGCGACCAACTGCGGCTAAAACTGGGCAACATTCTCAACGTCACCACCTCGATTGCATGAGTCAAAAGCTCTCGGTTAAAGTCAAAATCCGCGCCAAAAGAGCCCGGCTGGAAAAGCAGGAAGATGGCAGCTGGCTGGCGCACCTCAGTGCCCCGCCGGTGGATGGCAAAGCCAATCAACAATTAATTACCTTAGTTGCCAAAGAATTCGCCTGTCACAAAAAGGCCATCCACATCAAATCCGGTGCTGGAAGTCGTCACAAATTATTGCTTATCAGAGACTAGAGGGATCTCTAGGCACAATTGCTGCAATGCGCCTTTATCATCCAATAAACAGCGCTGCTCCGCTTGTGTTAACGCATTCACCCCACCCTCTTTTGCGCGCTGCAACGCTTCCGCCGACAAGCGGCCAGTGTGATAGGCAAACGACAACACAAAGGGCCAGTTTCCCGGCTGCTCGATGCAGCGAGACAGACTCATGGCGGTAGGCGATTGCTGAGCCATTAACTGTTGCCAATCGTCCACCACGTTTGGCGGCAACACCTCGGCGGGCGTCGCAAACCAACCTGCCCAAGCTTGACGACTGCTGATCACGGCCACCAGTGGCGCCACCACCAGGGGCAAAGCAATGGGCAACGACCAGTAAAAATATAAGGGCTTGAGCCACCAAGCGAATACCGCCCAGCCACCACCAATCAACATGCCCATGCCATGCATTAGCAAAGCGCGCCCCCAGCCAATGCTGCCACTTCGATGCTGACCGGCCCAAGAGAATTCAAAACCCAATAAAGCTTCCAACACATAACGGCTATGCGCCAACATTCTAACCGGCGCTAACAACACAGACG
>CAYVZZ010000001.1:11626-35866 GCA_964456185.1 uncultured Alcanivoracaceae bacterium
GTAGCACTGGCGAACAATTGCCCAAGACCACCAAACGACCGCCGTCGCCTGCGCCGACAAGCGGCATCCATAAATGCCAGCCACTTGGGCACAAACAGCACAAACGCGGTGCTAACGGCCAAACCGATAGCCCAATCGGGGTGCCATTCTGGCCAGCGCGGAAACAACTGATGGCCTTGCGGAAAATAGTCGATGGGGAAGAGCGTAAATTGCGCCACTTCCCAGCCGGCAAAAATTAAAAATACCAGCCACAGTGGGGCGGCAGCATAGGCCACGATGCCATTGAGAAAGATCAACCGCTGCGGGATACCCAGCCCCTTTTCCCGCAACATAATCGGTAAATGCTGCAGATTGCCACGCGCCCATCGTCGATCACGGGCTAATTCGTCCACCAAACTGGGAGGCGACTGCTCATAGCTGCCATCCAGTTCGGCCTCTAGCCAAACTTCATAGCCGCCACGTCGCATGTAGGTAGCTTCCACAAAATCATGGCTGAGAATCGGCCCGCGGAACAACCCAACCCCGCGCAAACTGGGCAGCGCACAATGCTGCATAAACGCCTCGGTTCGAATAATGGCGTTGTGCCCCCAATAGGCTCCATCACCCAACTGCAAGGCGGCCAAACCGGTACTAAACAGAGGACCATATAAATGATTGGCAAACTGCTGAATGCGCGCAAACCAAGAACCGGCGGCGACGATAGCAGGGGAGGCCTGAATGATGCCGACCCGCCCATTAGCGTCCATCAAACGCACCATATTAGCGAGGCTGGAGGCCGCCATCATACTATCAGCATCTAGCACCACAAAGTAACGGTAATTGGCTCCCCAACGGCGCAAAAAGTCGGCCACATTGCCGCTTTTGTGTCGCAAATTAACGCGCCGCCGACGATAAAACAGCCGCCCTTCCGCGCCCAGCTTGTCACGCCAGCGAACAAAGGCAGCTTGCTCACTGACACGCACTTGCTCATCGCGGCTATCCGACAGCACATAAAAATCGAACTGTTCCAACAACCCCTGCCGTTCGATATCGCGATAGGTGGCTGCCAGCCCCGCCAAACAAACTTCCGCGTCTTCATGATAAATCGGCATAATCAACGCCGTGCGATGCGGCATTGGTGCGTCTTTGTCCAAACGACGTGTCAAGCGGTGTGGATCACCGCCACGCAATCGATAATAAAATCCGAACAGCGCCAGCCAAGCCCCAACACTGACCCACGCAAAATTTAACGCAAAAGCCGCTACCACGGCTTTTTCCAGCCAAGTACTGGCGTGGTAAGGCAAGACGTAGATCATAAAATAGGTGGCCACCAATGTTTGGGTAGCAACCAACATCAAAAACAAGCTGCGCCGCCACCTGGCCGCCCAACGCCAGCTTGGCCGTGGGCGTTTTTCCTGCCGATGCCGCCGTCGATAGGGCAAGGATCGCCGCACCAATGGCGGCATCATCACGGCGCTGCGCTCATCGTTTTGCATGCGTAAACCGATTATCGGCGGGCAATGTGTAGCTCCAGGTTTCAGATAAGGTGCTCTGCCCCGATTTCAGGTAAGCACGCAGCATGGTCGATTGGCCTTTGGCCGGTTTCGCCAAAATCGACAGCCGCCACACCTTGGCTACCGGAAGCCAGCGCACCGTCTGGTGTAGCACTTGGGTGTCGTCCAATCCGGTGACCACCGCTTGAACCGGTGTGTCGGACGAGATCTCTGCCACATCGCCCGAGGCCAAATCATTAGGGGCAAAATCAACTTGTATACGATAACTACCGGCATCCGGCTCTACCGCGGTGGCGCTGGCTCCCATGCCGACGTAGGTAGCCACCACCCGTGCCATAGGGTTACGGCTGATTGTTGGGTCACCAAAATACAGGGTGTAATGCAGGTTATAGGTGTCTCCGGCTTCCGCCTTGTCTGACGGGCTCCAAAACGCCACGATATTGTCGTTGGTTTCCGCATTGGTAGGAATCTCGGTGAGCACCACATGGCCTTTGCCCCAATCACCATGTGGCACCACCCAGGCACTGGGACGGTTGTCATAACGTGCTTCTGCATCCTCATAAGCGGAAAACGATTGCTCGCGTTGCAGCAAGCCAAACCCTTTTGGGGAATTGGTGACAAAATAATTCATTTGCAGTGTTGGCGGGTTGATCAGCGGCCGCCATAACCACTCACTCGTTCCCGAATGAATCAGCAAACCATCCGAATCATGCACCTGTGGTCGCCATTTGGCCACCGGCCGGGGCGTGTTGGCACCATAGAAAAACATGCTTGTTAAAGGAGCCAATCCTAATAACTCGATAGACTGACGCACAAATAATCGCGCATGCACTTCGATGCGCAAGGGCGCGCCAGGGAACACCACAAACTGATAAGCACCAGTCAGGCTAGGCCCATCCAAGAGCGCATAAAATTTAATGGCATGGGCATCCGGGCTGGGGCGCACCAACCAAAACTCGGTAAAGTTGGGAAATTCTTCACCCGACGCCAGTCCGGTATCAATGGCAATCCCCCGGGCGGACAAACCGAAATTTTCACCGCGCGCTACCCCACGAAAATAGCTGGCGCCCGCAAACGACAAAAACTGATTTTGGGCATCCGGTTGATTCAATGGGTAGGTCAAACGAAAGCCGGCATACCCCAAGTCATCGGGCACCTTTTCGGCAAACCCGGACGGCCAGGAAAACCATTCTTTATGAAAATCGACACGGTGCGCACCGGCTGCATCGACCACATTAATCTGTACCGGGTAGCGAAAGAACTTACCGGGTGCCGTGAGCATCACTTGGAAATTACCCTGGCTTTGATGCCAAAGCATATTGACCGGATCAAAACGAATTTGACGAAAGTCGTCATAGGATAAATTAAGCAAGCTGGCCGGCACTTCATCGGGCGCTTTGTAGGGCGCTTGGGCAAGCTGACGCGCCTGCTGCACCACCTGCTTCATGCCAAACTCGGCAAATGCCATTTGGGTGCTGCCCATCAAAACAAGACCACACACTGCGACCAGTAAACCGCCTTTCTTCATAGCTTCTACCCTCTTATTCCACTGGCCATAGGACTGACGCTCAGCAGAGGTTGTTCCAAAATGCGCTGCTATGCTTTGTAACTCTTTCTAATTTGTGATCTAGTTCGGCTTTTCTGCAAGATACTCCGACGGCGTTTGCCCCGTCCACTTGCGAAACGCCCGACTGAAATTAGACGGGTCGGCATAGCCCAATAGCCACGCCACCTGCTGCACCGTATGCCGACTGGCAAAGTAGCGTATCGCACGCATATGGCGCACATCATCCAACACTGTCCGATAGGACGTATGCGCGGCATCCAAGCGGCGGCGCAGGGTGCGCTCTGTCATGTGGAATTGTGCTGCCAGCTGTTTCAAGGTGGGCATATCCACTTCGGCCTGCATGAGCTGTTGACGCACGCGTGCTTCCATATCCTGATCGGCTTCCAGGCGTTGCAATTCCTCTTCGCATTTGGCGGCCGCTTGGGCGCGTGACGCCTCATCGGCCAACGGAAAAGCGCGCATCAGCAATCCATGGGGGATGCGCCAACTCAATAGCGTGCTATTAAAATGTACCGGCATGCCCAGCAAGCGGGTATAGCTTTGGTGATAAGCCGGCTGCGGATAAGGCAAATGCAAGTGGCATTTGTCTACCGCATCGCCAAGGATAAAACGCATGACATTGACCACTGCACCAACAATAACGTCCAAATACACCACGCGAATGTCGCCCAGTGCCATCATTTCATGAAACAGTAAGTTGCCCTCTTTCTCATCTTGCTCAAAGGTGGGTGCCAGCAAGCGCGTGCGCGTGCAAAAATAACGCTGCAACAAACTCATGGCCTCCGCCAGATTGGCACTACTCATGACCGCATAGCCCAGCAGCCCATGGGCGGTAAGCGCCAGCTTTTTGCCCAAGTGCAGCCCCAGCGCCTGATCCCCGCTTAATGCCTGCCCTGCCAACATCACGGCTCGAAATTGCTCGAAGCGCAGCCGCGCCTTGTCGGCAAACACCTGTTCATGGGTTAAACCGGCTTTTTTCAACAGTCGTGCCGTATCAATACCTGATGCTGCCATTAACTCCACCAGATTACGGACATAGTTAACCGGCATGGGAGAGCGGCGATAAAGCGATGATTCCGCGGTCATGATGTGGCCTCTAACAGTACACAATATCTGTCAGCTTAACGCATTTTAACCTGTCCGAAAATGACTAGTTTACGTCTGTACTCGCTCTGCCCTTGTCAGCCCTCACATCGCACAATAGCCACCACTTGATCATAGGAGTCACTCATGCCTTCCACAGAGTACAGTCGCGAGTTTGGTGCCGATGATGCCCGTGCCATCCGCAATGCCATCAAACAGGATTTGGGCCGCGGCATCTTAAAAGCCCGCAGCTGGCGAGTTATTTGGTTTCTGCCCATGACAGCCGTTATCGTGGGCGGCATTGCTACCATTTTGCTGGCTAGTCTGCCCTGGTGGGGTAATTTGCTGTTGGCTATTCTTGTCGGCAACACCTTGGCCAGTCAGGCACTGTTAGCACACGAGGTATTGCATGGCGCGCTCGGCATGAGCAAGCGCATGCAATGGTTCTTCGGCTGGATTGGTTTTGGGCCCTTCTTAATGCCGCCGAAGTTTTGGCAGTGCTGGCACAATGTGGCACATCATGCCCACACCAACCTGGGCGACAAAGATCCAGACAATTTCGGCACCCTGTATCGCTATAAGAAATACCCCAAACTGGCGCGTTTCACCAAACTCGCCCCCGGCTCAGGTAGCTGGTACAGCTATTTATTCTTAAGCTATTCGTTCATTTTTCACGGGCAACTGGTGCTGTGGTTACAAGCCAAGCGCCGTGACGAATTCAAACGGCTAAATCGTCGGCGTGCGATTATTGGTGCCATGACCTGCCTGGCGCTTTGGATTGCACTGGCCGTGGCGTCCGGTTGGCTGGCCGTCTTTACCGTGCTGATTCCGCTAATGGTGGCAAACTCCATCGGTCAGGGCTACATCCTCACCAACCACATGCTCCGCCCGCAAATGGATAACAACCATCCGGTGGACAACTCCATGAGCCTGAAAACCTGGTGGTGGCTCGACCGCCTGCATTTCCGCTTTAGTCACCATGTGGAGCATCACATGTTCCCCAAAATGGGCTCCGACCAAGCGCCCAAAGTACGTGAGTGGTTACTTCGCGAGATGCCCAATCGTTATGCCTGTCCCAGTCACGCTAAAGCCTTGAGGTTGCTCTATGCCACGCCACGGGTTTATGAGGACGCTCAAACCCTGGTGGATCCTTATGATGACTCACGTCGGGTGGATGTCATGGCAATGCAACCAGAGTTGCGGTACTAGGTGACGAATTTTTAACATGGCGCCTGATTCGATAGGTCAGGCGCTATATTATGACCTAGACATCACAGCCGAACTTCAATACCGGCATCACGCAGTGTCTCCTTCGCCTCGCGTACCGTATACTCACCAAAGTGGAAGATACTGGCGGCCAGCACCGCATCAGCGTGGCCTTGCACCACACCATCCACTAAATGTTGAAGATTGCCGACACCACCGGAGGCAATCACCGGCACTTTTACCGCATCACTAATAGCGCAGGTTAGCGGTAAATCAAAACCGCTTTTGGTGCCATCACGATCCATGCTGGTCAGCAGGATTTCACCGGCACCCAATGCCGTCATTTTCTT
Source organism: uncultured Alcanivoracaceae bacterium (assembly GCA_964456185.1). Classification (GTDB taxonomy): domain Bacteria; phylum Pseudomonadota; class Gammaproteobacteria; order Pseudomonadales; family Alcanivoracaceae; genus CAYVZZ01. The sequence continues at coordinate 17,326 of CAYVZZ010000001.1, forward strand.
TGCCCACTCCACGGCGTCGATACCGGCATCTTTACGACCGCCGTGGGTAAAGATGTGCCAGCGATCCGGTTCACCATCGTCACTGACTTTCTTGGCATCGATAGCCACCACAATACACTGCGACCCAAAACGCTCGGCGGCCTCACGCACGAACTCTGGGCGCTTTACGGCTGCCGAGTTGATGCTCACCTTGTCGGCACCGGCATTCAGCAGATTGCGGATATCTTCCAGCGTGCGCACGCCACCACCGACGGTGAGCGGAATAAACACTTGCCCGGCAATCTGCTCGACCATTTGAAAGGTGGTGTCGCGGCCTTCGTGGGTGGCGGTAATATCGAGAAAAGTGATTTCGTCGGCACCGGCATCATTGTAGCGCTTAGCGACTTCCACCGGATCACCGGCGTCGCGGATATCCACGAATTGCACGCCTTTCACCACACGACCGCCATCCACATCCAGACAGGGAATGATACGTTTTGCCAGTGCCATAAAGTCCTCTTGTGCTAATGGAAAAGTGTCACGATAGTTAGATTAAACGCCACCAAAACCCAAAGTATGACGACACCCGCCAACATTTTCAGTAGGTATTTCCCCAGGCCACTCCAACCCCGTAACCGTTGTACATAATAGGGAATCGCCAACAAGGGAATAAACATGGCAGCCAAACTATGCCACAAAGTCTCACTTTCTTTGCCACCGCGATGGCGTGAGTCTTCCCAAACCCAGAGCGCGATCAGTGCTTGAATCACGGCCGCAAACGCGATATTCACGCCTTCTCCCTGAAGGCCGACAAAAGCCGACGACCATACCAAACTCGCGACCAGCCAAAAAAGCGTGCCTCCAATGGCTGGATTAGTGGCCAATGCACCGCTATTCGACCGCTCGGGCAATACGTCAAAAGATGAAAAAGCTGCATCCTGTCGTTTGCTGTCTTGGTTTGTAGAAGTCGTATCAGACGCTGCCACGGATTGTTTAAGCAGCCGATCATCCCAAATAGCAAATAACAAACCCGCCCAGACCATGTTAATGAACAACAATAGCAGCCATTGCGACCATTGCTGCCATTTGTTCAAGTTGGCCGCCGCCTCCTCCATGCCCGGCAATGTCACCTGCTGGATTGTCTTACCCTGGGCATCAAGCCGCCACAAACTGCGATTGGTATAATCGCTTGCTAACAGGCCTTTTCCGAGCCGCGTTATATTGACGACATCAGTTAATGGCGCGGCCCGCCGTCCTTGTGATTCCCCTTTGCTGTTAAACCGATAAAGCCAACCGCCACGCATATCATTTTGCGCTAATGTGACCCAGAATCCGTCATTATTTTTTACCACTCTGGTTGGCCAAACATGCCGCTGTGCTTCACGAGTGGAAAACATACAATGTGTTTGCTGCCACTTTTGTGCATCTACCGATGCAATACAGTGATGGTTGGTGTCAGCCACATATAAGGTATGGTCATCCATCCAGATGCCATTGGGGTAACGAAAGCCCCCCAATTGCGCAACACGCTCGCCAGCGCCATTGAACACCAGCAATTGATGCTGACTGGTATCAGCAACAATCAGGTGTTTTTGCCGCGCATTCCACCAGAGGCTGGCCGCTCCAGTGATGACGTATTGCTGGCTAAACGGCTGACATTGCCCCGTCACCCAATTGCATTGGTAAAGTCCTTCTTCAGGAGCCGCTTGGGGGACACTACGGTTTTGGCGGAAAAACGCCTGCAAATGCTCCCAAAAGGTTTGTCGCTGTAGCCCGCCGATGTAAACAATCACCTTTTGCTGGCCAAACACTGCCAATCCGGTCGACTGGGGTAAGCGAGGAATTTCAGCACCCTGTCGCACCTCCCCCTGTTTACCAACCCGATAAAAATGCTGCTGATACGCTACCAGCGCACTGCCATCCGGCAGGGTTGCCATTTGAGCCACCACTGGCACTTGAAGCGCTTGCTGTCGCACCCAAAGCCAGCCCAGCAACAAGCTGCCAAAAACAAGTACGATAATAAGCGCCTGCCGCGCGCTGATGTTGCGGCCACCCCCTCGTTTACCGGACACTATTCCCTCCTCCCTGAGTCATTATCGTTTCGATTCGATGCGTTATGACAGCTCGTCAGCCAATTGCTGACCGACGGCGAAATCGAGGCTGCCTTCGTAAATGGCGCGACCGGTAATGGCACCTTCCAGTTTGACGTCGGCGGCACAAAGGCGGCGTACGTCATCGAGGTTGGTGATGCCGCCGGAGGCGATCACCGGAATGGACACAGCCTTGGCCAAGCGGGCGGTGGCTTCTACGTTGACGCCTTGCATCATACCGTCGCGGCTAATGTCGGTGTAGACGATGGCGGCAACGCCGTCGTTTTCAAATTGTTTGGCGAGCTCAATGACATCCACGTCGGTGACCTTGGCCCAACCGTCGGTGGCTACGCGGCCGTCTTTGGCATCCAGCCCGACAATCACTTTGCCGGGCAGTGCTTGGCACAATTCCGCCACAAAGGTGGGTTCTTCCACGGCTTTGGTGCCGACGATTACCCAGCTAACGCCGGCGTCCACGTAAGTTTGGGCGATTTCCAGTGAGCGGATACCCCCACCGATTTGAATCGGCAGGTCGGGGTAGCGCTTGGCGATGGCGGTGACGATATCGCCATTGACCGGCTTGCCGGCAAAAGCCCCATTGAGATCCACCAGATGCAGGCGGCGGGCGCCGGCCTCTACCCATTTGGCAGCCACATCAACCGGATTGTCGGAGAAGACAGTGTTGTCTTCCATGCGGCCTTGGCGAAGGCGCACACATTTACCGTCTTTTAGGTCGATGGCGGGGATGAGTTGCATGGGGTGGCTCCAGTATAAAAGGTGTCGCGGACAGGGTCCGCTCCTACGGGTTGGGGTTCCGCGGGCGCTTTAGGGCGTCCAGCGGAGGAAGTTGCGTAATAAAGTTAGGCCATGGGGGGCGCTTTTTTCCGGGTGGAATTGGGTGGCGAAGATATTATCGCGGGCGCAGGCGGCGATGAAGCTGGCGTCGTATTCACAGCGGCCAGCCACTTCTTCCGCAGGCAAATCGGGCACACGGTAGCTGTGTACGAAGTAAAAACGGGCGCCATCGGGAATGTCTTTCCACAGGGCATGTGGCGATTGCGTCACGCGATTCCACCCCATATGCGGCACTTTTAGCGCACTGCCATCAGTCGCCTGTTCAGCAAAACGTTCCACACGACCATTGAAATACCCCAAGCAATCGACGCCGTCATTTTCGGCGCTCCATTGCATGAGCGATTGCATACCTACACAAATGCCCAGCACCGGTGTGCCGCGTTGAATCACCTCGGCCAAGGCCTCGTCAAAGTGTTGGCGACGTACTTCGGCCAGGCAATCACGAATGGCACCCACTCCCGGAAAAACCACCCGATCAGCTTTCAATGCGACTTCGGCATCCTGGCAGATTTGCACACGACTGCCGTCAGGCGCGACTTTTTCTAGCGCCTTGGCGGCCGAGTGCAAATTGCCCATGCCGTAATCGAGCAGTGCAATGGTGTCGCCCACGATTATTCTGCCTCGCTCAAGGTGCCTTTGGTGGACGGCGTGATACCCGCCATGCGCGGATCAGGCGTCACCGCCACGCGCAAGGCACGCCCAAAGGCTTTGAAAATCGTCTCGGCCTGGTGATGGCTGTTGAAACCGCGCAAATTGTCGATGTGCAACGTCATGGCGCTGTGGTTAACCAGCCCCTGGAAAAATTCGAAGAACAAATCGACATCGAAATCGCCTACTCGTGCACGAGTGAAATCGACATTCATGTGCAAGCCGGGGCGACCGGATAAATCCAGCACCACCCGCGACAAGGCTTCGTCAAGCGGCACATAAGAATGGCCATAACGTGTCAGGCCTTTTTTGTCGCCCCACGCCTTAGCCAACGCTTGCCCCAACGTAATGCCGATATCTTCCACCGTATGGTGGGCATCAATGTGCAAGTCGCCCTTGGCTTTAATGTCGAGATCAATCAAGCCGTGACGGGCAATTTGGCCCAGCATATGTTCGAGAAAGGGTAAGCCGGTATCAAAGCTGCCTTTGCCGGTGCCATCCAGATTCACGGATACGGCGATCTGCGTTTCCAGTGTGTTGCGTTCGGCGTTTGCCTGACGTTGTGCCATGGTATCTCCTTGCATGAAGAGGGTATTATACGGCCTCAATCACAGTATTTCATTGTTTTAGCGGAAGCCGTTGCGATGCCTCTTATTGTTCAAACTCACCAGACTCATGCCGATACCCCCGCCTACTTTGCACGGGTGTTAAAAGATCAGCCGCAGGTGGCCAACCTACTGGCCGAGCGCACCACGGAACTCTTGGTCGTTGAAGGCGTCTTTAATGACAACCCGGTGGCACTTTTACTGGCCGAACCAACCGCTCAAGGCAGCCGTTTGCTGGCACTGGTATCCCATCCCGCTACTCGTGGTCGCGGTGTTGGCCGTGAAGTGTTACAAAAGGGAAGCAAGCTCTTACCACAGCCGGTTGAGTGGGCCGACGAGCTCAGTACACTGGCCGAAAGATTTCTGAAATAGCACACAACAACACAAAGGATTGCCTCATGCGCCGCTTGTTGAAATATCTCGCCATCACCCTCGTCACCCTGGTGGTATTGGTCATTGTCGCGCTTTTTGCGCTCACCCAGTTCATCAACCCCAATGAATTCAAGCCGCAGATCGAACAGGCGGCGTTGAAAAATGCCAACATCACGCTCGATATTCAAGGCGACCTGGGCTGGACTTTTTGGCCATCGCTGGGCGTGTCGATTGGTAAAACAGCGGCGCGTATCGGCGAAAGCGATCAGCAATTTGCCGATATCCAGCAGGTGAATGCCAGTGTTGCCGTCTGGCCGCTACTGTTTGGCCAAGTGCATGTCGATGGTATTCATATTGACGGCCTCAAGCTGCATTTAATACAAACCAAAGAGGGGGGCAACTGGGCGAAAATTGGCGCACCGGCGGACGCGTCAACCACGCCTACCAAAACAGCCACCAATCAAGCCAAAACAACAACTAACAAACAGCCTGCTGCGGCCAACAACCAACAGCCGTTGGACATTCCGGTTGTCATTCCGGAAGTCAGCATCACCCATGCCGACATCATTTATGACGACAAAACCAGCGGTACCCACATTACCGTCAGCGATATCAACCTCAAGGCCACCGACGTCAACCTGAAAGACGCCACGCCCTTCCCGCTTAGCCTGTCGTTGCGTTATCAAGACAACGCCAATCGTGTTGATCTGAATCTCGACACCAAAGTCAGTCTGGACATTGCGGGACAACATTACCGCCTTGCCCCGATGACACTAAAAGCCACTATTGCGGGTCCGCTACCCAAGCCGGTTAGCGTGAAACTGGAACAGTCGCTAGATGCCAACCTGGCCGATGGCGTAGTTGCCATTAAAGATCTCGTGCTCAAGGCCGCAGGCGTAACGACCAAAGGGCGCTTCACCCTCAGTGGTTTAAATGCCGACAAGATGACCTTTGCGGGTGCACTGCATGTTGCCCCATTCGACGCCAATGCCGTCATGAGCAGGCTGGGCTTGGCTCCCATCGAAACGAGCGATGCCGACGCCCTTTCTCACGTGGCGCTGGATGCCACCATCAAAGGCCCCGCCGGCAGCATTATGGTCAACCCATTGGTTGTGACACTGGACGACAGCACCCTCAAAGGCAAAGCCGGGCTAGCCAGCATCGCCACCAGCAAAATTGTTTTCGACCTCGCACTAGACGGCATTACGCTGGACGGCTACCTGCCGCCTAAATCAACCGCTAAAACACCGACAAAGGCATCATCTAAGGCCGAGGGCAATGCGGTGGCCAAGGGTGGCGACAACAACGCCAGCCAAAAGGCCACCAAGCCCTTATCGACAGCGCCGCTGTTACCGCTGGACACCCTGCGTGGCCTGAATATCGACGGCCATGTCAGCGTAGGCGAGCTGCATTACGTCAATATCAATGGAAAGCAGTTCGACATTTCGGTTAATGCCAATCACGGCAAGTTGGACGCCAGCACGTCTGGTCAGCTCATGCAGGGCAGCTTTGATGTCAGCGCCAAGCTGAATGCCAGCAACGCCACACCGAAGATGAGCGCGCAAGGCAAAATAAGCCAAATGCAGATCCAACCGGCGGCGATTCTGGCGCTGGGTAAAGACCTGGTAAAAGGCACCTTGTCTGCTACCTTTAGTGGTAGCGCCCAAGGCAACAGTGAGAAAAGCCTGATGACCTCGGCCAGCGGCGACCTTACGTTGCATCTGGTCGATGGCACCATCCGTGGCGCCAACCTGCATGACGCCTTGGCCGCAGGCGTCAACAACATGCTGGGCAAATACAGTGGCTTATTAGCCCTGCTGCCCAAAGCCAAAAAACTGCCGCGCGGCTTGAGCGAAGACACCAAGATTGTCGATTTGGTTGCCAAAGGTCATTTCGCCGATCAGGTGGCACACATCAAGCAAATCAAAGCGCAGCTAAAGAAAGGCAACCTCAACGGCCATGGCTGGCTAAACATCAACAACAGCGACTTTGATTTCCGCTTAGGGTTGCAGTCTCCCGAGTTTAGCGACAGCCCCTACTTCAAAAACACCAACTGGCCGATCCGCTGCGCGGGCAACCTGAATGGGGACGCGGGCGATTGGTGCGGCCCCGACCGCGATGGCCTGGAAGACATTGCCAAACAAGCCTTAGCGAAAGCCGCCAAGCGCAAGCTGGCTGAAAAGCTAGGCATTGATGCCAAAGGCGATACGGCTAAGGAAATGGTCGAAAACGCCGCCAAACAGAAAGTCGAAGAGGCCAAGCAAAAAGCCAAAGAGAAGGCAAAAGAAAAGCTGCAAGATGAGCTTAAGGAAGGCCTTAACAGCCTCTTCCATTAATCATCAACGCAACACCAAACAAGGCCGGTTTTTCCGGCCTTGTTTGCTTCTACCCCGCAAGTATTCCTTCTCGCCGCATTCACCTTTATGATAGACGCCCCTTCGGCTCTTTATAGATGGCGCACCCAGCATGTTAGATTCGCTTTTTATTCTGCTACAACACCTGCTACCCCAACATCTGCTGTCACGCTGTGTAGGCAAACTGGCTCGCAGCGAGTCGGCAGCCATTAAATCGTTCATCATTCGCCAGTTTATCAAGCAATATAAGGTCGATCTCAGTGAAGCGGTTTACGAAAACGCCGACGACTATCCCAGCTTTAATGCTTTTTTTACCCGTGCCTTAAAAGAGGAAGCGCGTCCGCTGGCCGATGCCGATGTGGTGTCGCCCGCCGATGGTGCCATCAGCCAGATTGGACATATTCGTGGCAGCGATCTGCTACAAGCCAAGGGGCAATATTTCTCGCTGCACAATCTACTGGGGCGTGATGCGACGCTCACCAGTGAATTTATTAATGGCGACTTTGCTACCATTTATCTATCGCCCAAGGACTATCACCGCGTCCACATGCCAGTAACCGGCACGCTGCGCAAAACCTGTTATATCCCGGGGCAGCTTTATTCGGTCAACCAGACCACCAGCGAGCGGGTACCGGGTTTATTTGCGCGCAATGAGCGCCTAGTCTGCGTGTTCGATACCGACATGGGCCCTATGGCGGTTATTTTGGTCGGTGCCATGATTGTTGCCGCTATCGAAACGGTGTTTGCCGGTCAGGTTACGCCGCTGCCGCATAAAATCCAGCAGCAAAACTATGCGCTGGATAAGCCCATCACCCTGGAAAAAGGCGCGGAGCTTGGCCGTTTCTCGTTGGGTTCGACGGCCATCGTGTTATTTGCCAAGCAGCAGTGCCGTTGGCACAAGTCGGCAAAGGCGGGGCAAGCCGTGCGCATGGGCGAAGCCTTGGGAGGCGCCATCCATGACTGATTCCACACCCCACTTTGGCTCTGATGATTGGCAACTATTACAGCGCGATACGCGCTACAGCGGCTTCTTCCGCGTCGACAGCATTCGCCTCGAACACAAGCTTTATCAGGGCGGCTGGAGCGATCCCATTGAGCGCGAGCTGCTAATGCGGCAACCCGCTGTTGCCGTGCTTCCTTACGACCCCAAACTAAAACGCATTCTATTGGTCGAGCAATTCCGTATTGGTGCCACCGAAGACCGGTTTTCACCCTGGTGCCTTGAGCTCATTGCGGGCATTGCCGATGTGGAAGGCGAAGCGCGTGACAACCTTGTACGTCGCGAGGCAAAGGAAGAGGCCAATTTAACACTGGGCGAGCTGGAACCGATTACCAGCTACCTGCCCAGCCCGGGCGGCTGCAATGAACGCCTGCATCTATTTGCCAGCGCCTGTGACCTGTCACAAGCGGGCGGCATCCACGGCAAGCCGGAAGAAGGCGAAAACATCCGCGTGATGACTTATCCCATGAGCGACATTCCGACTCTTTTGGCCGGTGACCGTGTCGACAATGCGGCCACCACCATTGCCTTGCAATGGTTTCTGCTTAACCAAGCGCGGCTTTGTCATGCGTAAAGCCTACCGTGTTCGCCTTCGCCACCTGCAAAGACTTTGTAGCAAAAACTACATCAGCTTGCTGCAATGGGTGCGCGCTTGCGAGCACAACACACCGGTCGTCATCGATCTAAACCAGGCCGGGCATGTTCGCCTGTCGTTGGTGCAAAGTGGCCGCTATACCGCCGACCTCACTTTTACCCAGCAGGGCCAGCATCCATTATTGGGCACCACCGAGTTACGTATTCGCTTGTACCATGACGTCCGGCTGGCCGAGGTCACCAAAGCCCAGACCTGTCGCCAACCCGAAGCACGTAACAATTATCCCAACAAAGCCATGCATCAGCCGGATGAAAAATATCAATGGAATCGTTTTCTTGCAGACTGGTTACAGCATCTGACCCGTTATGGCGTCCCCCAAAGTCACCATGCCACGGCATTGTTGCGCGATTTCGCATCATAATTACCCATTCGATGCTGGCAATCACTGCCTATTTTCGTTATAACGAAAGAAAAACAGCCGTTTAGTACATTTATAATGCATGACGGCGCTCTATTTATTACGCATTTCAGGGGCAATACTTGAGTGATGGGGCCCAGCAACCGTTGCATGTCGTACAAGTCACCGACTGCCATCTGTTTGCTGACACAGAAGGGAAGCTACTTGGGCTAAACACCCAGTTTAGCCTAGATCGTGTGCTCGATTTGGTCGAGCAGCAGCGCGACCAGATGGATTTAATTCTGGCCACTGGCGACTTGGCACAAGACGCCTCACTTGCCGCCTACCAGCGTCTTTTCAAACGCCTACACCAGTTCGATGTGCCTATCTACTGGATGAAGGGCAACCACGACGACATCGACCCCATGCAGGCCTCTTTTGCCAGTGAAGCCGAGCGCGTTAGTCCCTGTGTCGCCGAAACCGGTAACTGGACGATTATCCTGCTGGACTCGACCATTCCCGGCAAAGTGCCCGGCGAGCTCTACCAAAAAGATTTGGACTTTCTGCAGCAGACATTGGCTGCCGCCAAAGGTGAGCATATTCTCGTTAGCCTGCATCACCACCCGGTTCCCATGGGCTGTCGTTGGCTCGATCACCAGATCGTCAAAAACGCCGACGAATTCTTTGCCATTATTGATGCCGAACCGCGCGTACGCAGCGTGCTATGGGGGCATGTTCACCAGGCATTCGATCAAATGCGCGGCAATGTGCGCCTGCTTTCCACTCCCTCTACCTCGGTGCAGTTTAAACCCCTCAGCGAGCAATTCACCGTGGACACGGCCAACCCTGGCTTCCGCTGGCTAGACCTCTATGCCGATGGGCGTATCGAAACCGGCGTTAAGCGTGTGGAAGGCATCGAGTTTGAAGTCGACATGAGCGTGAAAGGTTATTAAGAAAGACCTGAACAAAGCCGACGCACAAGCCGTTTAGTGCATTAAATGGCATTTCAGGGTAGGCTTGGGCGACATGCCTACCCAACTCATCTACATTCACGGCTTTAATTCCTCGCCCGCCTCTTTCAAGGCGGGGCTATTGCGCGCATATTTCCAACGTCAAAGACACGAGCCGCAACTCAGCGTACCCGCCTTGCCACCTTCTCCTGCGGCCGCCATCGAGCAACTTCAGGTGCTAATTCAACAATATCCCGATTGCGCGCTGGTGGGTTCGTCACTAGGTGGCTTCTACGCCACCTGGCTGGCCGAGCAGCATAATTTACGTGCAGTGCTGGTAAATCCTGCCGTGCGTCCCTGGCAACTACTGTACAAATACACAGGTGTCCAGTATAACTATCACACGGGCGAGGCATGGGAATTACAGCCGCAATGGGTCGATGAACTCAAAAGCTATGCCACGGACAGGCCAACATGCCCAGAGCAACTATTGCTACTGACCCAAACCGGCGATGACACACTCAACTGGCAAGATGGTTGGTCACTCTACCGTGACTGCCACCTTTATCGTGGTTTGGGCGGCAGCCACGGTTTTGATAATTTTGACGCCTTCATTCCGTTGATATTACGATTCTGCGGAATCACCGAATCTGACAACAACGCACACTGTCCATGAGCAATTACACAGCAGAAGAAATTGAAGTCCTCACAGGGCTCGACCCGGTACGCAAACGCCCGGGCATGTACACCGAAACCAACCGACCTAATCACCTGATTCAAGAGGTGGTCGACAACTCTGTCGATGAAGCGTTGGCTGGCCATGCCCGCAGCATTAAAGTCACTCTGCGCAAAGACGGCGCCATCGAAGTAGAAGACGACGGCCGCGGCATGCCGGTGGACCTGCATCCACAAATGGGCAAGCCGGGGGTGGAAGTTATCCTCGCCACCCTGCACGCCGGCGGCAAATTCTCCAACAAGAACTACCGCTTTTCCGGCGGCCTGCACGGTGTGGGCGTATCGGTGGTAAACGCCCTTTCAACGCGTTTTGAAGTGGCCATCAAACGTGATGGCGAAGTGCATGAAATGGCCTTCGAGAACGGCACCAAAGCCGAAGACCTGCATGTCACCGGTACGGTAGGTCAGCGCAACACCGGCACAATCATTCGCTTTTGGCCGGACAACAGCTACTTTGATTCACCCAAGGTATCCATCCCGCGCCTGACCCATTTATTGCGTGCCAAAGCGGTACTCTGCCCGGGCCTAAAAGTCACCCTTAAAGACCAGCTACAAGGCGAACAATATGACTGGCAATATGAGGACGGCCTGCGTGAATATTTGCTCGATGCCACCAAAGAATACGAGCGCCTGCCGCCCGAGAGCTTTGGCGGCAGCCTACAAGCCGACACAGCTGCGCTCGACTGGGCAGTGCTGTGGTTGCCAGAAGGTGGCGAGCCGATTACCGAATCCTACGTCAACCTCATTCCCACCCTGCAAGGCGGCACCCACGTCAACGGGCTGCGCTCGGGGTTGCTGGATGCCTTGCGTGAATATTGCGAATTCCGCAACCTGCTACCGCGCGGGCTAAAACTGACCGCCGACGACCTTTGGAACTCGGTGAGCTTTGTGCTCAGCGTGAAGATGCAAGACCCGCAATTTTCCGGCCAGACCAAAGAACGCCTAAGCTCACGCCACACGGCGGGTTTTGTCTCCGGCATTGTCAAAGACGCCTTTTCGTTGTGGCTCAATCAGCATACCGAAAACGGGGATGCGCTGGCCGAGCTATGCATTAGCTTTGCGCAAAAGCGCTTAAAGAAAGCCAAAAAAGTCGTCCGTAAAAAGGTCACTTCCGGCCCCGCCTTACCCGGCAAACTTGCCGATTGTTCCGGCGACGACCCGGCCGAAGGTGAATTATTCTTGGTAGAGGGCGACTCTGCTGGCGGCTCCGCCAAACAAGCACGCGACCGTACCTTTCAGGCTATCATGCCGCTGCGCGGTAAAATCATGAACACTTGGGAAGTGGAAAGCGGCCAAGTGCTAGGCAGTCAGGAAATTCACGACATTGCCATTGCCCTGGGTATCGAACCGGGCAATCCCGACCTCTCCAAATTGCGCTACGGCAAGGTCTGCATTCTTGCCGATGCCGACTCTGATGGCTTGCACATTGCCACCCTACTCTGTGCCCTGTTCGTGCGTCATTTCCCGGCACTGGTAAAAGGCGGCCATGTATTTGTCGCCATGCCACCGCTTTATCGCATCGACCTTGGAAAGCAGGTGTTTTACGCCTTGGATGACGAGGAGCGTGACCTCACACTTGAGCGCCTAAAAGCCGAACACAAACGCGGCAAACCACAGGTGACCCGCTTTAAAGGCTTGGGCGAAATGAACCCGCCGCAGCTGCGTGAAACCACCATGGCACCCGACACCCGCCGTCTAGTCCAGCTACGCATGGAAGGCGACGACAACACCCACCAGCTGCTCGACATGCTGCTGGGTAAAAAACGCGCCAAAGACCGTAAAGGCTGGCTGGAAGAAAAAGGCAACCTGGCCGACGTATAAAACAGAGATAGCAAAGATATGGCTGACGATTTCGAATCCTTTTCCCTGCGCGATTTCACCGAGAAGGCCTACCTGGATTACTCCATGTACGTCATTCTCGATCGCGCCCTGCCCAGCATTGCCGACGGCTTAAAGCCGGTGCAACGACGCATTGTGTACGCCATGAGCGAGCTGGGGCTAAAACACAGCGCCAAGTTTAAAAAATCGGCGCGCACCGTCGGTGACGTACTGGGTAAATACCACCCGCACGGTGATTCGGCCTGTTACGAGGCCATGGTGCTCATGGCGCAGCCCTTTAGCTACCGCTACCCGCTGGTAGACGGACAAGGCAACTGGGGCGCACCGGACGACCCCAAATCCTTTGCCGCCATGCGTTACACCGAATCACGGCTGACCAACTATGCGCGCGTATTGCTGGGTGAATTGGGACAAGGCACGGTAGAGTGGCAGCCCAATTTCGACGGCACCCTTAAAGAGCCGAAGCTACTGCCCGCGCAGCTACCCAACATTTTGCTTAACGGCACCACCGGCATTGCCGTGGGCATGAGCACCGACATTCCGCCACATAACTTGCGTGAAGTAGCCAATGCCTGCATCCATCTATTGAAACATCCGGGCGCGTCTCTGGATGATTTGATGGAGCATGTTCAAGGACCGGACTTCCCCACCGAGGCGGAAATTATCACCCCGCGCAACGAGCTGATTCGCATGTACGCCGGTGGCAAAGGTACTTTGAAAATGCGCGCGGTGTACGAGCGCGAAGACGGCGACATCGTTATCACCGCGCTACCCTATCAAGCTTCCGGCGCCAAGGTGCTAGAGCAAATCGCCGAGCAAATGCGCAAGAAAAAGCTGCCGCTGGTGAGCGATTTACGCGATGAATCCGACCATGAAAACCCCTGCCGTTTGGTGGTCGTGCCACGTTCCAACCGTGTGGATGTGCAGCAGTTGATGAACCACCTGTTCGCCACCACCGATCTGGAAAAGAACTACCGCGTCAATCTCAACATGATTGGCATCGACGGCCGCCCACAGGTGAAGCCGCTCGACAAGCTACTCAACGAATGGCTGCAATTCCGCATGGTGACGGTGCGCCGTCGCTTGCAGCATCGCCTCGATAAAATCATCGACCGGATGCACATCCTCGAAGGCTTGTTGATTGCTTATCTGAACATCGACGAAGTCATCCACATCATTCGCACCGAAGATCAGCCCAAGTATGTGCTGATGGAACGCTTCAATCTCAGCGACCGACAAGCCGAAGCCATTCTGGAATTAAAGCTGCGCCACTTGGCGAAGCTGGAAGAAATGAAAATCCGTGGCGAGCAGGACGAACTGGCTGCCGAGCGCGACAAGCTGGAAAGTATTCTGGGCTCAACGGCCAAGATGAAGCGTTTGATTGCCAAGGAAATCAAAGACTGCATCGACGAATTTGGTGACAACCGTCGCAGCCCCATTGTCGAGCGCCAAGCCGCCAAGGCATTGGACGAGACAGACCTCATTAGTGCCGATCCGGTGACCGTGGTGTTGTCGGAAAAAGGCTGGGTGCGCGCCGCCAAAGGGCATGATGTCGATGGCAGCAGCCTAAGCTACAAATCCGGTGATAAATTTCTGGCACAGACCAGCGGCAAATCCAATCAACCCGTGTGCTTTATTGATTCCACCGGGCGCAGTTATAGCCTGCCCGCTCACACCTTGCCGGGCGCGCGCGGTTACGGCGAGCCATTATCTGGCCGTTTAAAACCGGCCAAAGGTGCCGTTTTTGCGGCTTGCTTAATGGCCAAAAACGAACAAGCCTTCCTGCTGGCCAGTGATGCCGGCTATGGCTTTGTTGGCCGATTTGAAGACATGCAAACCAACCAAAAAGCCGGCAAAGGCTTTTTGAAACTGCCCAAGGGCGGACGGGTATTTCAGCCGCAAGCGGTTAACGACATCGATAGTGACCTGATCGCCGTGGTATCCAACGAGGGGCGTTTATTGGTCTTCCCTCTACGCGATTTACCGCAAATGGCGCGCGGCAAAGGCAACAAGATGATTAGCATTGCCGGTGCCCGTGTCGCCGAGCGTGTTGAATTTGTGCAAGACATGGTGGTGCTGTCGCCCGAGGACACGCTAGTGGTGCATGCCGGCAAACGGCACCTCAACCTGAAACCGTCCGACCTTGAGCACTATCATGGAGAACGCGGCCGCCGTGGTAGCAAACTCCCTCGTGGCTTGCAGCGGGTTGACCATTTGGCCGTAGAAAGAAAAACCTCTGCCAGTGACGACCAGGCCGAGGAATAGCGCGCTTATTCTACCGTCTCTTTTTGTTGCCACTCGGGTAATGGAAAGAGGCGGTCGTATGCCCAGTTGTACACATAGGTATAAAGCAAATAAAACCCCATGAGAGACAGGCTCATCGTCAGTGCAAGCTGGAAGGTATAGTCCAGCCACGCCATCACCAGCGGCAAGGTAATCACCAGCATGCCAAACTCAAACCAAAAGGCATGCCAGACACGTTCCCACAGCGTTTTCTGCACTCGGCCGCGTAGACGCAGCAAAAAATGGTCATAGGCCAGGTTGTAAAGATAATTCCACAAGGTAGCGATGAGTGATAGCAACAGCGCCAGTGGCCCGAAGTGGCTGGCCTCGGTGGAAAACACCCAACCGGATAAAAGCGTCACCAGCAGCACGCCCAGCAACTCAAAACACACCGCATGACGAATTCGGTCGGCTACCGAGCGCATAACAATTCCAAGAAATCAGATAACAGAGGCGCGCATGGTAGCCCTCAAGGTGAAAGGTCACAACTGGCCAGAAAGGCTTCCACCAAGCGCCCCCGATAATCGTTGCGCGGCACTACTAACGAAAGCCAACGGCTCAAGGGCAGAAAAGGGGTTGGCAGCACACACAGGCGCCCGCTTTCTACGGCATCGGCAATGGCCACCTGCGGCAAACAGGCAATGCCCAATCCCGCCATTACCGCATGCTTAATGGCCTCTACCTGCCCAAGCTCCAGCACCACACGCCCTTTTGGCAACCCCGTGAGTAATTGCTCACTTTGGCTGCGCGTGGCCGACCCCGGTTCGCGCAAAATCCAACGGGCATCGGCAAAGTCATCAGCCGATAAGGTCTTGCGCTTGGCCAGCGGGTGCGCCGGTGAGGCACAAACTTGTAAACTGTCCTGCCGCCATGGAATCACATCCAATTGGGGATGATGCACCGGCCCTTCCACGCAGGCCAGATCCACCTCACGATGCAGCACCCTGTCGGCCATTAGGCGGGTATTACCCACCTGCAACTGCAAAGTCACCTCTTGATGCTGGCGCGCAAAGGGGCCTAATAAGTCACCCACCAAATAATTGCCCACCGTGTTGCTGGCGCCCAATGTCAGCCGCCCCAACAGCGGCTTATCCGTATCCAGCCGTTCCAAATCATCCAGGCGCAACAAGATTTCCCGCGCCAACGGCAAGCACTCACGGCCACGGGAGTTAAGAATCAAATGACGCTTTTCGCGCTCAAACAGCGGTCCCAATTGACGCTCCAGCTCACGCAACGCCATGCTCACGGCGGGCTGTGTTAGCGACAGCATCTTGGCAGTGCGTGTCATCTGGCCGACATCGGCCAGGGTGACAAAGACCTCCAACTGACGCGGTTTGAGTGCGGTTAACGACATGCGAAAAAGCTCACCATAAATAATGTTTATTTATATGCTTATTATTATTGAATATAACTATGGCGTAAACGCCCGTAGAGTGCACCCATCGACAACAAGGGCACCCGTTCATGCGTTTCGCACTTTCCCACCGACAACTTACCAACTCACCAGCCGCATTACTCCCCGGAGTCGGGTTGTGTATTCTGTTGGCTGTGGTTGCCATCCCCCTGGGCGAGGTATTCCCCATTATCGGCGCGCCGGTAATGGGGCTGCTATTGGGATTGGTGGTCGGCAACCTTTTCACACTGCCCAACCAATGCCATAACGGCATCCAGTTCGGCGTAAGTCAGTTATTAAAATGGGCCATCGTCGGACTGGGTTTAAAACTCAGCATTGATCAATTGTGGAGTGTGGGTGCTGGCTCACTATCGGTTACCCTGGTAACCCTTAGCCTGGCTTTCGTTACCGCTTTGCTTTTAGGTTGGTGGATGAAACTGCCCAAACGCTTGGCGCTACTCATTGGTGCCGGCACGGCCATTTGCGGTGGTTCGGCGATTGCCGCCATAGCGCCCATCATTCGCGCCAATCAGCGAGACCTCACCTTGTCACTGACCACCATCTTCCTATTCAACCTAATCGCGGTCTTTTTATTCCCCGCAGTGGGTCATTGGCTGGGAATGAGTGATGTCGTTTTCGGCACCTGGGCGGGCACGGCCATTAACGACACCTCGTCAGTGGTGGCCGCGGCTTATAGCTACAGCACCCAAGCTGGTGATATTGCCACTATCGTGAAGCTCACCCGCGCCAGCTTAATTTTGCCAGTGTGTCTTGTGCTGGTGGCGGTAATGGCTTGGAAACACAAAGGCGAGAAACAAAACGCTGCGGGTGTCTTCCCTTTGTTTATCGTTGGATTTGTTGTCGCGGCGCTCATTCATACTCTGGGCTGGCTGCCCGCTGATGTGGAGCACGGACTACTGGGCTTAGCCGAGTTTCTGCTGATTATGGCGCTGGTCGCGGTGGGGTTAAACAGCAAACTCAAGCAGCTGACCCACGCCGGCCTAAAGCCCGTGCTACTGGGGCTATGTGTTTGGGCCGCCGTGGCATTTAGCAGCTTGTTTGTGCAGGGCGTGTTGTAAATCAGGTGCCCGCAACGCCACAAGATTTCAATTTCTTCATGTGCGCCTTAAGTTCGGCTGGCGACATATCGCCATACATCTTGTGCATTGCCTGCATTAATTTCTTTTTGTACACCTTGACGGCGGCTAACTCGTCATCAGTAAAGTGCAAATCGGTTTTCATGCTACCTTGAGCATGCCCCGTCTTGGCCTGCAATTGCTGTAACCCAACTTTCATAACAGCAACACCTGCTCGCAAGCCACCATACACGGCTTCCTTGGCAGTTAAATCATTTTCGTCCAAAAGCTCGGCCACTTCGGGGCGAGAGGCCCACTTTTCAATCGCATTAGACTTGTTGCCCTTAAGCGCGCCGCGTTTGAACGCAAATTTGCAAGGGTGCTTTTGCGTGGCAATGCTCACAGCCAAGAGGCGTTCCAGAAGATCCGGCGTGAGTTCGATGTTTTGTAGTATGTTAGCAGCTTCCATATTGGCGGTGGCTGTACTATCCGCCGAGGATGAGTCTCCGCAACCCATTAATAATAATGTGCAGCAAACTACCGCTAGGGTCTTCTTCAATGAAATCATCGCGTGTCTCCTTTCAATTATAATATGACCGACGATCTACCTTACCCCTCGGCAAGCTCAATTGTCGTGACCCATAACACAAAGCGTCCGGGTTATCCCTTGCCGGATTCTTGTAGCTGATAATAAACCCCCAACTCGGCGGCCACTTCAGATGCCCGTCGCACCGACAACTTGGCTTGCTGATACCAAACGGGTAACGCTTTGCCATCGGCGGTTTGTCCTAATCCCTTGCCCCAATACGCCAAATAGGCTTCACCGGCCTTGGCGGCGGTTTCATTGTCTTGCGCACCGGCGGCGTATTCGGCGAACATCCAGTTATTTTCATAGCCATTAATTTTGCCGTCATCAGTCGGTTTGCCAGCTAGCGTTAGCAGATAGTGGATACTTTTGGCATCTAATGGACGATAACCACTGATTAGCAACTTGCCATCGCCCCGGTTAGTGATGGCGCAAAGCAGCTCATCGCCACGCTGAATAGTGACAATCTCGTCGTTCAAATCGACCTGGCCGATTTCCAGCCGCCAGCTATCGCCCTGACTAGCCACCAGCACCAGTTCGTCTTTAGGTGCAATGAGGCTGGCCAAGGTGGCCATGGCCGGCTGCAGTCGCTGCCAAGGAGAGCGCCCTTGAGATAGGGTGGCTTGCAGCCCGTATAACACTTCTGCCCAGGGCAACTCGCCCTGTTTCTCCACCGAGGCTTTCATCGCCTCTTCACGCACCGGGTAAGGCATATCCGGCAAATCATGTTCATCGAGCACATCGGCAGTAAAACGAATGGATACCATCTTGGGCATGGGACATC
>CAYVZZ010000001.1:35876-46139 GCA_964456185.1 uncultured Alcanivoracaceae bacterium
GGACATCTCTCATTTATGGAATGCGCGCATTTTAGCCCTGACAACGGCTGCGGTCGATCCGTTACACTGTAAGCTCCATCGACTCATCGGGAGTTTGTTTTGCGTTTGGTCTCTCATACCTGTTCCAACACCGAAATCGTTTGCGCTTTGGGCGCTGCCGACCTGCTGGTCGGTGTCGATGCCGATTCCGACTATCCGCCCGACGTGGTCGATACACTGCCGAAGACGGGGCGAGACCTCAATCAGGACATTGATGGCATTCTTGCGCTAAAGCCCGACTTGGTGTTGACCTCACTGACGGTGCCCGGTCACGAAAAGGTAGTCGCACAACTTCAGCAGGCAGGATTGTCGACTCTCGTCTGCGACCCCGTCTCGCTGGATGATGTCTATGACGACATTCGCCGCATCGCGGCTGCCATTAACCGACAGACCGAGGGTGAGGCGTTAGTTCAACAAATGCAGGCGGCCATGGTGCCGGTGGAACCCGCCCAACGTCCGCTTGTCTTGGTCGAGTGGTGGCCGAAGCCGGTGATTGCTGCGGCCAAACAATCCTGGGTGAACGACATCATTCATTTGGCGGGTGGCCAAAACCCTTGGGGGCAGGTCGATGCCAAAAGTGTGCCGATGGAGGCGGATACCGCCGCCAAAGAACAACCGGACTTGGTGGTAATGAGCTGGTGCGGTGTAAAGGTCGAAAAATACCGTGCCGATGTGGTGTATGAAAGGCCAGGCTGGTCGCAGGTGCCTGCTGTAGTCAACCGGCAGGTGCATGCCATCAGCGAAGCCTTTCTTGGCCGACCGGGGCCGCGCCTGGTAGAAGGCTATCGTCAACTACGGGCGCTGATAAAACAACGGGACTTGCAAGCACCCGCCGCCCCGAGTAGAACAACACTAAACCCACAAGAACCCTAACGGACACCCGCCATGATTGATTCCCCCCTGCTTAACCGTTTTGATGCTTACATCAATGGCCAATGGGTCGCGGCGGATGATGGCCGCCAGCTGGCCGTTAGCAACCCGGCCACCGGCGACACTCTGGCGCAGGTGCCATTCATGGGAGCCACCGAAACTCGCCGGGCGATTACCGCCGCCAAGGCAGCACTCGCTCAGGTGCCAGACATTACTACCCGTCGCCGCTGGCTGGAACATATCCGCGACCGGCTTACTGAACAGCGCGAAGAAATCGGCCGCATCCTCTGCTTGGAACACGGCAAGCCCTGGCCGGAAGCTCAAGCGGAAGTGGATTACGCGGCCAGCTTTTTCGATTACTACGCGAAAAACATGGAAGCGTTTTTAGCGCCACGTCACCTGCCCGAGAAAGTGAAAAACTGCGATTGGACGGTTTATTCGCGGCCAGTCGGTGTGGTGGGGTTAATCACCCCCTGGAATTTCCCCATTGCCATGATTGCCAAGAAACTGGCTCCTGCCCTGGCCGCCGGTTGCCCCAGCATCACCAAACCGGCCGAGCTAACACCGCTTACCATGATGGCCTTGTTCCGCATCATGGATGACATCGATGATTTACCCGCCGGCATGGTCAATCTGGTGATGGGCGATGCCGCTGCCATCGGCGGCGCGCTCATGGACTCGCTGGCTGTCCCCATGGTGTCATTCACCGGCTCCACCCGCGTGGGCCGTTTGCTGATGCAGCAAGCCGCACCGCGCATCAAACGGTTGGATTTGGAACTGGGCGGCAACGCACCCTTTATCGTGTTGGATGATGCCGACTTGGATGCGACCGCCGACGGCTTGTTAGCCAACAAATTTCGCGGTGCCGGGCAAACCTGTGTCTGCGCCAACCGCGTCTTTGTGGCCGATGCCGTTTATGACGCCTTCGCCGACAAGGTGCGCGAACGCATGGCCGCCCTGAGAGTCGGCAACGGCATGGACGATGGCGTACACATCGGCCCGCTCATCAATCGGGCCGGTTACGACAAGGTCGCCGCTCATCTCAACGATGCAGTCAATCAAGGCGCACAAGTGCTCACCGGCCTACACCCCGATAACGCCTTGGCGAATGACTCCCTTTTCTTCACTCCAACCCTGCTGCGCGACGTTACCCAAAGCATGCTGTGCTTCAAAGAAGAAACCTTCGGCCCCTTGGTGCCACTGGTCCGCTTCCATAGTGACGAGGAATTACTCACCGCTGCCAACGACACCGACTACGGCCTCGCTGCCTATGTCTTTGGCGGTGATAAAAAGCGTTTGCAACACATCGTCTCGCGACTACACTTCGGCCACTGCGCCATCAACACCGGCACCGGCCCTGCCGCCCCCACCCCCTTCGGCGGCATGCTCGGCTCCGGCATCGGCCATGAAGGTGGCGCCGAAGGCATTGCCGCTTATGTGGAATTACAGACAGTCCCGGACGGAAGTTAATCGCCTGGCATTAAATATCATCAAGTGATATATTAAATCCATGAACAGGACAGCCATCACTATCGGCATTCTGCCACAAGACAAAATGCGCCAACGCGTCCTGGCCATTGCACGCGGCGATTACCAACCTGCGCCCGACGAACCGAAAGTCTGGTTTACCTCGATACGCTCATTAGCGGAGGTGTTAAGCGACGATAACCGTGCGTTGCTGGACGTCATCATGCAGCAAAGACCTGCTTCGATATCGGCTCTGGCACAAGTGACGGGACGAGCACAAAGCAATTTGTCGCGCACTTTAAAAACCTTGTCGCATTACGGCATCGTTGAAATGAAGCGTGAAGGCAGGACAGTGCGCCCCATTGCCAAGACGAACCGCTTTACGATTTCGATTTAATTAAGCCCGTTGCCAAGGAAAGGCAATCACCTCATCGATATGCTTGGCGCCGAGTTTAATCATTAGCAGCCGGTCGATACCCATGGCCACGCCGGACACGGGCGGCAGGCCGGCTTCCATGGCTGCCATTAACCAGGGGTCGATTTGGCGTTCTGCTTTGTTGGCTTGTTGGCGTAATAGCTGATCCTGCTCAAAGCGTTGGCGTTGCTCTTTGGCGTCGCGCAGTTCTTGATAGCCGTTGGCCAGCTCCACCCCAGCGGCATAGACTTCGAAACGTTGCGCCACGGATGAGCCTTGGCGGTCTTCGGCGATTTCTGCCAAGGCGGCAGCCCAAACCGGGAAATCGGTGACGATGGTGAGTTGATTTGGATTGAATGCAGCCTCTACTTCGGTGGCCATGAGCCAGTCGACTAATGCCGGTTTATCCAGTTCGGGCAGACGTTTGTCTTTTTGACGGGCGTAACTGTCCAGCTCGTCACGACTCGCGGTGAGAGGGTCCAGCCCGGTAGCGCGTGCAAAGGCGTCACGGAATGCTATCCGCTCAGTACCCTTGATGTCGGGCAAAAGCTGCCACAGCAAAGCCACCACTTCGGCAATGAGCTGATGCAAGGAGAAATCCAGCCGATACCATTCCAGCAGGGTAAATTCGGGATTGTGTCGACGGCCGCTTTCGCTATCGCGATAGACATGCGCCAATTGCCAGCATGAGCCGATACCGGCCGCCAGCAGGCGCTTCATGTGATATTCGGGAGAAGATTGCAAATAGCCGTAGCCATCCACGGCGATGTTGTCGATGTGCAGGTCGGTGACGCCAAAGTGTGCGAGGTGTGGGGTATCCACCTCAAGCACGCCTTGGGCATCAAAGAAGTGGCGGATGGCGCGATAGACATCGGCGCGCGCCTGCATGGCCGCGACGTTAGCGGTGGGCGGCCAGTTGTCGTTGACCGCCTTTCCACGCTTAAACCACCCCATTGGACGGCCGGTTTATTTTTTCACGCGTGACGCATACTCGCCCGAGCGGGTATCGACTTTAATGACTTCGCCTTCTTGGACGAACAGGGGCACGTTAACCACCGCACCAGTCGATAGCGTGGCAGGCTTACCGCCGGTGCCCGCCGTGTCGCCTTTCAGACCCGGATCGGTTTGTACGATTTCCAGCTCGACAAAATTAGGCGGCGTGACGATAAGCGGCTCGTCGTTGTAAAGCGTCACCATGCACATGTCTTCTTCTTTCAGCCATTTGGCGTTGTCGCCCACAGCATCGGCGCCAGCCGCCTTCTGCTCGAAGCTGTTGGTGTCCATGAAATGCCAAAACTCGCCGTCGTTGTAGAGATATTGCATCTCGGTTTCCATGACGTCGGCGGCTTCCAGGCTATCACCGGATTTGAAAGTACGCTCCCAGACTTTGCCGGTGTTCAGGTTGCGCAGCTTAACGCGGTTAAAGGCTTGTCCCTTACCCGGTTTAACAAACTCGTTTTCCAAGATGGAACACGGATCGCCGTCCAGCATGACTTTCAGACCGGAACGGAATTCATTGGTAGAATGGCTCGCCATAGAAAAGTTACCCCAAATCATATTGTGCAAAGAGCGACATCATAGCAAAGCAGGCTCCTGCTTTACATCTGCCGCCTTAAGGATTCCCATGTCGAAGTATGTTAATTCGGTGCGTGAGCTGCTGGAGATAGTCGGCCTTACCGCAGAAGAGGCCGGTTACAGTAGCCAAGCCGACAGCGAATTTCCCTTGCGATTACCGCGTGCTTTTCTTGAGCGTATAAAAAAGGGCGACCCGCAAGACCCCATCCTGCGTCAGATTTTGCCCCACAAAAACGAAATGCAGGCAGTCAGCGGCTTTACCGACGACCCAGTGGGTGAAAGCGGTTTTTCGCCAGCTTCGGCTGTGCTGCAAAAATATCCGGGACGTGTTCTGTTAATTGTCACTGGGGCGTGTGCGGTAAATTGCCGCTATTGTTTTCGTCGCCACTTCCCCTACTCTGAACAAGAGGCATCACTAACACAGGCATTCGAGTGGTTGGCGCAACAGCCGTCTATTCACGAGGTCATTCTCAGCGGTGGCGACCCGCTCACCCTCAGCCAACGCCGCCTGGCCAGCATTCACCAACGCCTAGCCGAGTTGCCCCACATCACACGATTACGCATTCACTCGCGCACCCCCATTGTCGACCCCTCCTGCATTACCGAGGAGTTTGTCGCGCTCTTTTCGGACCCACGGTTCCAGGCCTCCTTGGTGGTACACGTTAATCATCCCAACGAATTAACCGATGATGTCGCTAACGCTTTAATGCCACTACGCCAAGCGGGCGTCACCTTGCTCAATCAAAGCGTGTTGCTCGCCGACATTAATGACGACGTGGAAACGCTCACGCACCTCAGCGAACGGCTGTTCGCCTGTGGCATTCTGCCCTACTACCTACACCAGCTGGACAAGGTAGCAGGCGCTGCACATTTCGGGGTGGATAATCAAAAAGCGCTGACATTACACCAACAACTGCGGGATCAGCTATCGGGCTTCCTGGTTCCTCGGTTGGTTGTTGAACTGGCAGGAAAGCAGTCAAAAACACCGCTTATCGAAGGGCGCCACCAATCGCAATAACATCAAGTTAGGTATAGAAGTTAATAAGGCGCTTTCATTTACAAGACGAGTTAAATATTTTAAATTGAGACAGTTTGTGATATTTGTCACAACGCGAATGACGATAACAATGCCTTTTGCCAGCTAAATATGGCACAGGTCGGGCTACTAATAAGAAAACGGCAAAGGAACACCCCAACTTGCCGCACGCCGAGGGGGCGATATGCCAACGAATGACATCCTGCAATTAAAACTGCCCGAACAGGATCTGTCTCGCCTATCCATCGGCAGTACCAACCCCAAGAAGCTGCGTGCGTGGATCGACGACTTGCCGCCATTTAATCTGGGCGAAAGCGCACACCGTCTTTATCGTTTATTATCCGAGCTGGATCGCATTAAGCTCGATTATCGCAAGCGGCTTCCACTGCTTGAAATGCTGTTACCGTCGGTCGAGCACATCAGTCAGCGCTTAAGCAAACACTACCTTAATCAACCCTTGGTGTTACCGGCCAAGGCACAAAAAGTGGCCAGCCTGACACAGGCGTTACAAGGGCACCTCGCCAATGGCTACAAATTAGTCGCCGTACAAGGTCAAGCCAAGCTACCCAAACGTGACGCCCGCCTCAACGTCACATTGGCATGCTACCGAGGTATCAGCACACTAACCAACGCGCTGTTGCGCTGTTATCAACTTTACTTTCCTATCCCGTCAAACCTGTGGCTAGAAATTCATCAGTTATATGCTCTGGCGGAACAACACAAGCTCGACAACAAAGCATTACCGCTGGAAGGCAGCCCCACGGTTAAACGTGCCTACCTACAAGCACTCTTGCTGGCCAGTGCGCGTCCCAACCAGCTACGCCAGCAAGAAACCGAGCAAATATTCAACGCCAGCGCCAGTTGGAGCGACTGCGTCGACATCCATCGCGATCGGCTGCGAGACGATCTTTTTGCGGTTGACCTAAACGCAGACAAACCGCCTCAATACCAATCCCAGCTAAAAGAGGAAAATGACCACTGTCGCTTCCTAGACACCAGCCCGCTCATTCAGCAATTGTCGCGTCGGCCTGAGGTCTCCGATTTAACACTTCCTCAAGGCATGTCGCCGCTTTTAGTATCGCACCTTCGGCAGGCATGGGGCTCACTGGCAGAACGCTCATTTCGACGTATTGAGCAGGCTGGCCACTTGGAAATTTGTCTCGGTTTGCGCGCCGTGCACTATTATCTGTGTGGAGAACAACACTTCCAGCAGTTCCTTCACGACGGTACGCAACAGGTGGCATCGCACAACCGTTTTGTTGAACGCTCGGTGCAAAAGGAAGCCATGGGCAGCGACCCTTGGGGTCAAGTATTTGAGACCCAAGCCACCGTCATTGGTGATGAGATTGATTTCTCTGCCTCCAAAGGATTTGAAGGAAGAGATGACGAAGAACCAGATTATGCCTCACGCCAAGTCGAGAAAATTAATGCCAGCCCCGGTGGTTACTGCCTCATTTGGCCGGGCGACACCCCCTTCCAATTGCGTACTGGTGAGTTAGCAGCGGTGCGCGACGGCCACTCCGAATGGGCGATTGGCGTCATCCGCTGGGTACGCCAAATAAGTGGCGGCAGTGCGCAATTTGGTGTCGAAATTATGGCGCCTCGTGCCCAACCCTGTGCTGCACGCTTAATTAAGAAAACCGGCGATTCTGCCGATTACATGCGCGCCCTATTATTGCCGGCACTGGATGCCATCAGCCAGCCCATCACCCTGCTATTACCCACTGTGGGCTTCCAAAGCGGCAAGAAGGTTGACCTGCAGCAAGGCGCCGAACACACGCGTCTGCTGTTATCTCGCCGCCTGTCAGGAACCGCCAGCTACAATTTATTCACCTATCACGATGAAACGCACAAAACGGCTGACAATAATTCTAACAACGCCCCCCAAGAAAAGGGTATGTTTGATGCCATCTGGGATGATCTGTGATTGCCTAAAAATCATGGTAGACTTTGGCGTGTATTTCGCCGCCACGTCGAGGCATCGCCCCTAAAAAATGACGGCTCAAAACTGGCTAACTGACTGGTTTTATTTGTTTTATTGGCACAACCACCCTTGGAGCATCCACTCGAATGAGCTACAGCTTGGACACCATTCGCCTGCTGATGGCACATGACTCGCAGGACACCGCCGAACAGCTCATCAACTTTTTGCGCAATGCCGGCCGCGCCACTCGTGCGCAACTCGTACTGTCCGAAGATGACCTGATCAGCGCACTAAAATCGGGCACTTGGGAAATATTTTTATGCCGCCCCCAATTTGGCAACTGCGATTACACCCAAGCACTTAACCATCTTCAGCGATTAGGTAAATCGCCTTTAACCCTCGTACTGGATGACGATCTCAACGCTGACAAGCTGGCCGCCGCATTGGAAGCAGGTGCACAGGGCGTGGTACCACAAGACAATCGTGATTTATTGCTTAATCTGATCAGCCAGCAGTTACACACCATCCAACTGCGTCGTGAATTGCAGCAAACAGAAATTGAGTTACACGACGCCGAAAAGCGCCTCAGTGTACTCATGGACCAAAGCCGTGACGCCATTGCGTACGTTGTCGACGGCATGCACATCCATGCCAACGATGCTTACCTAGAGCTGTTTGGTTATGAATCGGTTGATGATTTGGCCGGCATCCCCATTATGGATATGGTTTCCAGTGACAATCACGACAGCCTAAAAAAGGTATTACGCAGTCGTGCTCAAGACAGCAGCAAAACGCACGATTTGGACTGCCGTGGACGCAGCCAGCAAGGCGAAGAATTTAACGCCACCTTCACCTTCTCGCCCTCGACATTTGACGGTGAAGATTGCACTCAAATTGTCATTCGCACTGAAAGCGGTGTCGATGAAGAGACCTTACGTCAAATCGCCCAAACCGATAGCACCACCGGCCTACCCAATCGTGGCGCTTTCCTGGAGCGACTGGATCAAGCGCTCGCGAAGACCGTTAACGACGGCCAAACCTCTGCCATCTACTACCTGCGCATTGATGCCTTTGAACAATATCAAAGCGAGCTTGGTATCAGCGGCGCAGACGCCATGTTGAAAGCGGTGGCGGCCGCCTTACAACAGCATGCAAAAGACGCCATGCTGGCACGAGTCAGCGAAGAGGAATTTGCGCTGCTTGAGCCATTGGCCGATCAAGATGAAGCCCATGCCCGCGCCGAGTCACTGCGTGCGTTAATCGAAAAGCTAATGCCTGAGGTGCAAAGCCGCACACTTAAAATCACCGCTAGCATCGGCGTCAGCTTTACCCGCGAAGACAGCCGCAACAGCCAAGCCGTGCTCACCAAGGCACTCGAATGCTGTAATCGCGCCCGTGCCGAAAGCAACGGCCAAAAAGGTAACGCCGTTGTGGTACATAATCCCATTGATGATCTGAAAGCGGGATCGGATGAGGCCATTGCCCTGACCATTAAGCAGGCACTCGATAAAAACAGCCTAGAGCTGCAATATCAAAACATCATGAGCCTGGGTGATGATGCCAGCTTCTTCTTCGAAGTGTTTGTTAACCTACCCCAGGAAGACGGCTCGGTCTTGGATCCGGCTAAATTTATGCCCGTTGCCGGCAAACAAGGGCTGGCCTCAAAGGTCGATCGCTGGGTAGCGCTTAATGCCATGAAAGAAGCCACCGCAACCAAAGCAGATATCAAGTTGCTGATCAATATTAGCGGCCCCTCCCTGCAGGACAAAGGGCTGGGCGACTGGATGGTAAAGGCCGCTCGCGCCACCAAAATCAAACCTCAGAATCTTGTCTTCCAAATCAACGAGGGCGACGCCGATCTTTACCTCAAACAGGTAGCCGCCTTTGCCCAAACCGTCAACGATGCAGGCTGCCTGTTTTCTATCAGCCGCTTCGGCGGCGCACTGGATCCGGCCAAGCTGCTCAAGCATGTCCCGGTTCAAATGGTCAAATGTGAGGGCAGCTTCACCCGCGAGCTAGGCAACGAAGAACAGCGCAACAAATTGGCGGATTTAGTCACCCAAGCGAACGATCACGAAATCAAAGTTCTTATTGGCTTTGTCGAGTCGGCTGAACAAATGCAGCAACTCTGGACGCTGGGCGGCGTCTCTTATTTACAAGGCTACTACCTCGCGCCGCCCGAACCTAAAATGGTGTTAGAAAACGACTGATTTCGGGTTACCCTGAGTAGCCGTTATACTGCTAAACAACACTGTTTTTCGTTTTCTTTTGCCGGATCGCCCATGACCACTGCTGACGACCATGTAAGCTGGCTGCGTAACTCCTCGCCCTACATCAATGCTCACCGGGGCAGGACTTTTGTGGTCATGATCCCCGGCGATGCCTTTGTTGCACCGCACTTCCACCACATTGTCCACGACCTGACGCTACTCAACAGCCTTGGCATTCGCCTAGTGCTGGTGCATGGTGCCCGCCCGCAAATCAGTGCGCAGCTTGACGCGGCAGGCATTAAAACCCGCTTTGATGAACACACGCGCATTACCGGCCAACAAGCCATGGAGCCGGTACTGCAAGCCGTCGGCGCACTGCGTTTGCAACTGGAAGGATTATTTTCCATGGGCTTAGCCAACAGCCCCATGGAAAACGCCGGACTGCAGCTGGTCAGTGGCAACTTTATATTGGCAAAACCACTGGGTATTCGTGACGGGCAAGATTACCAATACACCGGTGAGGTACGGCGAATTCAAAAAGACGCCATCAACCGCCAACTGGATCAGAACAACATCGTGTTGTTATCGCCAATTGGTGGTTCACCAACGGGGGAGCTCTTCAACCTCAACTCGGAAGAAGTGGCCTCGGCGGTCGCCATTGCGCTCAAGGCTGACAAGCTCATTCTGCTCGGTGAAGCCGACGGACTTCACGGCGAGGACGGCGAAC
>CAYVZZ010000001.1:46149-56042 GCA_964456185.1 uncultured Alcanivoracaceae bacterium
CGAGAATTTGCGCCTCACCAAATCGTCCATTTCCTTACCCCAGAGACCACACTCGATGATGATACAGCACGCCAACTCACTGCAGCTTGTCACGCCACCAGCAACGGGGTAACACGGGCACACTTAGTCTCCTACCTTACCGACGGGGCACTCTTGCGCGAGTTATTCACTCGCGATGGTTGCGGCACCATGGTCACGCTCGACACCTACGAGCGTATAAGGGCAGCACGCATTAATGACGTAGGCGGTTTATTGGAATTAATCGAACCGTTAGAGGCTGAAGGCATCCTGGTTCGGCGTTCGCGCGAACGGCTGGAAAATGAAATACACCGTTTTAGCGTTATCGAACGCGATGGCATGATTATCGGTTGTGCCGCCCTCTACCCTTTTAGTAGCGAGGCTGGCACCGCCGAGCTGGCTTGCGTGGCCATTCACCCCTACTATCGCAATCAACAGCGCGCCGGACAGCTGTTACACCACATAGAGCAGCAAGCACGCCGCCAACACCTCAGCCGCCTGTTTGTGCTAACCACCCGTGCAGCCCACTGGTTCCAAGAACACGGCTTCACCGTTGCCAGTGTGGACGAGCTACCTGGCGAACGCCGCTTGCTCTACAACTATCAGCGCAATTCCAAGGTATTTAAAAAGGATATTTCAACAACGGCATGATACATTGACCCCTCACTGGGTTGTTTTGGGAACACGAAGGAGACTGACATGACAATTGCTTTTTGGTGCCTATTGGTCGCTATATTTTTGCCCTACGTGATGACGATGTTTGCCAAGTTCCACGGCGACTTCGGCCCCAAACAAAACCACAACCCGCGCGAATTTTTGGAAAAACTGGAAGGCAGCCGCAAACGCGCGCATTGGGCCGAACAAAACAGTTTTGAAGTCTTGCCGGCTTTTATTGCCGCTGTGTTGGTGGCGCAAGTCGTTGGCGGCGCATCCCAAGGCGTCATCGACGGGCTAGCCGTTGCCTTCGTGCTAAGCCGGGTGGCATATTTCATCTGCTATTTGGCCGATTGGGCCAGCTTACGCTCGCTGGTTTGGTTTGGCGGCATGGGCTGCATCGCAGCACTGTTTGTGGTATCAGCCTAGTGCGCACAGCGTTCAACCATTGCATTCGTGACCTACCGCATTATTGATATGTCCGCAGTCACCACCCCTAATGCGTCACCAGTCATCGAAAAAACCTGCTCGAAAGTTGCGCTGACGCCACTGAGCGCCGACGTCAGCCTACTTAAGCTGCGCCTGCCTGCCGGTTTGACGGTGCAATGGCACGCCGGTCAATACATTAAAATCCGTCTCGCCGATAACAACTGGCTACCCTTCTCCATTGCCAATCCCCCCAGTGAGGGCGAGCGCGATCTATGCGTTCACTTTCAACATTTACCTTACCATCATCGCGCCCAACAGCACCTCGCCTGGTTTCAGCAACATGATCTGCTGCGCGTTAAGCTACCCTTTGGTCACAACTACCTTGATTCACTGCCACAGCAGCCCGTGTGGTTTATTTGTGGTGCCACAGGCTTTGCACCAGCACACGCCATGCTGCAGTATCTGGCACAACATCACCACCAAGGCGAGCTGCGTCTCTTTTGGGGGCTGCGCGATGCCAGCGACATCTACCTACCAGATGCCCCAGCGGTCTTGGCAAAACGCCTGCCGGGGTTCCGATGGGATATCCTTTTGTCAGAAGACGAGCACCCCAACTACCCCAAAGGCTTACCTCACGAGCTGGCCATACAGCGCCTTACCGCTCCCTCGCATCCGTTAATTTTCATCAGCGGGTCACCGGCTATGGCCGAAGCCGTCTACCGTGCGTTGCACCATACCGGCGTGCCCGATGCGCACATACGCTCCGATATGCTGCCATTTCTCACGACCGGCGCCGCCTAAACAATCGCCGTCACAATCTATTAAAGTTTTTTCTAGAAGTGTTGCGTATCTAGCTGATTCATAATATATTGATCAAGTCGATTATTATATATCGGTTATTTTTACGTCAGCAGAAAGCTTCGGGAGTCGCTCTATGGACTACTCAACTACTGATCCACAACGACGCGCCCTGCTTGCTCATTTATTAGCGCTGGGCGGCACCACGGCAGGCCTTAGCCTTTTGTCGCGGAACGCCTTTGCGGCGGGTAACAACCAGCTGGTCGACATGCGTTTTTCTCACGATGCCGACGGCACCCGGGTTGTGTTTGATTTAAGCCACTCGGCCAAACACCATATTTTTGTCCTGCACCATCCAGAACGCTTGGTGGTGGATTTCCGTAACACACGCGCCGGCGGCAGCTTCAACCAATCGGCTCCATCAAAAAACGGCATTATTCGTGACGTACGTCATGCGCGACGTAATCACGATGATCTGCGTGTGGTCTTTGATCTCAGCAACAAGGCTCGCCCCAGCAGCTTTTTAATTCCGCCTAATGCCGATTCGTCCTACTATCGTTTAGTCTTGGATCTGCAACAAGATGCCTTGGCACCCACCAAATCGATCGACAAAGGACAACTCCGCGACCTGGTGGTGGCCATTGATCCAGGTCATGGCGGTAAAGACCCGGGCGCCATCGGGCTGGGCGGCACCTATGAAAAAAACGTCGTCTTGCCAATTTCGCGGAAACTACGCGATGCGCTCAATAAGCAACGCGGCATTCACGCCGAGCTCACGCGCGACTCCGACGTCTACCTTCATTTGCGTGA
Source organism: uncultured Alcanivoracaceae bacterium (assembly GCA_964456185.1). Lineage (GTDB taxonomy): Bacteria > Pseudomonadota > Gammaproteobacteria > Pseudomonadales > Alcanivoracaceae > CAYVZZ01. The sequence goes on from CAYVZZ010000001.1 coordinate 48,859, forward strand.
ACGCACCCAAATAGCGCATGAAATGGGCGCCGACCTATTCTTGTCGATACACGCCGATGCTTTCCGCGATCGCAGCGTTACCGGTTCATCGGTGTACGTGTTATCCGAACATGGCGCATCCAGCGAAATGGCGCGCCAACTCGCGCGCAGCCAAAACGGCGTTGACCCTTGGGTAGGCAACATCAACCTGTCCGGCACCAGTAAAGAGCTGGCTTCGGTACTGCTCGACCTATCACAAACTGCCACCATGAGCGCCAACGATCGCTTGGCACGGCAGGTACTCAATCAGCTCAAAGTGAAACACAGTAACCGCATTGAACGGGCGGCATTTGTGGTACTGAAATCACCGGATATTCCGTCGGCATTAATCGAGACCGCTTTCATCTCCAATCCGCATCAAGAGAAGCTATTGTGTACCGACAGCTTCCAGCACCGCATTGCCGGCAACATCCAGGATGGTGTCATGTCATATTTCCAGAAATATGCCCCAACCGATACGTTGGTTGCCTCGCTGAGTGGACGCACGGCCACCAGCTAATTTTAAGGAACCTCTGCACAAACGGGTGGTCTTGCGGGCCACCCGTTTTTTGTTATCGCTTGCCAACGCGAACCGCTTTTGTTTACACTTCGTTATTGGTACGATAGTGCAAATAACGAAGTGGGTAAGTCGTAAAGCGCGCAACCTAAAGAGCGAGGACACAATGCCCATTCATCACAACCGCCAGCGTCGCCTTTTATTGAAAATGTTATCCGCCGGTGCTGCCGCCAGCATGATGCCGCTACAAGCCGCAAACGCCGCACAAAAAAAAGCCCTGGCTAAAGCGATGCACTGGGAAAACTGGTCGGGCAACCAGGAGGCCAGTCCGCAGCATATTGTCTACCCGGGAGACGAGGCCGCATTACAGCGCATTCTCAAGCAAGATGGTGCGCCTATTCGCTGCATGGGCGGTAGCCACTCGTTTAGCCCGCTAGTTCCCTGTGATGGCACCATCATTTCCATTGCCCAGATGGTCGGACTAACCCACCACGACAACGAGAAGATGACGGCCACCTTTAAAGCCGGCACCACGCTGGGTGCTGCCAGCCAAATGGCTTATAAGGTGGGTCAGAGTTTTGTCAATGAGTCGGACATTAACACCCAAAGTCTCGCGGGTGCCATTAGCACCTCGACCCACGGCACCGGCACCAAGCTGCCTAGTTTGTCGGCCTGCGTTGAGTCCCTACGCTTGGTTACCCCGAGCGGCGAGTTGATGGTAATTGACCGCAATAACCCCTTCTTTTATGCGGCGCGTAGTGGCTTGGGTGCTTTCGGCATTATTACCGGCATCACCTTCAAAAATCAGGCCGCCTACCGCTTGAAGGAAGAAACCCATGTGGTTTCGATTCAGGAAGCAGTTGATTATGCCGACAAGTACCGCCACAAGCACCGCAATTTAGAGTTCTTCGCCTTCCCGTTCAGCGACACGGCCATCCTGAAAACCCTGGATATTACCGACCAACCCGACACGCACACGCCCACCGAAAACGACAGCGACACACCGAAAATGGCCTGCGAAGTCTCAATGCATGCTGGCTGGCTAATTCCTGTTATCCAGAAAGCGCTGGGCATGTTTGTGAACGAACAATCACGCGTTGGCCCCTCGTACAAGATTTACCCCAGCTCGCGCACGGTACGTTTCAACGAGATGGAGGGCGGCCACACTGGGGTAAGCTGAACACGTTTACCACCGCCGATGCGCGCAAACAGTTCGAGCATTTCGACGACTTCGTCAAGTTACAACAACAAATTGACCCTCAAGGCCGCATGCTGAATGGTTACATGCGTAACCTACTAGGAGTCACCGCATGAAACGACGCCGTTTTTTATTGGGGGGCGCGGTCGTAATCGTCGCTGGCGGCTGGGCGTTAAAGCCTGATGACAAGGGCGCCCCCTACACGGCCTATTTTGATCAACTCAACCGCATGCTAAAACGCATGAATGTCGGCCGCCCGGCGTTGGTAATCGACGATGCCCGTTTGCAAGCCAACTGCCTGCGGCTAACCAAGCACCTGCACCACATTGGCCGCCACCACCGCATTGTCAGTAAATCACTGCCCAGTGTCGGGCTGGTCAGCCAAGTGATGAAATACACCGGCAGCCACCGCATCATGGTGTTTCAGCAGCCCTTCCTCAATGATGTGGCGCGCGCCGAACCTAAGTCTGACATTCTTATGGGCAAGCCCATGCCGCTGGATGCGGCCGACCGGTTCTACCAGTTACACCAAGGCGCTTTTGATCCTGAAACCCAGCTGCAATGGCTGATCGATACGCCCGAGCGACTAGAGCAATATTTAAGTCTGGCACGCCGTTTGGGCACTCGCATGCGTATCAACTTGGAAATTGATGTCGGTTTACACCGTGGTGGCCTCACCGAGCCATCACAGATGGATCCGTTACTGACTACTATTGAGAAACACCCCGAACACTTGGAGTTCGCCGGTTTCATGGGCTACGACGGCCATGTTGGCCGCCTGCCCGACATCATGGAGTCCGCCGACACCACACACCAGAAATCGGATAAGCGCTATTTTGCGTTTCTCGATTATTTGCAAACACATTGGCCGAAGCAGGCCGCTCGTGATGACCTCACCTTTAACGGTGGCGGCAGCCTAAGCGTCATGCTACACGGTAAAAAATCGCCCACTACCGAGCTAGCAACCGGCAGCGCCTTGTTGATGCCGAGTGATTTTGCTTCGCCCCAACTGGCCGAATTTAAAACCGCCGCTTTCATTGCCACGCCAGTGTTGAAAGAATGGACGGGGTTAAAAATGCCGGGGCCTGTGCCGCTTGGTGAGCTGTGGCAACTTTGGGATGTAAACCGCGAAAAGACCTTTTTCATTTATGGCGGTTATTGGAAAGCCCGCCCGGTCGCACCGGCTGGCTTGTCGGCCAACCCGCTATATGGCTACTCCAGCAACCAGATGATGTATAACGGTTCCAGCCGCATTCCACTCGATGTCGGCGATTATATTTTCCTGCGCCCGACGCAAAGTGAAGCGGTGTTGTTGCACTTTGGTGATTTGCTGGCCGAGCGCAACAGCCGGTTCCTCGACTGGTGGCCGCCTTATAGCCAACAATACGATCACGTTTAAACTAGCGATCGAGCCGTTTCGTCAGTTGCTGGGTCGCTTGAGCATCATAGGCACCTAAACCCAGCTTCTGTCGGTCGGCGGGCAACTTCTTCAACAGCGCCACTAATTCCTTTTTATACAGAGGCCGCTTGCCGTCCGGTGTACGGTGAAAGCGCTTATAGGTCCATTGATATTGGGTTGGTGCCAGATTGATCATAGCGGCTAATCCGGCATTGATTTGCGTTAAAGCACTTACCTCATCATCGCACTGCTCCAACCCTTCATCGGCGGGAATGAAGTGTGCCTCCACCTGGCCATTAACCCGACGGGCGCAGGCAAAGAAGACGTGTGGCCGAAAACGCTTAATGAGCTTGAATGGCAAACTGCCAGTGCGCACCGGCTGTCCCATAAAATCGGCCCAAGGGTTACCGGCTGCAGCCGGACGGTGGTCGGCCAATATGGCCACGGCTTGGCCTTTCTTCATGGCCAGCAGCGCGGCTTTGGTGCCGCGGGCATTGGCTGGCACCAGCTTGCTACCCGTACCCTCTCTGGCCTGTGTCACCAAAGCCGTTAATTTGGGGTCGTCGGCAGGCTGATAAAACACGGTGGTTGCCCCCAGCTGCCCTACTGTTAGGTTAGGTAGCTCCCAACTGGACTGATGCAGTGACAACAACAGCACCGGACGGTCGGATGCCATGGCACTTTTCAGCGCATCATGGCCATGCACCTGTTTAATGCGCGCTATATTGGTGGCGGCATCGTGTGTCCAACTGTGGGCGCAGTCGATTAACGTCCAACAAAGCTCGCCCAGAGTGCGGCGCGCTTCACGGCGCAATTCGGCGGGTGTTTTGTCCGGGTAGCAAATAAGCAGGTTGACATAGATAGCACGATAGGCACTGTGCCAGCGCAGTGGCAGAAAGCTGCTTAACCAGCCCAAGGCGTAAAACAAGCGCGTGGTAAACGCCAGCGGCAGACAAGATATCAGGCGAATCCAGAAAACAACAGACATGGCGGTTCCGACAATTATGACTCTGTGGCTATTGTACGGGTTTCGCCGTGTGTCATCACCGAGAAACAATCGGGTGGTAGACCTTTTTTCGCCAACGCATCAGCCAGTTTGCGGGGCGGCTCATCCATGGGTTCATCGGTGAGCACAAAAGTGCCCCAATGCATGCCAATAGACTGTTTGGCCTGCAGATCGCAGTGAATTTGCACGGCATCATAGGGATCCACGTGCACCCCTTGCATCATCCAGCGCGGGGCATAAGCACCGATAGGCAGCAACGCCAGATCGGGTGCGCCCAAGGCTTCATGCATCGTCTTGAATACCTTGCCATAGCCCGTATCACCCGCAAAATAGAGGCTGAAGTCGTCAAACAGTAGCCACCAGCCACCCCAGAGTGTCTTATTGCGATCCCCGAGACCCCGGCCACTGAAATGTTGCGCCGGCACAAAGCAGGCTTCTAACGCGGGTAGCGCGTAAGTTTCCCACCAGCCCAGCTCGGCCACATTGTTAATTCCTTGCTTATCGAACCAATGCTTAACGCCTTGTGGCACGAGGAAGTGCACTTGGGCATCAAAGCGCCAGTGCAACCAACGCACGCTACGTTTGTCCAGATGATCATAGTGGTTGTGAGAAATCACCACCAAGTCGATGGGCGGTAATTCGTCAAGCTGCAGCGCCGGTGGGGTAAAGCGTTTTGGCCCCACTAAGCTCAGTGGGCTACAGCGTTTGGAAAACACGGGATCAGTGAGGATATTGCAGCCCTGATATTGAATCAGAAAACTGGCGTGCCCCAGCCAAGTAATCTGCGGCTGAGAGCCGGGCTGACGTAATACCTTGTCGTCCGGTCGTTGCAGCGGCATGGCTTGCCCCGGAGGAAAGCGCCAGCCGTGCTCTTTTTGCCAGCGTAAAAACTCGCGCCACCCGTGTGCCGGCACTGGCTCTAGGTTGTGATAACGCGCGTTATTGGCGGGTGCCTCAGCAGCCAGATCCGCCAACCGCTGACGATCCAGGTTCATAGTTGCTGCACTTTACTCAGTGTGTCGGCGATGGTTTCAAAATCGGGGATCACTGCCAGCTCGCTACCGAGCTGTACGCACATGGCCTCTACTTTTCCGGTCTTTACCGGCTCTTCCAATAAGGTTTCACGCCCTACTTCGGCTTGGCGGGGAATGCCCTGTACGATCACCGCATAGAATGGCGGCTTCTCTTGAGTCGAATTGATAATGGCGATGCGCGCCTCGGGGCCGATGGTCACCTGTCCAGAGTCGTTCATGCGCTCAAACGAGATTAGCGGGACATCTTGATCGCGCCAACTCAACCAGCCCAGCAACCAGTCGGCTCCACGACCAGGACGATCGGGTTGGCGCAGCGGAATAATTTCAGCCACGGCAATATTGGGCAACAGCCATGGGCGGCCATGCATGGGGATAAGCAAACTTTGTATCTCGTTTGGCAGTTCTTCGGCCATGAGGCTCTCCTCATTCATCAGTTTGATAACGGCTTTGCCATGCGCTTAAGCGTTGGCAAGCAAAAGTTGTTGTTTGGTCTGTTGTATCAATTGTGCGGCCAATTGCTCCGGTGTACCAGTAAACTCGACGCAACCGGTGGCGCTGGTGGCGTCCGGCTGACTGGGCATGATGCAACTGGCGCTACTCTGCACCCATACTTGGCCGCCATCCCGTGCTAACTGAGGCGCGGCAATGGCACCATCGTTACCCATACCGGAAAATAGAATGGTGCGTGCATTGGCACCAAAACAACGTGATGCGTTGAGTATGGTTTGGTCGATGGAAGGCGAATAAGGCCCATCCCACGGCTTACCGGTACTAAATACATCGCCCTGACGGGTAAAGGTAATTTCGTAATCGGTGGGGGCAATGAGAACGCGGCCATAGCGCAATTGCTCTCCATCAAAACCGATTCGCACCTGAAAGGCATTGTCGCGGCACAGCACTTTGCTTAGGGTCTCTTGCTGTGCCGAATCAATATGTTGTGCCAGCACAAAGGCAACGGGAATACAGGCGGGCAACTGATCCAAAAAGGCTTTTAGTGCCACCGGCCCGCCTAAGGAAGCGCCGAGCACACAGACCCGTTCAGGCACCGCATTCAGATCAATTCGTCTGAACTCGGGTGGTACCGTGATGGTGGCTACCTGAGCGGTGGTTTTCGTCGCTGCCGTGAGTGTGTCCAACGACAAGTCTGGCTTGTCGACATACTGAAGTATTTTGGTGAGCAGGCGTCTTTCCCAGCGCGGATAATGCTCGGTGTTTTGTGCCGGCGCCTGACCATCGGTAAACAGAATGGGAACAGGTGCCTCAAGCAGGCGCTCAAGAAAACCATCCCCATGCCCATCGCCCGACAAGTCCACCAGCCAAAGCTCTAGCTCATCCGATGTTAGCCATTGGTCATCGAGCTTGTCCGGTGTGGTATTGACCGCTAGCGCAAAACCTTGTGTTTTGACGACGGACGACAACAAATGACCTTGCAACTTGGTGTCGGCCACCACGCCAATACGTGGTGTCACAGTTTACGTCTCCTTGGCCAACAGCTCGCTGATGGTCGACAAGAGTTCACCCTCCTGGAAGGGCTTACCCATATAGCTATTCACACCAATATCAAAGCCGCGCTCGCGGTGCTTCTCACCAGTACGAGAGGTAATCATGATGATGGGCACCTCTTGGAAACGGCTATCATGGCGCATGTGTGACGCCACTTCGAAACCATCCATGCGCGGCATTTCGATATCAAGCAACATAATATCGGGCTGGTGATCTTCTAATTTGGCAACAGCGTCCATACCATCTTTGGCGGTAATAACGTCGTAACCATGACGCTCTAACAGACGCGTGGTTACCTTCCGCACGGTCACTGAGTCGTCGGTGACCATAACTAATGGCGCACGATCTTTTTCCACCTCGGTTCGGCTTGGTGTGGACAGTTCTGGCGTGGGTTGCATGCGACCGGCTGCAATGGCTTGGCGCTGCAGATGCGCCGTACGAATGAGCGCATGAATGTCCAGAATGATGACCACGGAACCATCACCGAGAATGGTAGCACCGTTCAAGCC
>CAYVZZ010000001.1:56052-71799 GCA_964456185.1 uncultured Alcanivoracaceae bacterium
CGGATTTCACCACAATCTGGCGCGAGCCAATAAGGCTATCGACCACCAATGCCACCTGATGTTCTTTGCTGTGCAACAACAGCAATGGCAAGGGGGTTGTTATCCCTTCCAGGTTTGGCTGTTTCACATCGTGCACATATTGCCCGAGGTAATCTAAATCATAATGCTGCCCCGCGTAGACGTACTGTTCGGCGTCATCATTCAGATATTCTTCTAGCTCGAACGGGCTAATGCGTACGATACCTTCCACCTGAGTCAGTGGAATGGCGTAATGATCTTCGCCTACTTTAACCAGCAGCGCACGGTTCATCGCCAGGGTGAACGGCAGACGCACGGTGAAGGTTGTCCCTTTACCCGGAACCGATTCGATTTCAACGGCACCGCCCAACTGTTTGATGTCACTGGCTACGACGTCCATGCCCACACCACGCCCAGAGATTTGCGTTACCGCTTTGGCGGTGGAGAAACCGGAGGAAAAGATGAACTGCTGGATTTCCTGATCGGTGAGGTCGTTATCTGCTGTGATCAAGCCACGCTCTATGGCTTTTTGTTTAACCGCATTGGTATCAATGCCGCTGCCATCATCGGACAAGATCAGTAGAACATCACCACCGTCGCGTTTTAGCTCCAGCCCCACGGTGCCGGCTTCGGCTTTTCCGGCAGCGATTCGTTGATCTGCGGTTTCGATACCATGATCCACCGCGTTACGGAGCAAGTGTTCCAGTGGCGCGACAATGCGCTCCATCAAGGTACGATCCAGCTCGCCTTCGGGGTTGAGTACATTGAATTCGACTTTCTTGTGAAGCTCGCCAGAAATCTGCCGCACGATACGACGCAGTCGCGGCACCATGCGCGAGAAGGGCACCATGCGAGTACGCATGAGGCTTTCTTGTAGCTCTGTATTAATGCGCGATTGCTGCAGTAGCAAAGTTTCAGCGTCGCGGGTTTGATCGAGCAGACTGTTTCGCAGGTCGAGCAAGTCAGAGGCCGACTCGGACAGCTGCTTGGTAATTTGGTGCAACTCGGAGTATTGATCCATTTCCAATGGGTCAAAGTCTTCGCCGTATTCACCGCTTTCCACGCCCTGTTTATAGTTGGACATGATCTGCGCTTCTGTCTCAATATCCAGACGGCGCAGCTGCCCGTAGAGACGTTCTACGGTGTTGCCCATTTCGTTAATGTGGGAGGTGAATTCACCGACACCCTGCTCCACCCGACCGCGGTTGATACTGGTTTCACCCGCCAGGTTGAGGAGGGATTCCAACACATCGGCACCGACCCGCACCATTTCTTGCGGTTGGTGGGCAGCTTTACGCTGCACAGCGGCTTCCTGCTGCGGTGTGGCTTTGGGAGCCAGTTGAGATGCCACCAACTTTGTTTCGGTAGTAGAAGTCGTTTCCGCCTTTGGCGGCTCGACTGCGTTTGGCGCAGCCGACTGTTGTGCGGCTTGTTGAATGCCGTCAATACGACTACTGATGCGGTCTTCGTACGCAGTCAATTCGTCAAAGAAAGCATCGTCGGGTTGTTTGCCGGCCTTCTCGATTAGGCTTTCGGCTTCATGACTCATGTTGCCCAGCTCGGTCAAACCGGCTAAACGCGCGCCGCCCTTCAACGTATGCAAAATACGCCTTAATTCATCGCCGGGTCCGGTCTCGTCAGGTGCCTCCCGCCATTGGGTGAGACTGGCATCGAATTTCTCACTAAGTTCGATCGCCTCTTCCAAGAAGACATCCAGAATATCCGGGTCAAAGTCTGGTGGTAATACGACGCGAGCGGATGTCTCATCCGGTTGATCCGCATCGTCGACACTGGCTTCATTTGTCTCTGCTGGCGGTTCTTTAGGTTGTTCCTCGGTGGCGTCGGTCGCTCCTGTTGCTACGTCAGACGTCGGCATGGCCGCCGGCATAACGAAGCCATCTGGATCCGCCACATAGTGATCTATTAAAGTGATCAGTTCCTGTGCTTCGGCTATTGGCTGGTTCGCTTTGATCGCATCGACCATATCGGCTAATCGGTCGTGACAGCGGTGCAGTAGGTCAAACAAGGCGTCGGCGGGCGTAAAGCGCTTTTGCCCCAGCCCTTCATATAGAGTTTCCAACTCATGCGCGAGGTTACCCAATGCAGGCAGCTCAGCCATGCGCGCCCCACCTTTAAGGGTGTGCAAATAGCGCTGCAACGACTGTACTTCGCTTAGATTATCGGGAGCCTCAAGCCAAGACTCTAAGCTTTCACTGGCGTCTTCTATTAACTCTTCCGCCTCTTCCAGGAAGATTTCAACCAGCTCGGGATCACGGTCTGGTATCGACTGAACCGGTTCGGGCGAAACTGCCGCCCCCGTTTGCACCGGCTCAATATCAAAGGCCGCCGGATCGTCTTCCACGGGTTGTTCTTCTTCGGTGACGTCACGTTGCGGCTCACCGAGATCAATTGTTTCGCTGTCGGTTTCTTCTGTTACATCATCGCTCAAAAGGTCGGCCGACAGGATGTTGTCTTCGTTATCGCCTTCTTCTAGCGCCAGGGTGTTTTCGACAGGAGCCGATTCCACCTCATCAGCCGTTTCATCGGCTAACTCGTCGCTCTCTTGTGTGTTGTGTCTAAATTGCTCAATAGCGGCTAGTTGTTTGCTGGCTGCCTGAATGCTGTCCCCTTGCCGCAACTGATCCACCATGGCGGTCAATTTATTGTGACCGGACAAGATTAGATCATATAGCTCTGCACTGGGCTTGCGTTGCTCTTGAGCGACTTCTTCATAAATAAACTCAAGCTCTTGGGCCAAGTTAGCAATGTGGCTAACTCCGGCCATGCGCGCGCCACCCATGAGGTTATGCATGTGCACCTGCAGCTCGGCGACTTTTTCACGGGTACCGGGTTGCCAGCTTTCCAAGGCGTTCCAGCTTCCGAGCACTTGTCGAGCTTCAGCCAGTGTGCTGTCTACTTCCGTAAAGAAAATCGCTGCCAGCTCATCATCTTCAAGACGTTGATCGCTGGTGTCAGTCACACTTTCTGTGTTTTCTGCTTTGTCCGTCAAATCTATATCGGACAGATCCAACGTCAGGGAACTGTCGTTGGAAGACGTTGTTTCATCCAACCAAGCTTGGAGCTGCTCAAGCACTTGAGTGCCGGCCTCCATTGTTTGCCCTGCTGCCAGGCAATCCATCATGTTGATCAGGGCGTCTTGGCCTTCACGCGCCAAGGCGACAAAGCGGTCAGTATCGGTTTGCACTTCATCATTAATGGCTTTACAACAGCGCGCCAACATAGCCGCCATTTGGTGCACTTCCTCTAGACCTGCCGTGGCCGAGCTATTTGCCAACAGCTCCAGCTCATCACCTAGCGTATGAATGTCATCTAGGTTGTCACGGTCTGCAGCCCACTTATCCAGTGTCGCTTCAGCGTCAAGGATAATGTCCATGCCTTCGGACAGAAAAACGGCCAACAAATGGCTATCGATGCCTTTATTTCCGTCACTACCCAACCCTTCACGGATACCTTGGTATTGGGCAACTATTCCATCGACGTTAATATCGGAAATGAGGGCATTCTGACGCAGATCGCGTACTGCACGGCTCATCACACCGTGGGTTTCTTCCAGCAAGGCGATTAGGTCACGATCTGCCGGAATGCCCATGTTGATCAATTCTTTAACGCACTTTTCTGCCGGCTCCGCTACCGCTGCGATCACATCGATTTCGGCCATGCGAGCGCTGCCTTTAAGGGTATGCAGCCAGCGGTGTACGCTGTCATCTAGGGGGTGCTCGCTGATATCCATGTCGAGCGAATCGAGCCACTCATTGAAGGCATCCAGTGTGTCCTGTGCCTCTAGGATAAAGATATCGAGCAGCGTGCTGTCATCACCTTCTACGTTTTGACTGTCATTTTCCTCAGTGGCGCTAACGGCTGTTTGTGACGCTGCCGACGCCGGGGTGTCTTGATCCGCCCCGGTTGCTGGCACCTGATCAATTTGCCCACCTTCGGCCAAGGTGTCCGCTGCTTGCATTAATGGAGTAACGTCGACTGATGCCGGACGGCGCTTGGCGAAGTCATCAACCAGCGTCGGAATTAGGCCATGCACTTTGCGAACTAGCTCAATCAGCACCGCACTTGGCTCAATGGTTTTATCGATAACACGGTTCATCATGTTTTCGATTGCCCATGCCAGCTCACCAACGGTCATGGCACCTACCATGCGACCAGACCCTTTAAGCGTGTGGAAAGCGCGGCGGAATTCGGTTAACGCGTCTTGATCCGATGTATCGGCTGCCCAGCGCGGGAAATACGCATTCAGATCCTCGATGACCTCGCCCGCCTCTTCGACGAAGATTTCAATAATTTCATCATCGATTAGCTCGTCGTCAGCTTCCGGCTCTGGTTTGGATTCCGGTTCAGCGACTGGCGCTTCCTCCAAATCGACCGTCACATCGCTATTGGCGTCTTCCTGCCAGTCGACGGCGGTAAAGGTAATCTCATCCTCATCCAAGGGAGATTCTTCGGCCAATGGCGCAATTGCTATGTCCGTTTCAGTCACGTCCTCACCGGCAACGTCGGCCGCATCGAGATCCGACTCATTGTTTTCATTGCCGCTGTCTTCATCGGTTTCTGCCGTTGTGGCAGCCGTTTCTCCTACCAACAGTCGGTCGTTATCTCCTGCTTCCTGCAACTGCTCTTCGGTGAGGGCATAACCCAGCGTACGCACGCTGTCATAGGCGACTTTGAGAACATCGTCTGTTGTCGCCGGGTCGTCAGAGAGGCGCTCAAGAAAATACTCCACACCGGTGAGCGCATCGGCCAGGGTGTCCATGCTGTGCCATTCTGGCACACCAGCGTTGTCGCCCAATAGTTGCTCTTCGATAAATTTGCTGCATTGCTTCAGCACCAGTGCAGGTCGGTTGAGATACACGACCTCCAGCCCGCCTCGTACGGCGTTTAATTGACTGGGAACCGTTTCCAAATGGCTACGATCCCATTGCGAGGCGATGAATTCCACAATGCCATCTTTTGCCTCTTCAAGGCCGGTGTGGCACTCGCGCAATACGGCATCACGGGCTCGGGCAATATGTTCGGGTACCTCATCGTTGCCGCCATGTTGATTGGCAACACCTGCCAAGGCGGATTCGACGTACAAGAGAGAACCCGCCACATCCATTAGCCGATCGACTTCAAATGCCGTCTCGCCAGCAGCCATGCTTTTTAATACTTCCAGCTGGCCAACTACCCGCTCACGCGGCTGACCCAGCCCCAACACAGCCAAGGTGTCGGCAATTTGCTTCAGGCCGACCACCTGCTCTTGCAAGGCATCGGCGTCGACACTGCCTTCTGTTACCTGTTGTTCAAGCGATGCCTTCACCTTGCCCAACTCTTCTGACAGGGCTTGTACCACCGAGCTAATGGCCGCCTGATCGGGGCCGCTCATGCGCTCGCGTTCGGCATGAATTTCTGCATCGGTGAGCAACGCATCCTTCAGCGCAAAGCGCTTCTTGATAGCCAGCACGCGGGGCGACGTGGCGTCCGATTTGGCGACGTAATACAACAGATTTTTCAACAATTCGGTAGGCGGTAGCTGCTGAAGGTAAGGCGCGCCTTGCCGTACTAGCTCACGCAGCTGCCTGTCAAGATGACCAAACAGCAGCTTAACTGCAACACTTAGCTTAATGCTGTTTTCCTGCAGCGCTTCAACCATCGCTGCGGCAATGGCCCAAAGTGGTGACAACGTCGACCCGCCACTGACCTCTTCCAGATGATTCAGCACACGCATGAGGTAATGCAGCTGCTTGTCCGGCTCCTCATCACGCAGCACACCCAACAAGGCGATTTGATACATCTGTCGCAGTTTACGCACCAACTGCGGAAAGCCTTCATCTTGGTTAGCAGGTGGATTGGCATCGCCAGTAGACTGCTCAAGGGTTGAAAGATCTGGTTTGAAAAGTGCGGTTTCCGAGAGAAGCGGCGCACCACGCACGGCACGCAGATCATTCAATAGCGGCAGTAAAACCATGGGGAGATCGCGGCGACTGGCCTGCACGCGATCAAGATAAGATGGCACCTGTAAGATAGCGCGCATGAGGGTTTCTTGCGCGTCGGCTTCGCTGGTCACTTTTTTATTTAATAGTGCGTCAGCCAGCTGCTCCATTTCTTCGGCTAACAACGCAGCACCATAAAATTCGACAATTCTGAGTGTACCTTGCACTTGATGCAGATACGTTTGACAGAATCGCATGCGTGACTCGTCGGCTGGATTGTCGACGTAAGATTCCAGTGTTTGCTGTGCCTGGTTTAGGGTTTCCTGAATTTCATTGCGAACCCAGTCAAGCGCCAGGTAATCATGGTTATCCGCCATTTGTCTTCCCAGCCATTTGCATTATTGTTTTCCTCTTTATATTGCGCGCCATCCGCTACCCAATTCAAGCATTAGGGTTGACGACGAAACGCCAGCACCTCACCGGAGTACACCCGCTCCATGTCGGGGTGCTGCCAATCAATCAGCTCGCCTGGCCCAACCACCAAGATTCCACCTGGTGCGAGCCGGTCTGCCAGTTTGTTGGCAATGTCACGCTTTCGCCAACGGCGAAAATAAATCAACACATTTTGACAAAAGATCAAATTCATATTGGCAATCGGCGATTGCTGCAGCTCCAAAATATTTAGCCGCGCAAAACACAGACGTTGCCGCAATTCAGGCCGCACCTGAAAGGTTTTTTTGCCTGCATAATCAAAGTATTTTTTACGCAACGTTGGGTCTATCCTGACCACTTTACGCTCACCAAACTCTGCTTTACGTGCTTTCGAAAGCGCTGGCAGGCTAATGTCCGTGGCCGTAATGCCAAAATAACCATTCCAACCTGATGCGGTAATTTGTTCCTGAATCAGCATGGCCAGCGAGTAAGGCTCTTCGCCAGTGGAACAGCCAACGCTCCACACATTAAAGGTGTCGCTTGGAGCCTCAGAGATGTAATCGCGCACCACTTCTTCTACGAGTGCGTAAGAATCCGGATGGCGGAAAAAGCTGGTTTCCTGCACGGTCAGGCGATCAACCAATATCGACCATTCCATTATGCGGGATTCGTTACTGCCGCGACTGAGGCTGGCGTAGTATTCGGCATAGCCTGACAGCCCTAACTCGCGTAGACGCACGCTCAATGCTGACTCGAGAAACAGCTTACGCTCTTGGCCCATAGACATGCCGGTGCGCTCCTCTAGCAAAGTTTGCCAGAGGCGGAATTGCTCGCCATCCATGACGGGCATATCCTTTATCGACCAGTTTGCAAGCGCACTCATAATGAGAATCCGTGGCCACCTTCATGGCCGTTGGCGGCTTATTCCGGCAAGCGGAAGCCGTCTACCGATTTACGCATTTCCTGAGCCATCTCGGCCAGGTTACCAATCGAGCGCGCAGTGGTCGTGGTACCGGCTGATGTCTGCGAGGTAATTTCCTGAATCACGTTCATGGTGTTGGAAATATGGCCCGCAGAAGCCGCCTGCTGGCGCGCCGCGTTGGAGATATTCTGAATCAAATCAGCCAGATTTTTCGATACGCTCTCAATTTCTTCCAGCGCCACACCCGCATCCTGTGCCAGCTGCGCCCCTTTCACCACTTCCGATGTCGTCGCTTCCATGGAGATAACGGCTTCGTTGGTATCGGTCTGAATGGTTTTTACCAGCGTCTCAATTTGTTTGGTCGCCGCCGCAGAGCGTTCCGCCAAGCGCTGCACTTCGTCCGCAACCACCGCGAAACCACGACCGGCCTCACCCGCCATGGATGCCTGAATGGCGGCGTTCAACGCGAGAATGTTGGTTTGGTCGGCAATGTCGTTAATCAGGGATACGATGTCGCCAATCTCTTGAGAAGACTCACCCAGACGCTTAATCCGCTTAGAGGTTTCTTGAATCTGCTCACGAATGGTATCCATGCCGTGGATGGTGTCTTGTACGACTTGCGAGCCTTTGTTCGCGATTGCCACCGCACGTTCCGCCACCGCAGCCGACTCGGCCGCGTTGGCAGATACCTGGTCAATGGACACCGCCATTTCGTTTACCGCCGCCGAGGCACCGGCAATTTCTTGCGCCTGGTGCTCGGAGGCTTCGGCTAAGTGCATCGCCGTTGACTGGGTTTCCTGCGCCGCCGAGGCCACCTGTACCGCGGTGGAGTTAATGGTTTGTACCAAGCTGCGTAGCTGGTCAATAGAGAAATTGATGGAGTCGGCGATGGCACCGGTAAAGTCCTCGGTTACCGTCGCTTGTACGGTCAAGTCGCCGTCCGCCAAGTCGCCTAGTTCGTCAAGCAAACGCAAAATAGCGGCCTGGTTCTTTTGGTTTTCGCCTTGCAGATATTCTTGGCGTTCGCGCTCTTCGCCAAAGCGCTGAAGTACGATGAGGAAAGCCAATAACAGAGCAATTACCGCTAAGGCAATACCCAGCGTAACCGACGGGAAGAAGCCACCGGTGCTTTCTTCAAATTCTTGGTTTAACTGGGTGGAGAGTTCTAACAGCTTTTGTGAATTGGAGAAGATTTCATTTGCCGATTTACGCACCAAGTATACCTGCGGTGCACTACCCAAAATATCGCTAGTCGACTGCTTAATAAATTCGTTATAAATACCGGATATTTCACTGAGGTAATCCAGCACAAAAGTGCCCGTAATCTTGGTGATGCCAAGCGCTTTATCGCCATTAAGTTCGCCACGCAGCACACGACCAAATTCATTGGCGTCACTGGTGAAGTGATTGGCCGCGATGACGGCTTGTTCACCACCGGCAAGAATATCACCTACCGCATTACCAATACGCTCAGCGAGAAGCGATTGCCGCTGCGCCATGGCCACATCCGAAGCGGGCAAATCATTGCCCACCATCAAGTCAATCGCACCTCTATAAAGGTTTTGCACCTGTGGAATAACTTTGCGCAACGAGGCCGCTTGCTCGTGCATGTCTTGCACCGCGTCTTGGCCGCGCAATAAGCGCCCCGAACTGACGCGAACTTGTTGCCAGGTTTGCCCCAACTTCTTCATCAACGCTGGGTTGCCTATATTGACGTCTTTAACGCTATTCCAGGCTTCTTCAAAGTCTTTGCGGGACTGCGCCAAAAGATCAAACGCCTCGGCATTACCGTTTGCCGCCTCCAACGCCGTATTGGTAATCCGTTGGGACGTCACGCGCATTTCCGCCGCCGTGGTAATGCCCTCACTGGCGCGACCGGCCTCTAATGCCAACCAGACGAAGTTGAGCAGTGCGAGCAGCAGCGCCAAACCGGCACCGATATAAAGCAATACCGCTTTACTGCCACCACTTTCTCCATTTCCGGAAAACAGCTTGCTTAAATTGAACGTCATAATCAGGCTCCCGGCCTCACTCCCGTTGTTATTATTTCCCAGCAATAAGCCAACCCAGCGAAACTATCTCCAACCAGATAAACCTAACGCCGCATCCTCAACCGTTTTAATTTGCCTTCAGCCAGCTCCAAAGAGCCGACTCTACTTAAAGCGTTTCAGCGATGTTAGCCTGCTCGGCTAACTTGCATAAAACGCGGATCTTGCGTCAGTGAGCTCAAGCTAAACACTGGCCAATACTCACCATCTTGCGCGTAGGCACCACGCACATAAGGTGCCACCCTGTCGCTGACATTCCATTGTTCAACGAAACTGTCAGCGGGGAAGTGCTGCATGCCCAGCACCTGATCCACCGCCATACCCGTGTACAGCTCGTCTTGATCTACCACCAACAAGCGACGACGCTGAAGCGCTGCCGGCAAATCGTCCGCCAAAAAAGCAGTCAAATCCATTACTGCCATAAGGCGGCCACGCACATTTGATACACCACGCATCCACGGCAACACCCCCGGAATACGGGTAAAGTCAGGCGGACTAAGCACCTCGGCCACCTCATCAAGTGGGGCAACATAGCGCGCACCATCCAACACAAAGCCAATACCGCTCCATAGTTGCGCCAAGTCCTGACGCGTCGGCAAATCATGCGCATTTTCTTCAAGAAGACGCGCATAATTTGCTAATAGAGCAAAGGCTGATGTCGCACTACTCATAAGCTATCAGTCCGCCTCCAGCCAACGCTCTATGGTTCCCAGTAGCACGGTTTCCTCGACCGGTTTTGTCAGGTAATCTTTTGCACCTTGACGCTTACCCCACACGCGGTCGGTCTCTTGATCTTTGGTCGTTACAATAATGATGGGAATGTGTGCGGTATCAGCTCCCTTGGTAAGCTGGCGGGTTGCCTGAAAGCCGTTAAGCCCCGGCATAACCACATCCATCAGAACCACATCAGGCTGCTCGGCACGCGTCACGGCAACACCATCTGCGCCATTAGCGGCTTCCAACACTTCGTGCCCTTGCTTCTCAAGCATTTCGCGCAACTTGAACGTCTCAGTTGGCGAATCATCTACGATTAATACTTTTGCCATGACAAACCCTACTACACTTCGGCCGGCATATTGTCTCTTATTGCACCCATTAACTCGTCTTTAGAGAAGGGCTTGGTGAGGTACTCGTCAGAACCGACGATGCGCCCTTTGGCTTTATCAAACAGCCCGTCCTTGCTCGACAGCATAATGACAGGGGTCTTCTTGAATGCGCTATTGTTTTTGATCAGTGCGCAAGTCTGATAGCCGTCTAAACGCGGCATCATAATATCGACAAAGATAATATGCGGATTATTGTCGGCTATTTTCGCCAAGGCCTCGAAGCCATCGGCGGCGGTAATCACCGTGCAGCCTGCTTTTTTCAGCAACGTCTCCGCGGTACGACGAATCGTTTTGGAGTCGTCAATTACCATTACCTTTAGGTTTTCAAAATTATCTGTCATGGAAAACTGCCTTATTTACCACGTTGTCGCAGCAAACTTGTTGTCATTCTGATCCGGGTTGCCTGCCTCAGCAGCAAAACCCACCCTTTATTCCTTAAACAGGCGGCCTCTTACCACCGGCTCCCAACCCTTGCTTTACAAGCTACCTCAGAGCTATACCAGACCTTTTTAACACAGTTTCAAGCTGCAATCTATAACTGGTGAAAAAGCCTTCTGGCTTACCTAATTTACAGGTAACATCTACGCATTGAAATAGTGAGGTCAGTCTTATGTCTTACCGTGTCGGCATCGTCATGGATCCCATCGAACACATCAAGCCTTGGAAAGATACCAGTCTTGCCATGCTGCTGGAAGCCAAACGGCGTGGTTGGGACATCTTTTACATGACGCCAACCGACCTGTTAATTAAGGATAATGCACTAAAAGCCCGCGCCTGCCGCTTGGACGTGTTTGATGACAATCAGCACTGGTTTGAGAAAAGCGAAGCCGCTGAGCTAGATATCGCCAGCCTGGACATGCTGCTAATGCGGCAAGACCCGCCATTTGATAACCACTACCTTTATGTTACTTATCTACTGGGAAAAGCCGAGCGTGCTGGCGTGCGCGTGGTCAATCGCCCGGCCAGTGTGCGCAGCTGCAACGAAAAATTATTTATTACCGATTTTCCCCAATGCACTACACCCACTCTGATTAGCAGCTCGACCGATGAGCTCAAGGCTTTTGTCAACAAGCACCAAGACACCGTCATCAAACCGCTCGACGGCATGGGCGGCACCAACATTTTCCGCATTACCGCAGGTGACCCGAACACCACTGGCATTATTCAGGTGGTCACCGAAGGCGGCACCACGCCGGTGATGATTCAAACCTACATCCCGGCCATCACCGAGGGCGATAAACGTATTTTGTTGTTAAATGGAGAGCCGGTGGATTACGCGCTGGCACGCATCCCCAAATCCGGCGAATTGCGTGGCAACTTAGCGGCAGGCGGCACCGGGCGCGGGCAGCCCCTTAGCGAACGAGACCGTTTCATTTGCGAACAGGTTGGCCCTGTTGCCAAGCGCTTAGGGTTATATTTTGTGGGATTGGATGTGATTGGCGACTACCTCACAGAAATCAATGTCACCAGCCCCACCTGTGTACGCGAACTGGACAGCCAGTTTAACCTGAATATCATGGGGGACTTATTTGACCAACTATTGGCGCTGCCGCCCCTAACAAAAACACTATGAGCGCAACTCCCGTCACACCAGCCGACCGGCTCGGCTTTACCTTTTTCTTGGCGTTAGCCATCCATGCGGTGCTGATTTTCGGCACCGGCTTCGCCTTGCAAAGCAGTGAGCCCGCCAAAGCGCAATCCTTAGAGGTGACGTTGACATTTCACCCCAGCGATAAAGCGCCCAAAGAAGCCGATTTCATGGCGCAGAGTAACCAACAAGGTTCGGGCACTTTGGATAAAAAGCGCGAACAGACCACTGACCAGCGCAGCGCCTTTCACAACCCGACGCTGCAAGATGTTAATTTAGTGCCACCATCCAGCCGTTCTGCTTCGCCCTCATCGCGCCTGTATTTGACGAGCATCACGCAAACCACACAGCAGGTGGCCGCGACACCTAGCAAGCAGCCGACGCCTGCCAACAAATTACCCAAACGCGACCAAGAGCACCTCAAGCCTCTATCGCGCAAAATTGCCACATTGGAGGCGCGTCTGGCTCGCCAAAAGCAGGCCTATGCGAAACGCCCTATGCCTCGTTTTATTAGCTCAGTGTCAGCTGTTGCCAGTTATGAAGCCCTATACATCAATGCGTTTCGTCAGGAAGTAGAAGCCGTTGGTACGCGTAATTTCCCCAAGAAAGCATTACGCGACCACATCTTTGGTAATGTCCGCCTACGCGTTGACATCAAACCAAACGGACATATACGGCAAATAAAACTGCTGCACTCATCCGGCTATGACTTACTGGATAACGCCGCTATGCGCAGTGTGAGATTGGCGGCGCCTTTCGCTCCTTTTACCGACGAAATGCTTAAACATTATAAACACAACAACTATGACTACTTAGCCATCATTCGTACCTGGAAGTTTGATGCCACTTCAACCTTGACCAGCAGCTATGGCAGCTAACCCCTTACAGGTGCTGGCCTTCGACTTCGGCACCAAAAAAATCGGCATGGCGATTGGCCAGTCACTCACCGGCAGCGCCACTGCACTTCCCCCCTTAAAGGTACGCAACCAGCAAATCGACTGGGCGGCCATTGAAGCGGTTATCATGGAATGGCAACCCGACCAGCTGTTAGTCGGCTTACCGCTCAATATGGACGGCAGCGAAAGCCCCATGAGTAAACGCTGTCGGCGTTTTGCCCGCCAGCTGGAAGGCCGTTTTCACAAGCCGACGGCGGTCGTTGACGAACGCCTCAGCAGCCGTGCCGCCCGCGAACGCATCGGCAAACCGGCGCTCAGCGGGCGAGATGAACGGGTTGACAGCGTCGCCGCAGTCATCATGATGGAAAACTGGTTCGCCGCACACCATCAAGGAGAATCCATGTGAAGTGGGACAACCAGGACATCGAGCAGTTATTGCAGCAAATGGCCGAGCGCCTTAATCCGTTGCTGGCCAAAGAACCGCGGCCGATACATTTGGTCGGCATCTATACCGGTGGCGTTTGGCTGGCCAATCGTTTGAACGCCTACCTCGACCAGTCACTTACCGTGTCCACCCTGGCCACACGCTTTTATCGTGATGACTTGCAGCAGCGCGGCCTAAAAACCGACCACCACAAAACCCTGCTGCCCCACACCATCGACGACAGCGTCATCCTGCTAGTTGATGATGTACTCATGAGTGGGCGCACCATCCGCGCCGCGCTCAATGAACTGTTTGATTATGGCCGCCCGGCCAAAGTGTTGCTGGCCACCTTATTTGATATCGGCCACCGTGAATTACCCATCCGCGCCGATGTCTGCGGGCAAAAACTATCACTTCCCCCGCAACAAAGAGTAGAATTGCACGGCCCGACACCGCTGCGGGCAGAAACCCTTCGGCTTGAGGACACCCATTCATGACCGCAACCGACGCCGGCTCGCTACAAGTTACCGCCCAGGGGCAGCTGCGACATTTCATTGGTATCGAAGGCTTGCCCAAAGAGATTCTCGAACAAATCCTCGATACCGCCGCCGGTTTTGTGGAAGTCGGTGCCCGCTCCATCAAGAAAGTCCCGCTGCTACGCGGTCAAACCATTTGCAATCTGTTCTTTGAAAACTCCACGCGCACGCGCAACACCTTCGAACTGGCCGCCAAGCG
This sequence comes from uncultured Alcanivoracaceae bacterium, assembly GCA_964456185.1. Classification (GTDB taxonomy): domain Bacteria; phylum Pseudomonadota; class Gammaproteobacteria; order Pseudomonadales; family Alcanivoracaceae; genus CAYVZZ01. Next base: position 70,161 of record CAYVZZ010000001.1, read on the forward strand.
CCTGAGCGCCGATGTGTTAAACGTGGACATCGCCCGCTCTTCCACCAGCAAGGGCGAAACCCTGCGCGACATGCTCTGGAACATCCGCGCCATGGGCACCGACATGCTCGTGGTGCGCCATAGTGATTCCGGTGCCGCCCATTACATTGCCCGCGATGTCACCCCCGATGTGGCCGTCATCAACGCCGGGGACGGCCAGCACGAGCACCCCACGCAAGCCATGCTCGACATGTACACCCTGCGGCACTACAAGGGCGATTTCAGCAAAATGAGCGTGGCCATTGTCGGCGATATTCGTCACTCCCGCGTGGCACGTTCCGAGATTCTGGCACTCAATACACTAGGCTGCCGCGACATCCGCATCATCGGGCCGCGCACCCTTCTGCCCACCGATGCCGAATCCTTGGGCGTCAAGGTGCATTATTCACTGGAAGATGGTCTCAAAGATTTAGACGCCGTTATCGCCTTACGCCTGCAGCGTGAACGCATGGAATCGGCCTTATTGCCTTCCGAAGCCGAATTCTCGCGCCTCTACGGCCTCACACCAGAACGCCTCGAGCTGATGAAACCAGATGCCATCGTAATGCACCCTGGTCCCATCAACCGCGGCGTGGAAATATCATCCGAGGTGGCCGACGGTCCACGCTCGGTCATCCTGCAACAAGTGACTTTCGGCATTGCCGTGCGTATGGCCGTGCTTTCCCTCTGCGCAGGCGGCCGCGAAGCCGAAGCCGCCGCTATTGCCCGGGACACCGCCAATGACTGACAGCCTATCCACACTGCTCATCCGCCAAGCCCACTTAATCGACCCCGCCAGTCAGCGCGAGGAAGACGTTGACCTACTCATCGAACAGGGGCGTATCAGCCAAATCGGACAAGGGCTCAAGGCCGACGCGCCAACCATCGACGCCCAAGGCTTATGGTTGCTGCCCGGCCTGGTCGACATTGGCATGCCCGCCTTGGCGGACGGACAAATCGCCCGCGAAACCCTGGCCGCAGCCAGCGGGGGCATCACCCAACAAGTCATGCTGCCGAGCGACAACTGCCTGCTCGACAACACCGCGCAACTGCGTCTATTACAGGGCACCGTTAAGCGCCAAGGCAGCACGCAAATCCTGCCTATTGGCGCATTAACGCAGCAGCTCGCCGGTGAACAAATTGCCGATCTGCACACCTTATCGCAAGCAGGCGTCATCGCCTTCAGTAACGCCGGCAAGCCCGTTCCCAGCAACACCGTACTCAAACGCTGTCTGGAATACGCCGCCACCTTTGGCCTGCGCGTCAGCTTCTGCCCGCAAGACCCGGCGCTTAGCGAAGGCGGCTGCGCCCACCAAGGAGCCGTCGCCTCGCGCCTCGGCCTGGCCGGCATCCCCGCCAGCGCCGAAACCCTGGCCGTGGCCCGCGCACTTCTTTTGGCCGAAGAAAGCGGCATTTCCATTCACTTGCACCATCTCAGCAGCGCCCAAAGCCTGCCACTCATCGAATTGGCACGCGAACGCGGCATTGACGTCACCTGCGACGTCACCATTCATCACCTACTGGCCGATGAAAACGCCCTCGCCCACTTCGACAGCAACTATCACCTGCTGCCCCCACTGCGCCGCCAGGAAGACCGTGACGCCCTAATCGCCGCCGTCGC
>CAYVZZ010000002.1:0-55802 GCA_964456185.1 uncultured Alcanivoracaceae bacterium
GTGGTGCAGCCCTAGTCCAGGATGCAGACCAGCTGCAACCACCGCACGCGCACAAGCAGCACGAATAATGGCATAGCCATAGTTTAATGCACGGTTAATGGCATCTTCTTCCTTCGGGCGGCGCCGGAAGGTATCGTTAAACAAGGTACGCCAGTAGTACTTGGCAGCTTGTGCTTCAATGTTGTCTGGATCGCCAGAGCGCACCTTGTTAATCATACGAGTGAATTGGCGAGGCGCTGCTTTGTTATCTGGGAAAGCCATTATTGCAACGCTTTGTTGACCGGAAATTTTGGCTTTGACGATGGCTTGCCACAGGCGCTTACGCAGTGGCAAAGTTGCCGCTAATTGCTGCTGCAAAACGCCGGTGGATTGGTAATGCGTACCATACGGCAAACAAAGTGATAACGGGTGGTAATTGTGCCCGCAAATCACAATGGGCACCCCCTCCTCTGCCAGCCGCACCATAACCGGTTTGGAAAGCGTGGATTGTTCGGCGGTGAGCAGCAGGCAGTTGAGTTCATCAATAACCACCCGCCCCTGCTCTTCTTCGCCTTTCATCACCACCAAGAAGCCTCGGTACAGCTTGGCATAGAGGCCGTTGGTGGCGAGATCCACCACATTCCAGCGCATGTTACATCCTTAGTTTCTCCACATGATTACTCTGAAACACTGCATTTATACTTTTGTGATTTTGCCCTTTTGGATTAGCTAATAGATTGGGTTGAATATCAAACTTATTTTTCAGAGAATCAAACCCTGCAACACGCCAAACACTTGTTTCACCCGTTGTCACATCCGTCAACCTGATGTTGTCAGATTTAAACAACCGCATTAACTTCTTAGCCGCCGGATGTGGAACCATCTCTTTCGTCTTAGGATGCTTCGATAACGGTCTAAATTGAGGAGCATCCGGGTTATCCCGGTGTTCTTTCACATCGGAGTACGGCACAAAGATACCTTGATACTTATATTGCCATTTACCTGTTTTTTTGTCTTTCTTATGGGGAATTTGCCATACATCGCAATAAGCATAGCTATTTTTGGCGTATCCTTTAAAAGGCGCGCTCTCAATACGTTTAATAGAATTATTCGGAACACGTATACGAACCTTTTTAATGCCCGTTTCGGCACTAAAAGCTTTTAAGCGTTCCTCCAACACCTTGTCTTTTACTACCTTACCTAATGCTTTTGATGCTTTGGGTGCATCCAAGTCGTTTAGCAAATGGTTCGCTAAGGCAAAGCCACTAAGCCCCTGTTTATCAGTCACTCCTTGACACAGATTCTGTACTAATTGCGCTCTATGAGCATTACCACAAATTTGAAACACTTCACTTCTACTGAGGCTAGTCACCGCTTTTCGCGTAAAACCATAAATCTGACCATCTATCTCAGCTATGCCGTAGGCCGTATCGTTAAACATCGAACCATTGTGAGTATGGTCTGGCTTGTATGACGCAATCACATATTCCTGCTTTTCATACAGTTGGTCACGTAGCTCAGGGATGTCTGTAACGCGCGCTTTAAGGAAGTGATAAAGGTCTTTTTCCGTTTGGCGCTTAAAATCACGCTGTGCACTTAATTGCTGGACTAAACGCCTTGATGTCAGCCCCACCACAAACGCATCCACAATATGATGACGATGGTCTTCGCGGTAATTGCCCGCCTCCTTGTCCTTGTAGCGATTAAGGTTCCACACGTCACGCAACACGGCAGTTAGTCGGCCATTAACGGGCGCGACCTTGGCGACATTATCGGAGAATAGGCACGACAAATAGCGCGCCGCGGTACGCGAGATATAGCGCGTATCGTTCAACTCCCGTTCTAAAATGGTGCCGCTGTCTTTGCCATAGAACTTGTCAAAAGCGCCAGGTAGGAAACGGTCATATTTGCGGCCTTGACCAAAGGCAATTAATGCCCGTTTTTGCATATCTGCTTGATTAAACTTGCCCACCTCGGCTGGCGTATTATTGCCTTTAATATTGTTTTCGTTTTTGAAGGCTAAGGTCTTATTGGCCATGCCATCGTCATAACAGCGGCTAAACGGAATAATATGCTCAATTTCTACGTCGCCATTAAACAACTGACGTGCGGAAATGGTTTGCCCCATAAAAATAGTAACTCGGGCACCTTCCTTGCCCAATTCTTCCCATAAAATATATTTCTGGAAATCATCGCGGCTCGGTCGTTCAATGCCCAGCTCAGCCAACTCCTTACGGATACGATCCTTGTTTTTCTTGTTGGCGTTAATACGCTTCTCAATTTCCTGGCGGGCCTTCTTGGAGTTTTTCAGATCACGGGTTAGCTCCAAGTGGATTTTGGCAGGCTTACCGCCCTGTTTTTTAATAATCCGGTTAACCACTACGCGTAACTGATTGAGCGCCACATGCACCGTCGGGTTGGCAATCTTGCCGTATTCAAAAGCGTCGTTATCGCGTTCTTCTTCGGGCTTGCGCTCATCCACTTCGGAATGATCACCCCACACCGAATCAACCAACACTTCGCCGTAATAAGGCAACTCATCACGTTCCACGTGAGAAAAATGACTATGGTGCAAATCAGTACCTAGCCGTTCCCCCAATTCTTTTACTGCATCGCTAAACACCAGCCCCGTTTCTTTCAAAACCGGATTGATTTGCTTCATAAATTTCAAAGACACGGCCATGGTGTTGCGCTTGAAACGCATCTTGGCTAATCGTTCGACCTGCTCATCTTGCAATTGAGGAACACGCTCACGAATACCCTCCTTGACTTGGTCATCCTCCATGACAATTTCTCGACCTTCGGCATCTTGGGCCACAGGGTTAATCAGAAAGGCAATTAGCTCATTTAGCTTGTCATCGTCTAGTGTGTCTGCCAGCTTGCCCAATCGTTCAGGTTTGCGCAGATCGCACATAACCTCATTGCCAAACAATTTGTTACTGCGACTGCCAATATCCAGGTTAAATTGAGCATCAGTGGGGAACAATGGCGAACCATGTTCATCTTTCAAGCGTTTTGGTATCGACTTAAAGGAGATACTTTTGTTGTGATCTAGATAATCATAAAGTGCTAACCGCTGACGCTCATCCAACCATGAACTTTCGCCCTGTGACTCATAGCGCAGCATGTTCACTTCCTGATAAATCCGAAAACGCTGCGCCGCCGGTAATCCGGATGCGGCACGCGGTTCATCTGGATAAAAACGACATTTCCCCTTTGGCACGGGCTTCAAAGGGTATTGGAAAAATGCGGTTTCACGCAGCATTTCCCATTGTTCATCCGTCAGCAACGTATTGCCCTGGGTTTGCTGAATGCGTTCCCATTCATCGGCATACATGGCGCGGTCGGCATAAAAATCGGTTTCGCCATTACGGAAGCGCACCACTTGTTGCTCAACCGGACAGCCTTTTTCGCGTAACACACGATTACTCTCGTTTTTGGCGTGTAGGTACTCCCCTAATGTTTGGTCGCCCAGCTTTTCACGTAGACTGGCAATTTTTTTCTTGTAATCGCTTTCTTCTGAATCACCAGCCAAGCGATTGGACTTGAACCCGCGTCGACGGCCGATATGAAACAAAGCGCGCCCTAAAGTATGCGCGTCAACCGACTGGTTAGCCGCTTTTGCGCGTGCTGCGTAGGGATCGATCTTATTGAATACGTCACGCCGAGTTTCTTCATCTTCTGGCAACAAACCACATTCAATTAATTCTCGTACCAACCGGCGCACACGGTTTTGTCCACGGTCACGATTACGACGAATACCACGCGCCATACGGCGGGCAACAGCTAAGGGTTCTTTGGATTTGGGATCACGTCCATTAGGAAAAATACGCACGCCAATATCGCGCAAAGCGACTGGCTGCTCTTTGTCGTCTATATCGAACAGTGCATAGCCAATGGATGAAGTCCCCAGATCAAGCGAAAGCAAATACGGTTTTTTCATTATTTTCATTCCTTGGTGTTGACAAGATGCCCCTGTAATGTAGCATTGAAATCGTGGCGACGGCCACAGTGTGGTGACGATCACACTTAAAAGCTTTAGCAGCTTAGGAAACGTGCTTCTGAATCCGTTAACAAGTTTCAAAACACAAAATCGATAACCCCGCTACGGCGGGGTTACGTTTATCTGGAGTAAGTGCTTGCTTTGGAATAGTGGTGCGGGCAATTGGCATTGCTGTGGCCGATGTGATCGGCTCCTACAGACACATGGGCTGTATCATCGGATCAATGGTCATTCTCTAGCATGTACAAACGCAGATCACGTTCATCTCGCACGACGTGCAGCATGAAAACTGTCTCATCCTCTATGCGGTAAATAATCCGGCAGGGCTTCACTAGTATTTCGCAATAAATGGATTTTGGTAGCTCTGGTGGGATGCGCCCCGAACGCGGAAAATCTTCAAGACGGGTGACTTTCTCGAACACTCTCTGCACTAGGTCTCTAGCTGCTTTGGGGTTATCCAGTGCGATGTATTCGGCAATATTATCAAGTGTCTGTAAAGCAGGTTCCGTCCATATTATGTTAGCCACTTGCTCATCCTTTCCTTGGCTTCTTCATGGCTGCATGTTCGTCCTTCTACCACCGCTCGTTCGCCGCGCGACAAGCCTTCAAGCAACTCGAGTCGGCGCTGCATGAGTTCGTAATCTTTTACATCTACAAGATAGGCCGAAGGGTTGCCGTATTCCGTGATAAGCACGGGCTCTTTTGTTTGGTGCAAATCGGCCAATATTTTGGTGGCTTGGCGCTTTAAGTTGGTTACCAGCTCCACTTTCATGGTTTTATTCCCGGCTGAAGAATTAAAGTATCACTATAGTATCACTTTGACGTTGAGGACTCATGCTGTCGCATGTCAAGCAGCTTACAAATTTCCTTCATGTTAGTATCGAAGAGGTGGTATTGTAGTTAATGTTATTTGCATTAAATTTTATACACTTAAAAATCAACAAATTACAATCATGCGATGTAGTTAATGAATAAATCCGATGTATATAATCTGAGATTAGTAAGCCCATCTTTTGATTCCCCGCTGGTGGACACATTGATGGAGCTAAACCACTTACGTCGCTTGCAGTTGGCTGGCACCACTCGCCCTTGGATATTTTTTCAACTAAAGCGCATTTTTCATCTAATGGAAAGTGTCGGGTCGGCACGCATTGAAGGCAACCGCACCACTATATCGGAGTATGTTGAGCAGAAAATTGAACATGGAATGTGGGCATTGCCGGCTCTCAACACTTACCGCCCGAGCACTACCAGGTGCAGCCTTTTATGGATGAATGGCTGGCCTTTATCAATGACGCCGATGCCAGCAAGTATGATTTATTGAAAACCGCTCTGGCACACCATCGCTTTGTGTGGATTCACCCTTTTGGTAATGGCAATGGCCGCACGGTTCGGCTGGTCACCTATGCGCTGCTAATCAAATATGGCTTCAACGTACAAAGTGGCAAGATTCTTAACCCAACAGCGGTGTTTTGTAATGATAGAGATGCATATTATGCCAAGTTGTCTGCCGCCGATGTGGGCAGTGATGCAGCTCTGCTCGATTGGTGTGATTATGTATTAAGTGGTGTGTTAGAAGAAGTTAGCAAAGTCAACAAACTGTTAGATTTTGACTTCCTGCTCCAGCGGGTTTTACTGCCAACACTGGAAATGGCCATTAACCGCGGCTATATCAACAAGGATGAGGCTAAGGTGTTGCGATTGGGCTTGAAGAAACAAGAGTTCAAGACGGCAGACCTGAATGCTGCTTTGCCCAGCCTTTCATCACGTCAACGAACCCATCTCATTGCCAAAATGAAAGCTGCCGACTTCATTAAGCCACTTAAAACCAATGGACGCATTTATTATGTTTGCTTCACCAACAACTACCTCATGCGTTGCTTGGTACGCACGCTAGAACAAACTGGTTTTATCCCGCCCATTAGCTAGCCTCCACCACCGGAAAAGCCGGGTCGCCCCAGAGGGTGTTGGGGTTGTCCATCATCAGCTCAATGAGCGTGGGCACTACGTCATCCAAAATGGCCATACAGTCGCGGATTTGGTCGCGATTGACTTGGCCTTGCCAGGTGGCGCCGCCGTGGATGATTTGATTACGAAGCGTGTAGATGCGGCTAAACACGATGGCGAGTACACCGGCGGCGTCTTGTTTGGCAAGCGACATTTGTGCGAAGTGACGGGCTTTGGTGAATTTGTCTTGCCATTCGGCTTCGGTGAGTTGACCGTTTTGGTGCGCCCAGAAATCGGCAAAAACGTAGGGGTTGTCGAGCAGTACACGAATGGCGCTGGGGTATTTTTCCCACACCAGTTTGCCTAGCTTGTCGTTGACATCCAGGTCACGCAGTTTTTCAAAAAAAGCATTAAAAACGGCTTTTTCGCCATTGAATACACGGCTGTCGATGTCGGTGGCGTAGGCGGCGTTGAAGGCAATCCACAGAAAGATGAAGCGGCTGTCCGGGTCGTCTTCTTGTTCAGCGCGATTGAGCCAGCTTAGGGCGCGATGGACGCGCAGGGAGAGGTTGGTTGGCCAGTTGTCGCGCTCGTCGCGTTGGCGTTTTTTTAAGGTGTTATAGTCGGCAGTCATTTTTGTTGTCTTAGTTATGGGACAGCCCTAATCACACCAGTAAAATCAGCTTGGGGCAAGCATCCTGCGCCACCTATTAAATAAAGCAGCAAACTTTCCCCACCATAAATAGATGCACATACTATTAGAGAAAATTGCTGTACTGCTGTAATCGTGAAACGGTTTGCGGCAATTGTTGTTTTTGAAGAATGGCTAGAAATTGCTTGATAGTCAAAGGAGGGTGTTTTAGTGCAGCACGTTGCTGACGGATGGCTTGGCAACAGGCACCGGGGGCCAGATCAATCTGGTAACAAATAAAATCATCGGGATGCAATAGCTCAATACCATAAGGTTTTAACGCCGAGGGAGGAAAATCCTTTTGGTTAAACGTAATAATTGCATCTGCATGGCAATGAATGGCGGCCGCTAACACATGCCGGTCATCTGGATCGGGCAAGGTCAACGCATCAATTAACGCTTCATAGCCAGTCACCTTTGCATCTTTTGCATGTGCGTCCATGAGGTCACGGACGCGTTCTAGCATGGCTCGATCATATTTACCGCGACGCAATAACGCGTTAATCCACTCGTCGTGAATTTTGTCTGTCCAGTGAGCATGATACAAATCAATCATTGCCAAACGCATTAATGTGTCACGCAGCGGGGCGGGATATAACACACAAGCATCGTAAACGACCGTAAAACGTCGCATTAACTCAATACCCCATGTCTTTTTGCTGGGATAGAGCACCTAATTCATCCAACGCTTGGCGTCGTTTTATCGCAATCGTTTCTTTGTATGCCAGCACGTCTGTAAGACGAACACGGCGGTGCGTGCCGACTTTGTGAAAATCTATAGCACCGTCTTCGAGCAATTTGACGAGGTGTGGCCGGCTGACATTGAGCAAATCGGCCGCTTCTTGTGTGCCAATCTCCTGATGATAAGGAATCAGGCTAACAGCGTTGCCTTGAGCCATCTCGGAGAGCACATTAAGCAAAATGTGTACTACGTGCCCAGGCAAGATCATTTCATCAGTGTGACTGTTATCTCCACGCAGTGTGAGATGTACACGCTGCGCATCGGCATATTTGGATAATACACGACTGGAATCGCGTGCCTGTTGAACCTCCTCTGGCGTGGGCAATGAGGTGATGGATTGTAGGGTCATCTTGCATCTCCCCTATTCTCAATTTGCTCGTTTGGTCATAGTATATAAACGAAATAAACGAAACACAAACAACGGCACTTCATCCCTGCTCATGCTGTATATTAAAGCAGGGAAAGCCGCATGGAATCACAACTTGTTGATATCTCTACCATACATGCTTTTTCGTCCGCTAGAGCTGGTGTATCAAATCGATAGCAACAACCTCGGGCAAGTGTCCTCCCCCACCCACACAATGGCGTTTTGCCCAAATTGCCTGCCAAGCGCTTCTGCTTCTTTTTGTGTGATGCCCAGCACCAAAAAGCTCGGCTCGCCCGGCCATTGGTGTTTAGGGTCTTGGCCAATGCCGTCAATAAAGGGGTAGCCCTGTGCTGCCAACTTATCTGCTAATTGTTGCTGTAGCTGCTGATTCTTTTCTGGCTCGGTTTGTTGGCTGGCAGGATTGCAGGCGGTGATGAAGGCTGCACTTTGCACGGCATGTTGCTGGTAAAGGCCAGCCAAGCCAGTATTCGGCTGGTCGATTAATAAGGTAATAGGTGGTTGGGTGTACACTTGATAGTGAGTTTCTTGGTAAGCCTTCACGAGATTGTCAGATAAGGAAGTGTTTTTAGCCATAAGCCTATTCCGTTTCGGTGTTTGCTTATGAGTATGTCATGTCGGGCTTGAGTCAACATTGCTTTTTATTGGCCGCCATGAACAATACCAACAGGCCTCACAACAACGTTAACAAGGAATGCCATGCAGCCGGGCTTTGCCATTATTTATGCTAATCAGCTGGAAACCTTAGCGGAAATTGCCTTTAGCCGCTGCGATGCCGAGCCGCTGCCGCCTTTGGAAGAAGATATTGTGCTGGTGCAGTCGAATGGCATGGCCGATTGGTTGAAGCTGCAACAAGCACAGCGCAATGGCATTAGTGCCAGTATGCGTTTTCCCATGCCGGCAAGTTTTTTATGGGAAATGTACCAACGGGTGTTGTCGCCAGAACTGCTGGGCACGCCTTCGCCGTTTAATAAAAGCAGCTTGCAGTGGCGCATTTTCCGTTTACTGCCGCAGCTGGTTGAACGCCCGGAGTTTGCCCGCCCCGCCGGTTTCCTGGCCGATGCCAATGACCTCACCAAACGCTTTCAGCTGGCGCGCAAGCTGGCCGATTTGCTCGACCAATATCAGCTGTATCGCAGTGACTGGCTGCTGCAATGGGAGGCAGGAAAACTGTGTAATTTGGGAGAAGACGAAGCTTGGCAGGCCAGCCTATGGCAAGCGTTAATTGCCGATATTCCCGCCGCCGAACGCCAGCGTTCACGGGCGCATTTGCATCGAGCGTTTATGCGTCAGGTAGAAAGCGGCCAAGCACAAGGCTTGCCCAAACGCATTATTTTGTTTGGCATCAGCTCTTTGCCCAAACAGCTGCTTGAGGCGCTATATGCGCTGTCGAATCATTGCCAGCTTTTATTACTGATGCTCAACCCGTCACAAGACTATTGGGCCAGTAAAGAAGCCGACGACACCCTGGCCAATCCATTACTAAACAACTGGGGCGCGCAGGGGCGTGATTTCATTCGTTTGCTGCTGGAATATGAGCCGCCAGAAAGCCAACGCCTGCAAAGCATCGAGACCGAGATTTTCTTGCCCGCGGCCGAGGCCACACGCAGCGATTCCATTATCAGCGACATTCAGCAGGCCATTCTCGATAACGCACCGACGGCGGCTGAAAAGCAGCCGTTACCGAACCACCCTGGCCTGACTTTTCTGCCCGCCTACAGCCGCCAGCGCGAGGTGGAAATCTTGCATGATAAGTTGCTGGCCTTATTCGCCGACCAGCCCGATTTACGCTATGGCGATGTGCTGGTGATGACCCCCAACATCGACCTCTACAGCGCCCATATCGAGGCAGTATTCAACCGTTTTCCGCACCATGATAGTCGTCATCTGGACTATGCCATTAGCGACCGCCATCAAGTCACCGACAGCCCTTTGTTCATGGCGGTGAGCTATTTGCTGGAGTTGCCCCATCAGCGTTTAACGCAAAGCGAACTGCAGGAACTATTGTCCCTTCCCAGCGTACAAGCGGTTTTCCAATTGGACGATGCCGCCTTGGAGCTGGTGGCTCGGTGGATTGAACAAAGCCATATTCGCTGGGGGCTAGACGGCTCACACAAAGCCAGCGCCTTTAATCTGCCCGATAACGCCTGCAACACCTGGCGTGCCGGCATCGACCAATTGCTGGCCGGTTATTGCGCAGGCGACACGCCGCTTTGGGATGACCTGGCCAATGTCGACGAAGTCAGCGCCAACCAAGGCGAGGCACTGGGACAATTAAGCCGCTTCATTGACCAGATTGATGCCTATCGTAAACGGCTGGCGCAGTCGCATACGCCCGCTGAATGGCAGGTGCTTTTCAGCCAATTACTTGAGGCGTTCTTTTTGCCCCAAGACAGCCACGACCGCGAGCTGCTCGCCAGCCTGCAACAAGCCTTAAACAGCTGGCAGGAAGATTGCGCCCTGGCCGACTTTGACGCGCCCCTGCCCTTGGCGCAAGCACGCAGTGGCTGGCTCGACAAGGTGCAGCAAAGTGGTTTAAGCCAGCAATTGGCCTTCCGAGGCATTACCTTTTGCACGCTGATGCCCATGCGTGCCCTGCCATTCAAGCAGGTATTTTTATTGGGCATGGGTGACGGTGAATATCCGCGCGAAACCGTGCAGCCCGATTTTGATTTAATGCAAAACGGTTACCGCCCCGGCGACCGCGACCGTCGCAACGACGACCAATACCTGTTTTTGGAAGCCCTGTTGAGTGTACGCGACAGCCTCACCATCAGTTGGGTAGGACACAATATTCGCAATAACGAAGCCATCCCTGCCTCGATTTTGGTTGAGCAAGTGCGCAACTATGTGGATGCCAATTGGACGGCGCCAGATGGCGGGAAAGCCAGCGATTACCTCACCGAAGAATTGCCCTTAGCGACTTTCAGCCGCCGTTATTTTGAAGCGGAAAACACGCCGCCCACCTATAACAGTGAATGGTTCTCTCTGTATAACACCACGCCCGCGGCCGATAACCCCGCGCCATTTGCGCCCATTGAGTCGCCCAGCGAATTGCATTTATCACAATGGGTGAGCTTATTACGTCAGCCGGTTAATGTGTTCTTCGAGCAACGCTTGCGTTGCCGCTTCGAAGATCTTGCGGAGCAAGGCGACGACACCGAGCCATTTGATCTGGACAACTTACAAGCCTGGCAGCTAAGGCAAACTTTTGTGGATCACCCCTCTGATGATTGGCCACAACTGGAACGCCGCCAACTGGCCAGTGGCGAGCTGCCTGCCGGGCACTTTGCCAGCCCTTATCTTAGCGAAGCAAAGCGCGTAGCGGGCGACATTCAAGGCCGCTTTCAGGCCAGTTGCGGCGCTGCCAAACGCCTGCCGCCGCAAACACTGAGCCTAACGGCAACCGCCGGAGAACACAGCGCCCAATGGGACGTCACTCTCGATAACCTCTGGCAGGCCGAAAGCAATGGGGAACGCTTTCTGGCGGACATGACTGCCAGCAACCTGAAAGCCAAGAAGAAACAGTGGCGCTACGACAAGCTCTGCAAACATTGGCTGAAACATTTGGCCGCACAAGCGGCGGGCTTGGCGTGGGACACCCACCTCGTCGGACGCGATGCCCAGGCGCACTTCACCGCCATTGATGCCGCCGAGGCTCAACAACAACTTAACGCCATTTACGCCATTTGGCTTGAAGCCTGCTCGCGCCCCTTGCCTGTTGGCCGCCAGGCCGCGTTAAGCTGGTTGGCCGGTGGCGACTATACCGATTGCCAAAAAGCCTTTGACAAGGATTATGAGGACGCCACCGTGCAACGCGCCTTTAGTGATTTCGATGATATCTGGCCAGGTGCCACCCAAGAACCACCTTTCGCTGCTTGGGCGCAGCACCTGTATGGCGCACTGTTTGCCACCTTGAACACCAAGGAGGACGCTGCATGAGCCAAGCGCCACTCAACCCCTTCACGTTACCGCTGGATGGCAGCCGCTTGATTGAAGCCAGCGCTGGCACCGGTAAAACCTACACCCTGGCCGCGCTTTATGTGCGTTTGGTACTCGGCTTGGGCAGCACCGCCTTTGCAGACGGTTTGCCGCCCGAACAAATTTTAGTGCTCACCTTTACCCGCGCCGCTACCCGCGAATTGCGCCAACGCATTCGTGAACGCTTGGACGAAGCAGCTGCGGTGCTGAACCATGGCATATCGCCGCGTGACCCTTTTATGGAGGAGCTGCTTGCCGCCTGCGCCGACAACCAACAGGCTCTGGCCAAACGCTGCACCGAGGCCGCTCGGCAAATGGACAAGGCGGGCATTTACACCATCCACAGTTTTTGTCAGCGGGTATTAAAACGTTTTGCCTTTGCCGCCCGGCAAACCTTTGAGCAGGAGCTGGAAACCGATACCGCCGGTTTAACCCAGCAAGCCTTTGACGACTACTGGCGGCAATTTATTCAGCAACAACCGGCAACGTTGGCAAACCAATTAAACAAAGAAGGCTTAAATACGCCTGCCCGTTTGAAAAACGCAGCAAATAATGAAATCGACACAAATGAAGCAACGGAACAACAGCCGCTGCCGGATGCCATCGGGCAGTTTGTTGCCGATTCACAAGTGCTCTCCCAGTTGGAAGACAAGGCAGTACGCGCCCTGCGGCAGGAGCAGCAACAATTAAATGATTGGCTGGATGCCATGCTGGCGGGTAAATACCTCAGCAAAAAAACCTGCACAGCCAAACGTCGCAAAATATTGAATGATGCCATCGACACAGGGGATTTAAGCCGCGTCGAAGCCGTCTTCACCCCGACCGGTCTACGTTGGAACAAACACAAACAGCAAGACATCCCCGCCAATATCGAAGCGGCGTTAAATGAGCTAGCGGTGTATTTGGACGCCAAGGCCGAGATCACCTTCCCGCGCGAAGCACTACTCACCCATGCCGCTAACTGGACGGATGTGGAAATCGAGCGTCAGCTGGAAAGCCGCGCCCATATCACCTACGACAGCATGATTACCGCGCTGCAACGCGCACTGGAAAACAACCCGCAGCGCACTCTGGCCAACCAGTTATTTGACGCCTGGCCTTGCACCTTGATTGACGAGTTTCAGGATACCGACCCGGCGCAGTATGCCATCTTCCAGCATATCTACCGCGACCGTGATGCCAGCGCTTACTTATGGCTGGTCATTGGCGACCCCAAGCAGGCCATTTATGGCTTCCGTGGTGCCGATATTGATATCTACATTGACGCCAAGGAAGCCATTGCGGAAAGCCACCGCCACACGCTGGGCACCAATTTCCGCTCCAGCCAAGGCATGGTAGATGCCACCAACTGTCTGTTTGATACATCTCCTTTAAGTGACACCGAGGCGGGAGTATTTGGCCACGAGCTGATTCCGTTTCAACCCGTGGCGGCCAATGGGCGCAACGAGATTTTCGAGATAGACGGCGAACCCGTGTCTCCCATGACGCTGGTGTATCCGCCTTTTGAATTGCAATCCACCGGGGCTTGTCAGGATGCACTGGCCGAGGTTTTTGCCAACCAAATTGCCGAATTACTGGTGTTAGGAAAGCAAAATCGCGCAGGCTTTCGTGCGCTTAGCGATAACAGCTTTCGCCCCCTACGGCCGCAAGACATTACCCTGCTTGTGCGCACCGGCAGTCAGGCTAAACGGCTGCAATCTGCATTGAGTCATCACAACATCAGCGCGGTATTTCTTTCTGACAAAACCAGCATTTATGCCAGCGATGAAGCACAGGATTTATTGACCCTGCTGGAAGCTATCGCCCAACCGCATGATGCGCGGCTGATTCGCAATGCGCTGGTCACCCCTTTGCTGAACTATTCACTCGATGAATTAACGCAGCAGTTGGAAGACGACGCCCATTGGCAAACCCTGTTAACGCAATTTCGCGCCTTTCACGACCAGTGGCAATATCGCGGCGTGCTGGCCATGCTGCACCAACTGGTGCACGAGCTGGATTTGCCGCAGCGACAAAAAGACGAACGCACCCTCACCAACCTGTTCCATCTGGCCGAGCTGCTGCAAGACGCCAGCCAGCAACTCGATGGCAAAGCCGCCCTCTTGCACTACTTTGCCACCGCCATCGTCGAGCAAACCAAAAGCAGCGACGACAGCCCCGAGTTGGCACCGCGTTTGGAAAGCGAGCGCGAGCGTTTAAGCATAGTGACACTGCATCAATCCAAAGGGTTGGAATATCCCTTAGTGATGATGCCCTTTGTCAGCATCGCGCCTGACCCCAAACTTGAAGATGATGTAAACGAATCCATGCGCCTACTGTATGTGGGCGTGACCCGCGCACGCCATGCCTGCTGGGTTGGTTTAGCACTTAACAAGCGCGGCGCGGTGGGCAAAAGCGGTAAACACCAACTGGAGACCACCGCTATTGGCCGTTTGCTGTTTGGCGAAGCGCATATCAATGAAGAGGCCATGGATGAACGCCTGGCCGCTCTAGCCGATGGACAGACCATCACCCTCGACCGTGAAGTGACCGACAACGCAATCAGTGCACCGGACGAAACCCGTCCTGCACTATTAAGCGAAGCGCCCGAGCTGCCCACACGTCGCCCGCCCTACTGGCGAGTGACCAGCTATTCCGGCCTGTACCGCCAGCGCAGCAGCAGCCTGTTTCGTGCCGATTTGGAGCGGTTAGACGAAGAAGACGACAACGAAGCGGCTTCACAAATCACAACTAACAGCGGCATTCACGCGTTTGAACGCGGTGCGGCCGCGGGTAATTTGCTACACGCTTTGCTGGAAGCCGCCTTGCAACCGGATACACGCCAGCAGTTAATGGATGGCGACCAACCCAATCGCCAGAGTATTCAGCAATTAGTGGAACGTTTTTGCCGACAACCACAATGGCAAGACGCCCAACCGCTGCTGGCCGACTGGCTAGAGCAGCTGTTGTTTACGCCCCTGCGCTTGCCCGAACAAACGGCACAATTAATACAACTCGACGCCCATCTCACCGAAGCAGAATTTTGGCTGCGCACCGACACGCTCGACACCACCGAGCTGGATGCCCTCGCCGCGCAATTATTGCCCGGCGAACGCCCCTTACTGGATGAAAAACGCCTAAGCGGCATGCTGAAAGGCTTTATCGACCTGCTGTTTTGTGTCGACGGGCGCTACTACGTGCTGGACTACAAATCCAACTGGCTGGGGGCGAACGATACGGCCTATACCCAGGAAAATATGGCGCAGGCCATGTTGTCGCACCGCTATGAGCTGCAAGCATTAATTTACCAACAAGCCTTGCACCGGCTGCTGCAACGACGTCTACCTAATTACGACCCAGCACAGCATTTGGGCGGTGCTGTATATTTCTTCCTACGCGGCATCAATGCAGACAGCCAAGGATTATTTACCTTACCTGCCCAAGTGCAACTACTGGATGCCATGGAAACGACACTCAATCAACGACAACCTACGGCATAATCCCATTCTATTGTTCCATTTATTGAACACTGTTTCCTGATTATCCATCTTCTCAAGTGGCTGCTGGCTCATTACATTACACAGGTCACGAAACATCACCCAAGGTAGTAAGGAATTTTTCATGGACATTATTGATATTTTCAAACGACGTCGCACTCAATATGCTTTGGGCGACAACTTGCCGTTGTCACAAGACGAGACGGAAGCGCTGATCCGCTCGGCCGTACGCGAAGCTCCCTCGGCATTTAACTCGCAAAGCTCGCGTGTTGTCGTGTTGTTCAATGGCGAACATCAGAAGTTTTGGGATTTAGTGAAAGAGACGCTGCGAGCCATTGTGCCGGCAGAAAACTTTGCGCCAACTGATGCAAAAATTGACAGCTTTGCAGCCGGCGCAGGCACTGTGCTGTTTTTTGAAGATCAGAATGTCATAAAAGACTTGCAAGAAAAGTTTCCATTGTATGCCGACAAGTTCCCCGTGTTCTCGGATAACGCCGCCGGCATGGCACAATTTGCCGTATGGACAACATTAGCTCAGGCCGATATTGGTGCCAGCCTGCAGCATTATCATCCGCTAATTGATAATGAAGTTGCCAAAACATGGGGCTTGCCTGAAAGCTGGAAACTGTCAGCGCAGATGCCGTTTGGCTCTAACGAGCAGCCCATCGGTGATAAGGAATACATGGACGACCAGGAAAGATTCCGTTTATTCGCCTAACATCCTTTCAACCCGTCATTCGCAGGGAGCAGCCGCTCCCTGCAACAATTTATCGCCACCGCTTCACTTCACCGTATTTATAGATAAGATAGGTTAGCTGCGGTCGAATTTCGCCGCGCACGAAACCAACATTTAACGCCATAATACGAGAACAATACGTGAGGACACTATGAGCGGATCATCAGATAACGGAAAAACTATTGCCATTATCAGCTACATCACCTTGATTGGCTGGATTATTGCTTTAATTATGCACAGCAGCGATAAAACATCGCTTGGTGCGTTTCACCTTCGGCAAATGTTGGGGCTAATGATCGCTGCTGCCATTTTGCCGTGGATTCCCGTTGTGGGCTGGATCTTGTCCATCATCATCTTTATTTTCTGGATTATGGGGCTGGTTAACGCCTGCCAGGGAGAAGCAAAGCCGCTGCCACTGATAGGCGATTTCTTCCAAAATATTTTCTCTTTCATCAAGTAACCTATGCCACAACAAGGTAACTTGGCATTTGAGGAAACTGATGAGGCGCAACCGGTCATTTCTGCTGGTCTGCGCCCCATCGACTTGGCCTTAGCCGCTTTTTTGCAGAAACGTTACCCGACAGCCACTGCGGCGCATTGCCAGCTTGCTGCCTTAGTGAGCTACCAGCTCGCTCAAGGGCATTTATGCCTGCCCTTATCACAACTGCCGACAGCCGCTAAACAAATTGGTTGGACATGGGCATCGCCGTATCTAACGGATAACCCACTCGTTAGCGATACCGGCGCTACGCCGCTGGTGCAGCAGCATGATCGGCTTTATTTGCAACGCTATTGGCAGCTTGAGGTAGATATTGCGCGAGCCATTGCCACGCGCCTTGCCACTTCCGGTTATGCGGCGGCCGATTTGGCGGATGACCTCAACCGCCTCTTTTCAGAAAATAACGTGTCGCCCGATTGGCAAAAGATTGCCTGTGCTCTGGCTTGTCGTAGTGGCATTGGCATCATCACGGGGGGGCCAGGCACCGGCAAAACCACCACGGTGGTGAATGTGCTGGCACTTATCCAGCAACAGCGCTTTCGGCGTCAGCAACGCCCTTTGCATATCCGCTTGGCTGCCCCCACAGGTAAAGCGGCAGCGCGCCTAACCGATTCCATTACTCAAGCATTGGACAAGCCCTATCTTGAGCCATTTGACACCAATCACTTACCACGCCATGTCATTACCCTGCACCGCTTGCTTGGCTCGCGGCACAATAGCCGTCACTTTCGGCATCATGCCGATAACCCGCTGGCGGCCGATTTAGTGGTGGTCGATGAAGCGTCTATGGTGGATATCGACACCATGCATGCGTTGTTAATGGCGTTACCGGCACATTGCCAGTTGCTGTTGGTGGGCGATAAAGATCAACTCGCTAGCGTCGAGGCTGGTGCGGTCATGGCGTCGTTATGTGATACGGCCGATCAAGCCGCCTACACAGCCGACACGCTGACCTACATTGCCGAAGCCGGTTGCCATTATGAAACGGCACCACAAAACGGCTCCCGCTTGGCACAGCACACCACCAAACTTCGCAAAAATTGGCGGGCGGACGGGGTGCAAGGCATTATCAAATTGGCCGACGCCATTAACCAACAAGATGCAGCTTTAGTCGAGCAAACCTTTGCGACATATCCGGATACCGTTCAGCGCCACCCGCTTACCGCCAAATGGCGTCAACAGCATCTTGTAGACAGTAAAAACGGCATCCGCACTTTGTTGCACCACATGCACGACACCCGTCCGACAACGGCGGAAGGTGCCGATGCCTGGGCAAAGACACTGTTAGAGAAGCTGGCCAACCAACAGCTCATCACCCCACTGCGGCATGGCCCTGATGGACTGGAAGCACTTAACCAACAAATTACTGATGTGTTATTCCGCCAACAGCTCATCGACAACCGCCAATGGTATGCCGGCCAACCGCTTTTAATCACCCAAAACCTGTATGACCTTGGGCTGATGAATGGTGACATGGGCATCACGCTACTACACCCGACACTGGGGTTGCGGGTCGCTTTTATTCACAATAAAACGATACGCTGGGTGCTGCCGCAGCAGCTAGAAACCCGCAGCCAAGGTGGTTGGGCGATTAGTGTGCATCAGTCGCAAGGCTCGGAGTATGACCGCGTGTTGCTGCACATGCCGTCGCAATTATCGCCGGTGCTATGTAAAGAGCTGTTGTACACTGCGGTCACTCGCGCCAAGTCGGAACTGATCCTGCTGGAATCAGACAGCCATATTTTCCAGCAGGCATTACAGCAACGCACGCAGCGATATTCGGGGCTTTCTGCCCGTTTAGCCGCACTTTAACGTGCACACTGATATTGCACAAAACACGTTCAACCGCCACTATATAGCCATTCCAACAACAGGGTGTCACATGAAAAAGCTACTCACTGTTTTATTATTGAGCCTTTTTGCCTCGCCAGTAACTGCTCTGGCGGATTCGAATTACAGCGTTAAACCGGGAAAATGGGAAATTACCGTCACCATGCTGATGCCGGGCATGCCGTTTACCCCGCCGCCGCGCACCTTTCGACAATGCGTGACACCAGAGCAAGCCAGCTTGTCGATGAAAAAACAAATGCAGAAGACACAAAAATCAGGCTGCGAGGTAGAGTCGTTCGATTTTGCCCAGGGCGAAGGCCATTGGAAAGTCAGCTGTCATGGCCGCCATGCGGCATCGGGTGAGGGCTGGGTCACCATTAACAGCGATAAAACCCGCTACACCACCAAGACAGAAATCACCTTGCATGACACGGGTGGCGGTACTATGACCATCAAAGGGGACGCGAGCTGGATTGGTAACTGCACGCCTTAAGGCTCCGCAGAATCGACCCCAAAAGGCGCATTTAGGTGCGCCTTTTTTGTTACGTTTAAGCTGCTGCTTTTTAGCTTGGCTTAATAAATTGCTGCAGCTCTAATAAGCTAAACGGCCAATTCAATTCCGTATCGCCCTGCGCCACGACCGGAATACGCTCGCCATAGCGCTGCATAAGTGCATCATCATCGGCCACATCGATTTTGTTCAGTGCCTCTGCCGGTACCAGCATAAGCAGCAATTTCTCGGCTTCGTCACACAGGTGGCAGCCTTCGGTGAGATAAAAATCAAATGTCATCGCGAATCTCGAAACAATGGTGAATGTCGGGGTGGCGAGAAAAGTCCTTATCCAACGTGGCACGGCTGATATCGCGCACCTGATACCAGCGGCTGATGTCGTCATCCAGTTTGAATTGACGGAAGTTGCACGAGAAGAACAACACACCACCCGGTGCCAGTCGTTTCATCAAATCACGAATGAGTTCGGCGTGATCACGCTGCACCACGAAATCATCGCGGCCTTTACTGTTGGAAAAGGTTGGCGGATCACAGAAGATCACATCAAATTCATCGTGATTTTTTGTCAACCACCGGCGTACATCGGTGCATACCAAGCGATGGGCGGAACGAGAGAAGCCATTCAGTGCCAAGTTGTTAGCTGCCCAGCCTAAATAACGCTTGGAGGAATCGACCGTGACACTGGCTTTGGCTCCACCCAGTGCGGCATGCACGGTGGCGCTGGCGGTGTAGGCGAACAAGTTTAAAAAGCGTTTGCCAGCCACTTCATTTGCCAAACGCAGACGCATCAAACGGTGATCAAGGAAAAGACCACTGTCGTGGTAGTCGCGCAGATTGACCAACAATCGCGCCTGCCCTTCGCGCACGATATCGTAACGCCCCTGCTCGCCCAGCTTGTGATACTGCTGATTGCCCTTTTGTCGCTCACGGGTACGCAGTAACAATTGTTCCCGGTGGCAGCCTAGGCTGGCGCGTACTGCACTCAGCGCCCAGTTACGCCGTTCACGCACTTTAATTTGCGGAATTTTGGCGGGTGCTTTCCATTCTTGCATCAGCACCTTGTCGCCGTAGATGTCCAAAGTGAAGTTGAACTCGGGCAAATCGCGGTCGTAAAGACGATAGGCTTGGATATTTTGTTGTTTTAGCCAGCCTTTTAAATAGCGCCCGTTTTTGCGCAGGCGATTAAACAGCGGTTTGGCCTGTTCTTCCAGCTCAAACTGCGCTTCGCCTGGTTGCAGCAAGGTGGTTGGCGCGGATTTGCGGGGCAGATACTGGCGAATCCAATTCTTTTCGGCACCATTCAACAGCGTGTGCTGGCTTTCTAGCTGCATGCCACTGCGGTCCATTACTTCCACATTGGCACCCAGCAGGCTAACGCGCCAATCGGGTGCAAGCGATGCCACCTTGTGGCCTAGCGCTGCATGCAGCCAACCGGCGCTGGCGGCTTCTTCCAGCCGTTCGCCCCACGGGGGATTGGTGGCCACTAAACCCGCTGGCAGTTCGCGTCCGAAGTCGCGTTGTTTCAGTGCGCCCAGCTCGCGTTTTTCTACGTGGATGTCCTGCCATACCCCTGCCCGCTCGGCATTGGTGCGTGTGTTGCGTAACGCGCCTAGATCGGCATCAAATCCTTTGATGAAGATGTCATCTGGCAAGGGCTGTTGTTGTTTTTCGGCTTCTTCGAGCAAGGCTGGCCAAAGATCTTGCGGGCAGCCACTCCACTGCTGAAAGCCGAAAAAGGAACGCAGACTGCCCGGGGCAATGCGACGCGCCATTAAGGCCGCCTCGATGAGTATGGTGCCGCTACCACAAAAGGGATCGAGCAAAGGTTTGTCGGCCTGCCAATCGGCACTGAGCAACAGCGCGGCTGCCAAGGTTTCACGCAGGGGGGCGCGGCCGCCAGCCAAGCGATAGCCGCGACGTTGTAGCGGCTCGCCAGACAGGTCAATAGATAGCTCGGCTTTTTCCGGCGTGACAAACAGGTGAATCGTCAAGGCGTTATGTGCCTTGGGGCTTAAATTAAGCTGCATGGGGGCGGCGGCAATAAAGTCTCGCGCCACAGCGAGCTTGTTGACCAACACCTTGCCGCTGGTTTCCACTTCCACGTGCACAGCATCGGCTTGGGCAATATGTTGTTGCCAATCAAAGGCTTCGGCCAAGGAAACTGCCGCCTCGCGTGCTGGCACCTCACAACTAACCAAACGGCACAGCACCCGCTCGGCCAAGTGCGAATGCAAACACACCCGCAGGGCGTCACGCAGGCTGCCTTGAAATAGCACCGCCGCCTCACCCTGTGGTGTTACTTCCAGTGACAGTCGAGCCAATTCACTGGCCAATAATTTGGCCATGCCGGGCGCGGATGTAATGAGGACATCATGTTGTTGTGCCATATAAGTCACTGAAACCTTCTTTTGTCCGCCACGTCATCTGTGGCATATCAACCACTTTGGCTTGGGTGTCAAAGTGGTTTCGTTATGAATTTTGAGACTAGTTACGTCATATCCATATGCTGCTTTCTTCTTGGACATGCCCTGCGCGTCTTCCATACTGGAGTAGTCCATTTTATTTGGACAGATCGGCAAAGGAAACGCCGATACAGCCGACCTGGCATAAGGTGCGCCACGAAGGCCACAGTCAGTCGCCGGTCGATCCTGATTTTCACACTGCAGACCAACGACAGGAAAGCGTCATGAAAAGACAGAAGAGAGATCCATCGAAACGAGCTTACAGTAAAGGTTACAGCGCAGGCGTCAACGGCCGATCCCGTGACTTCTGCCCATTCAACAGTCTGATATGTCGCAGTAGCTGGCTCAACGGCTGGCGCGAAGGACGTACCGACCAGAATTATGGCATGGTAGGTGTTGCCGGTGTGCAAAACTTGAAAAACATTGGCTAACCTACAACACCGCACTTGCCCGGCTACTGCATATCCCGCTTAGCCGGGCTTTCTTTTTCCCAGCTTTTTACGCTTGCCACGCATCGACCGCATCGGCGATCAGCGCCGGCCCATGATAAATAAACCCAGTATATAGCTGCACTAAATCAGCGCCCAGCTGCTGTTTACGCGCCACGGCATTGGCATCGGTAATACCTCCCACGCCGATTAACGGCAAACGCCCATTCAAACAGCTATTTAACGTGCGCTGCGCTTCATCCGCCAGCGCATTTACCGGCTTGCCACTTAGGCCGCCCTGTTCGTTGCCGTGGGGCAGCTGCTCGACTCCAGTGCGGCTAATGGTGGTATTACTGACAATCACACCATCGATGCCGGATTCTACAAAGGCCTCGGCCATGGCAGCCAACGCATCGGCATCATTGTCCGGCGCAACTTTAACCACCAGCGGCACACGGCGGCCGGCTTGCTGGTCGAGCCGTGTTTGCGTGGCACGAGTTACATCCAACAAACGCAGCAGTTGATCGCCATGTTGCAGCTTACGCAGCCCGGGGGTGTTGGGCGATGACACGTTCATCACCACATAATCGGCCTCGGCGTGTACGCGCTCCAAGCAATAGCAATAGTCATCGGCGGCTTTGTCTTCCGGGGTGGTTTTGTTTTTGCCGACATTAATCCCCAGCACGCCATCAAAACGCCGTTTTCCCACGGCGCGCACCAGATAATCCACCCCTTTGTTGTTAAAGCCCATGCGGTTAATGAGCCCTTCGGCGGCGGGCAGGCGAAACATGCGCGGCTTGGGATTGCCGGCTTGCGGTTTGGGTGTCACGGTGCCGACTTCAATAAAGCCAAAGCCCAATGCGGCCAGGCCATCAATGCAATCACCGTTTTTATCGAGCCCCGCCGCCAAGCCAACCGGGTTGGCAAATTCCAGCCCCCAAAGCGACACGGGTTTGCGCTTTTTTTGCGCCGGATAAAACGCCCCTGCGCCATGGCGCAGCATGTTGAGGGTGAGATCGTGGGAAAACTCGGGCGGCAGCGAAAACAACAGCTGGCGAGCTAGGGGGTACAGCATGGCAGTCTCGGCAAAGCGGAAATGCCGCGATTATACCGAAACGGCCAGTGGCATTACATGGTGTGGGTGGGGCGATCCGAATCCAGCGAACCGGCAAGATAGTTTTCAATGGTAACGCGCGCTTGATCACTCTGATCGGAAAACTGTACGCCAATGCCTGAACGCTTGTTGCCTTGTGCCCCTTTAGGGGTAATCCAGACGACTTTGCCAGCCACCGGGATTTTCTCGCCCGCGTCCATGATGTTGAGCAGCATGAACACCTCGGCCCCCAGCTTATAGACTTTGTGCGTGGGGATAAAAATGCCGCCATTGCGCAAAAACGGCATATAGGCAGCGTACAAGATGCCCTTATCTTGAATATTCAGGTTGAGAATGCCGCCTTTGCCGCCGGGTGCCCGCATGAGGTTATTCCTATTGTTATGAAATCATTACGCTAATGCGTTGTTCTTAAGGGTAGTAGCGACGCCACTTGGCGTCAACATCCACAGCAACTGATCCAGCTGTAGTGTTTTATTGAGGTTCGCCGAGCGCTCCAGTCGTCCGACGGCTTCTTGCAGGCTGTCGTGCCAGCGGCTAAGCGCGCGGGCACCGATGCGGCGAATGAGCTCAATCATCTGTTGTAATGCCGCATCGTCCGGTTTTTGATGAAGAAAACCCGAACGCAAGGCGTAATGTGCCCAATGGCATAACGCCTGCAAAAACTCGTGCTGCGGGTATTTAGCCAGTTGGCGACTGGCGGCGGATAAGGACGCGGTGCCGCCCGTCAATTGCAGCAACAGTGTCATCCACTCTTGACGTTGTTGGAACCAGTCGCTTTCCAGCACAGCGGCCGCTTGCAAAGGCGCACCGGCAGTAGCGGCCAATGCGGCTTCGGCAGCACCACTCTGCTGCCCTTGTTGCTGTAGCCAGGCCAAGGCATCTGCCATGCTGGGCGGTGCAAAATACCACTGCTGACAGCGGCTTTTGATGGTGGGTAATAATAATTGCGGGCTATCGGCCACCAGCAATAGCAAAGTGCCATCGCCCGGTTCTTCCAACGTTTTCAGCAAGGCGTTTTGAGCGCTGCGATTCATGTGACAGGCCGGTTGCAGCAATACCAAGCGACGCTGCCCCATTTGGCCGGTTTTGGCACAAAAATCCACCACATCGCGGATTTCATTAACACGCAGCTGTTCACTTTTACCACTGGTTTCGGGGAACAGCACATCAGGATGACTGCCCACCTGCATCAGGTGGCACGACTGACATTTGCCGCAAGCACCCTGCGGTTGGGGGGCGTTACACAACCACAAGGCCGCAGCTGCGGCGGCAAATTGTCGTTTACCACAACCAGCAGGCCCCGCTAATAACAAGGCATGTGGCAGGCGCTGCTGGGCAGTTTGCTGCAACAACCGCTGCCAGCTTTCGTCATGCCATTGCATCGGCTGACTCGCGGTATCAATGGGCTGCGTCATCGACTGCCTCCAGCAAATAGGTCATCACCGCGCCCAGCTGCTTGCTGACGCCGGTTTTGCAGGCGCCGCCATCAATCACAAAGAATCGCTCGGGCTCGGCTTTGGCGCGGCTCAGGTAACTGGCGCGTATGCGCTCAAAGAAGGCCCTGTCCTCTTGTTCAATGCGGTCGCGCTCGGCACGTTTATCGGCTCGCTCCAGCCCTTTTTCTACATCGATATCAAACAATATCGTCGCATCCGGGCGCAAATCCTGCTGGACTTGCTGCTCTAGCCAGGCGATTTGAGAATCTGGCAAGCCCCGCCCTGCTCCTTGGTAGGCATAGGTGGCATCGGTAAAACGGTCACACAACACCCAAGCACCGCGCGCTAAAGCGGGACGTATTTTTTGCTCGATATGCTGGGCACGCGCTGCGAATACCAACAATAACTCGGCCATATCGCTCACCGGCTCGTCATCTTGCTGTAGCAGGCACTCGCGAATGCGCTCGGCCACACCGGTGCCCCCCGGTTCGCGGGTGACTACTACGTCCTTTCCCGCCTTTTCGAGCCAGTCAACAATGAAAGTCAGTTGTGTGGATTTACCCGCCCCTTCAACGCCTTCCAGGGTAATGAATCGGCCTGTCATTTGGCGGCCTCCTGCGATTTTGCTTGCAATTGCTTCGCCGTGGGGGTCGAGCGGTAATTATCGCGGCGGTCGAGCTGATATTCACGCACCGCCGCATTGTGCTCGGCTAAGGTGCGTGAAAACTCATGGGTGCCGTTGCCGCGCGCCACAAAATACAGATTACCGGTTACGTCAGGGTGCAACGCCGCTTTAATTGCCAACCGGCTAGGCATGGAAATCGGGGTGGGCGGCAACCCGGCATTCCGATAGGTGTTATAGGGTGAGGGAACGGACAAATCGCTTAGAGTGATATTACCGTTGTAATCGTCTCCCAGCGCATAGATCACCGTGGGGTCGGTTTGCAGGCGCATGCCTTGTCGCAGGCGTGCCACAAATACACCGGCGATTTTCGGCATTTCGGCAGGCACGGCGGTTTCTTCTTCCACCAGAGACGCCATGATGAGGGCTTTGTAAGGGGTGTCGTATGGCAAATCGTCGGCACGTTCTGACCAAAGGGACTTGAGTGTCTGGCGGCGTCTATCGAGGGCGCGCTTCACGATGTCCAAATCACTGGAGCCCAAGGTATAAAAATAGGTTTCCGGTGCTAACAGCCCTTCGATACGGGACTTTTTGATATGGAGCGCATCCAGCAGTTGCTGACGCGACATAGTGGGTATTTTGTGTTGCAACGAAGGGGCGGTCGCGAGAGCGGCTTTAATCTGTCTCCAGTTCCAGCCGTCAACCAGGGTAAACGCATGTTGCAGCACATTGCCCTTATCGAGATCGCGCAGCACGTCAATTAAGCGGCTGCCTGGCTGGATGGGGTACTCACCAACTTGCAGATGCGTTGCCAGATGGGTGACACGGGCATAGGCTTGGCTGACCAAGCGCCGCCCCTGCTGCTGTGCCTCATTTTCACCCAAAACTTGTAATTGGTTTAGGGAATCAAGCACCTGCTCGAAACCCGTACCCGGCGTGATACGCAAGATTTGCTTTTGTTGCAACGGCAGCGGTGTATACATCAACCAAACCGCACAACCTGCCAGGATAATGGTGGCAAATAGGAAGGATTTAAAAAGCCATTTCATAAAGTGCCCGCTTAATGACGCGTGTAACAGTTTACGCAAGGCCCACCGTGATACAACCCGCAGCTAGTGCGGGTTTAATCGCATCACACCTTGCGGAAAATCAGGCTGGCGTTGGTGCCACCGAAGCCAAATGAATTGGACATGACAACGTCGATTGAGCGCTGTTGTGCCGCATTGGGCACCAGATTCAACCCGTCGCAGCTTTCATCCGGCTGCTGCAGGTTAATCGTGGGCGGTGCTACCTGATCACGAATCGCTAACAACGAGAAGATGGATTCCACCACACCGGCCGCGCCCAGCAGGTGACCAATCATGCTCTTGGTCGAGCTAATGGCCAATTGGCCAGCACTGTCACCGAAGACCTGTTTAATGGCTTGTGCTTCGGCTATATCACCGGCGGGGGTAGAGGTCCCGTGAGCATTGATGTAATCGACCTGATCGGCGGTAATGTTGGCATGCTGTAGTGCCGCCTGCATGGCTGCGGCTGCACCCATACCACCTTCTGAGGGGGCAGTAATGTGGTAGGCATCGTCAGTCATGCCGACGCCTAACAACTCACCATAAATTTGGGCACCGCGCGTCTTGGCGTGCTCGTAGCTTTCCAGCACCACCACACCGGCACCGTCGGATAGTACAAAGCCATCACGCCCTGCATCCCAAGGGCGGCTGGCCTCTTCGGGCGCTTCATTTCGGGTGGACAAGGCACGTGCGGCACCAAAGCCACTAATACCTAATGGGCTGGCGGCATATTCTGACCCACCTGCCAGCATCACATCGGCCTGACCGAGCATAATCTGTTGGGCGGCCACGACGATGTTGTGTGCCCCCGTGGTACAGGCTGACACGACGCCAAAATTAGGCCCTTTAAGACCAAAACGTATCGCCAAATGACCGGCGACCATATTGACGATGCTGCCCGGCACAAAGAAAGGCGATACCTTGCGAGGCCCGCCTTTTAATAGCTTGGCATAATTGTTTTCAATGTTGGAAAGACCGCCAATACCAGAGCCAATGGTTGCCCCTATGCGATGAGCGTTCTCATCATTAATGGTAAGGCCTGCATCTTCCAACGCTTGCACACCAGCAGCGACGCCGTATTGCACAAAGCCATCCATGCGCCTGGCCTCTTTACGCGACATGTACGCACTGACATCGAAATGGGGCACCATACCGGCAATTTGCGTACCGTAATCGCTAACATCGAAATGCTCGATGCGTCGAATACCACTTTTACCGGCCAAAATGCCTTGCCAGGTTTCGTCGACATTGCTGCCCAGCGGAGTGAGCATGCCAAGGCCGGTTACTACCACGCGGTTTGTCATTTGCTACTCCACAGGCTTGCCATTAACACGGCGACTGTTCGCTTTTGCATTTGCTGTGCCCCCATAAAAGCAAAAGTAAGAAAGCCTAAATTGTAAAGGTCTAGTGATACCACAGATACCACAAAAAAACCGCAAACCCTGCTAACAGAATCTGCGGTTTGCCATCGCTCTAGAGCGGGCGGTGTCAGTCGGTGTGCGCCTTGACGTAGTCAATAGCAGACTGAACCGTGTTGATCTTTTCGGCTTCCTCGTCGGGAATCTCGGTTTCGAACTCTTCTTCCAGAGCCATGACCAATTCGACTGTGTCCAGCGAGTCAGCGCCTAGATCTTCAACAAAGGAAGACTCGGGTTTGACATCTTCTTCTTTTACACCAAGTTGCTCAACAATAATCTTGGTGACTCGCTCTTCAATGTTACTCATGATGGTCTTTTTCTCCTTGTGTTGGTGCTTTAGCACCTGAGGTTCGGCTATTCTAGGTGAACTTCAATCGCCCATGCAAGCCGAGTTTGTCACAAAATCCCACGTCTTGGCTAGGAGGTATACAACCCGCCATTGACATGCAGCGTGGTGCCGGTGATATAAGCGGCCTTATCAGATGCCAAAAATGCCACGGCATTGGCGATATCGTCCGCTTGTCCCAGGCGACCCAGCGGGATTTGTCCCACCAAAGCCGTTTGCTGCTCTTCCGGCAAATCGCGGGTCATATCGGTCTCTATAAAGCCCGGCGCCACCGCGTTAACCGTTATGTTACGGCTGCCAACTTCGCGTGCCAAGCTGCGCGTGAAGGCTTCCAGCCCACCCTTAGCAGCGGCGTAGTTGCACTGCCCGGCATTGCCCAGCTGCGACACCACCGAGCTAATGCTGATAATACGCCCGCGGCGCGCTTTCATCATGCCTTTCAAGCAAGCACGCGCCAAACGGTAAGCCGAGGTGAGGTTGGTGTTAATCACCTCCTGCCATTGCTCGGGTTTCATGCGCAGCATGAGGTTGTCGCGGGTGATTGCAGCATTGTTGACCAGCAAGACTGGCGCACCCAGCTTTTCTTTGAGCTGTGCCATGGCTTCTTTAACCGAATCGTCATCGGCCACATTAAGCACCAAACCTACACCACCGTTAGGTGCCAAGCGTTCGTTAATGGCGGCTGCACCGTCGGGCGTGGTCGCCGTGCCGGCAACACGCCAGCCTTCATCAGCCAGCCGTTCAGCAATAGCGCGACCAATGCCGCGAGAGGCGCCGGTCACTAACGCAATGGATTCACTCATATTGTTTCCTTTTTATTATTGATCGTCTTCGCCAAACAAGGCTTTTTGGAAAGCATCTTTGGTGCCAAGAGGAGCGCAAGGCAAGGATTTATCAATGCGTCGAACCAGACCACCCAACACGCGTCCGGGGCCACACTCATAGAGCGCACCGACGTTTTCTTCTGCCAATTTTTGCACCACTTCTACCCAGCGCACTGGCTGATACAGCTGACGAATCAGGGCATCGCGAATTTGATCCGGGTCGGTTTCGATGGCCACATCAACATTATTGACCACGGGGATCTCGGCGTTGTTGAAGTTAATGTCCTTTAAGGCCTCGGCCAGTTGATCGGCAGCGGGTTTCATCAAGGCACAATGTGACGGCACCGATACAGCCAGCGGCAAAGCACGCTTGGCACCGGCTTCTTTACAGGCATCACACGCACGCTGCAAGGCGCTTTTATCACCGGCGATGACCACCTGCCCCGGCGAATTAAAGTTTACCGCCGACACCACCTCGCCCTGTGCGGCGGCTTCACAGGCGGCAACTACTTTGTCATCGGCCAAGCCGATGATAGCGGCCATGCCACCCTGCCCGGCCGGAACGGCTTGTTGCATCAGCTCGCCACGCTTTTTCACGAGGCGCGCGGCATCACCCAAAATCAGCACACCGGCACAACACAATGCCGAGTATTCACCCAGGCTATGCCCCGCAAAGATTCGCGGACGTTTGCGCGGGTGCATGCCGCCCTTTTGCTGCCACAAGCGCCACAGCGCCACACTGGCCGCCAACAAGGCCGGTTGGGTTTTGTCGGTTTCGTTGAGGCGTTCGGCAGGGCCTTCTTGAATCAATTCCCAGAGGTCATAGCCCACCGCACCCGAGGCTTCGTTGAATACCTGACGTACGGTTATCTCGTCGGCAAAGTCGGCCAGCATGCCGACTTTTTGTGCTCCCTGTCCGGGAAAGACAAAGGCTTTTTTCATTGTGTTTCTTCTCCTGTTTCTAGCGCTTGACCGATGAGCGCGGGCAAATCCCGCTGCGCCTCACGCAAGGCCACTTCCAGCGCATTAAGAAAACCGTTAATGCCGGTACCGCCGTGACTTTTCACGACGATACCGTTTAGCCCCAGCAAACTGGCACCATTGTATGTTTCCGGGTCGAGCTGTTGCTTTAGGCCAGTAAGTAATGGCAAAGCGGCCAAGGCGGACAATTTACGCCCCAGCCCACCGGCGGCTTGTTGCTGCAAAATGTGCTTCACCAAGTCGGCCACGCCTTCCATGGTCTTTAGAGCGACATTGCCCACGAAACCATCACACACCACCACATCGGCCTCATCACAGAAAATGCCGTTGCCCTCGATATAGCCTACATAATTTAGCTTGGAGGCTTCGAGCAGTTTGGCGGCCGCCTTGATGTCGTCACTGCCTTTAATGGCTTCTTCGCCAATGTTAAGCAGCGCAACACGCGGATTATCGCGGCCTTCCACGCGCGCCATGGCCGCCCCCATGGTGGCAAATTGCAGTAGCTGCTCGCTATCGGCCTCGACGTTAGCACCTAGGTCAAGCATGTAACAGCAGCCATTTTGGGTTGGGATAGCGGTGCAGATGGCAGGGCGACTAATGGCAGGAAGGGTTTTCAGCACAAAATGTGACATGGCCATTAAAGCGCCCGTGTTTCCTGCACTGACCGCCGCGTGCGCTTTGCCTTCTTTAACCAGATTGATAGACAACCGCATGGAGGAATGTTTTTTGGTGCGCAAAGCAACAGTGACCGGATCACTGCCTTTGACCACTTCGTTAGCGGGATGCACGCATACACGTTCATGGCCACGAATGCCGTTTTTTTCCAAGGCAACCGCTAGCGCTTCTGGGCGGCCAACTAAAATCACCTTCACATCAGCATGGCGCTTTAATAGTTGCGCCACGGCAGGCACCGTCATGGCACAGCCCTGGTCGCCACCCATCACATCAACGGAAAGTGTTACTGCTGTCATCTATCCTTGTCCCCAACTCGAGTGCGGACATAATGCCAGAAAAAAATAACCCCGAGAAATCCCGGGGTCATTAAATAGGCGTTGGTGACGATTATTTACTCGTCATCGAACTCGTCGTCGGTTTTGATCACTTGACGACCACGATAAAAACCATCGGGGCTGATGTGGTGACGACGGTGAACTTCACCTGTGGTTGCGTCTTCAGTCAAAGCCGGGTTCGACAAGGCATCGTGTGCCCGACGCATGCCACGCTTGGAACGGGTTTTACGGTTCTGTTGAACTGCCATGATAATGCTCCTGTCGGCCGGTTATGATTACGGTTTTTTCAGCTTGGCCAAGACTGAAAAAGGGTTGTCTTTAGGTGTTTCATCGGCAGCCGTATCGTCATCGGATAAATCTGCCGGTGGTTGACAGTGGTCATGTAATGCCACTATCGGCAATGCCAGAAGAATCTCTTCTTCCAGCAAGCTTGCTGTTTCTATCGGCTCGCCATCGGTAATCCAAGCTTCCAGCCCGTGAGGCAATTGCTTGGCGTCGTCTTCACTCCAAACGACTGCCAAATTAACCTCGACTTCAACCTGCTGTGTTACCGGTTCAAGGCAACGCTGGCAAGTCATGACAACAGGTGCCAACACTTCGCCGGTAATACGCCGACGTTGTTGTTCGTCGCGCCAAAAGTGTAGCGCGGTGGTCACCTGCTTACCGGGTTCGGCAAATTCAGCCAAACGCGGTAACTGGTCGATTGCGATAAAGCCGTCAACCTCGCCGCCTACATCGGTTAACTTGCGTAGGTCGAGATAACGCGGCAATGGCCGTTCAAACATAGGCGCGAAATTCTAAACACTTGCCTTGCTAGTGTCAAAAGGCAATGTCACTCCGACATTAGCCAGCATATCGATCAGTGCCATTAATGGCAGGCCAATCAGCGTGTTGGGGTCGCGCCCTTCCATGGCATTAAAAAGCGTTATGCCAAGCCCTTCGGATTTAAAGCTACCTGCGCAGTTAAGCGGCTGCTCAAGCGTCACATAGTGTTGAATCTGTTCACGAGTGAGCGAACGAAAGTGTACCGTGTAGGTTTCGCAAAGGCTCTGCTTCCGCCCATTGCTGCTGTCTAACAAACACAGGCCGGTTTTAAATTGAACGCTTTTGCCGCTCATCCCTTGGAGCTGCTCGATAGCACGCGCTTCATTTCCCGGCTTACCCAGTGGTTGCCCCTGCGGCCCGACGGCTACCTGATCCGAACCGATAATAAGCGCATCCGAATAATGGCTTGCCAAGGCGGCGGCTTTGGCACACGCCAAACGCTCTACCAGCTGACTGGGTGTTTCGCCAGCCTGCGGGGTTTCATCAATATCTGGACTAGCGTGCTCAAATGGCAGCCGCAGTTTCTTTAATAGCTCTCGTCGGAAAGGCGACGAAGAGGCCAGCACCAATGTTTTCATAACGCTGCCTTAGCGGATACTGAAATCGGTATCGCGCGCACCCAGCCCAACGGCCTGCGTCACACTTTGGCCAATGCTGGCACCAAAGCGCTTTAGCAGGCCTGCCATGGGATTGGGTCGCACGGTGAAATCGACAATATGCTCACCGCCTGTGAGCTGGCGAGCCACAGTGCGCGGGCTACCCAGTCCATCGATCAGCCCCAGCTTGAGCGCTTTCTCGCCGGTCCAGAAGAGACCCGAGAAGAGTTCGGGATGCCCTTTCACTTTCAACCGATCGCCGCGCCCTTCTTTGACCGCGGTAATAAATTGCTGATGAATCACATCCAGCATTTGTTGAATATACTGTTTTTGCTCGTCGGTCATGGGCTGGAAGGGATCCAAAATGGCTTTATTGTCGCCCGCCGTCATCACGCGACGCTGCACGCCCAGCTTATGCAGGGCTTTGGTAAAGCCAAAGCTTTTCATGATGACGCCAATAGAGCCGACGATGCTGGCACGATCGGCATAGATTTCGTCGGCCGCCGCCGCAATGTAATAAGCGCCCGATGCGCCCATATCGGTAATCACCGCCACCACCTTCTTGTCGGGGTGCTGCTCTTTCAAATAGTTAATGGCACGATACACTTGGCCGGCTTGTACTGGCGAGCCGCCGGGACTGTTGATTTTCAGCATAACGATTTTGCCATCGGCGGCAAAAGCATCTTCCAGCCCATCAATAATGGCGTCGGCATTAGCCGGTTTGCTGGCCGCAATCACACCATTAATCGCCACCTGGGCGACTACCGGCCCGTCTTCTACGCTGGGCGCATG
Source organism: uncultured Alcanivoracaceae bacterium (assembly GCA_964456185.1). Lineage (GTDB taxonomy): Bacteria > Pseudomonadota > Gammaproteobacteria > Pseudomonadales > Alcanivoracaceae > CAYVZZ01. The sequence continues at coordinate 32,702 of CAYVZZ010000002.1, forward strand.
GGTACCCGCTGGCCAAAACAGCCATAACACCAGTGCGGTATAGGCCGCAAACAAGAGTTTGAAGAAAATTGCCCAGCGCTGCTGTCGGCGTTGGTTACGGTTATTTTCCAGTACCAGTTTCTCGATCAACTCCCAGCTTTTGCGGGATTTTGGGTCCAACTCACTCATGATGTGTCACTTTTTCATTTAGATTGGGTTTGGCGCAGGCAAGCCAGCGCTTGTTCAAAATCATCATCCAGGGGCGCGCGCACGTCCAGTCGTTTGCCGGTAACCGGATGCCGAAAAGCCAGCTGGCGCGCATGCAAACATAAGCGTTTAACACCCTGGTCGGCCATCCACTGGTTATCTTTTTCCGTGCCGTATTTATCATCACCATACAGCGGAAAACCGCCATATTGCGCATGCACCCGAATCTGGTGAGTACGCCCGGTGGCCAACTGCGCTTCCAGCCATTCGCCACGAGCAAAGCGCTCTTGCAAGCGGAAATAGGTGAGCGCCTGCTTTCCCTCACGGGACACCCGCACGATACGCTCTTGGCCGTGATGCGTCTTTAACAAGGGCGCATCCACATCGCGCTTGCCGCCTTTAAAGCCGCGGCACAGCAACCAATAGCGCTTTTCAATACCGCCATCCTGCATTAGCCGCTGCAAACGGCGCAATAACGATCGCCGACGCGCCACCATAATGCAACCCGAGGTGCCGCGATCCAGCCGATGCACCAGCTCTAGCTGTTTCTCTTCAGGGTGCAGGCTACGCAGGGTTTCAATTAGCCCCAAGCTAATGCCGCTACCGCCGTGTACGGCCAAACCGGCCGGTTTGTTGTAAATCCACAATTGGTCGTCTTCGTAAATACGACTGCGCGATAGCCGCTCGGCCAACGCTTTGCTCACCGGCGCCGGTTTGCCCCGCTCGGCCACACGGATTGGCGGAATACGCACCACATCATCGGCCTCCAGACGACGCTTCGGTTTGCAACGGCCTTTGTTAACGCGCACTTCGCCAGAACGAATAATGCGGTAAATGTGCGACTTCGGCACGCCTTTAAGCTGCGACATCAGGAAGTTATCCAGCCGCTGTTTGGCGCGTCCCGCGTCGATGGTGATGTAAGTCACCTGGCGACCCACTTGCTGATGTTGACTACCTTTTGACATGAAAAACCGATCTGCCTGAGAACAATGCCCAATTGAGGGCGCTCATGATGACAAAAACCCCGTGCGCATGAAAGACAATAATTGTGTATAAGGTCAACAACTGCTATATTCCCTATGTGTATTTATCCCGCTTCTGCGACGCGCAGCGATCATTCGACAGAAGCAAATGGAAAACGCACACCAATGCTTGAATCGATATTGCTGGCACATTAACAATTGCCACCAATATCACTGCAAGAGCCATACAAAAAAGCGCCTTGCAGCTGACTCGCAAATTACTGCGAATACAGCACTGAATTAACCGGTGTTGCCCAAATATTGGGCAATATATTGACATCGGTAGCACGCTTTGCACTCGAGACAACATTAGGCTCTCCCACACAAAAGATCGCGCCCCTGCACTACAAACGCAAAAAAAGGGCGCTCGGAGTAGCCAGACAGAATATGCGACAGCCCTCTAACCGGGCTGTCTGCCGGCGCACCTTAAAACCGGCCGCAACCATGACATTTCTGGCCGACATCCGTGCCAGCTTGTTAATACGTTCCTGTCTGCCGTTTTCGGCGAGGCAAGCGGAGCTACCATTAACTATGGTACTCCCATGAAAAGAATGCTCATCAACGCCGCGCATCCTGAAGAGATCCGCGTGGCTATGGTCGATGGCCAAAAGCTTTATGATTTGGACATCGAACGTCGCACTCGCCAACAAAAAAAATCCAACATCTACAAGGGTCGCATTACGCGCATTGAACCGTCGCTAGAGGCGGCATTTGTCGATTTTGGTGTTGATCGTCACGGCTTCCTGCCACTCAAAGAAATCTCGCGCGAATACTTCAGTAAAGACCCGCGTGACATTCAGGGTCGCATCAAGATCAAAGAAGTGATGAAGGAAGGCCAGCAGGTCATCGTGCAGGTCAACAAAGACGAGCGCGGCAACAAAGGCGCGGCACTCACCACTTTTATCAGCCTCGCTGGTCGTTACCTGGTGCTGATGCCCAACAACCCGCGTGGCGGCGGCATTTCCCGTCGCATTGATGGTGACGACCGCCAACAACTCAAAGAAGCGCTACGCCAGCTCAGCATTCCGCAAGATATGAGCGTTATTGTGCGCACAGCCGGCCTGGGGCGTGATGCCGAAGAGCTGCAATGGGATCTGGATTATCTGTTGAAGATTTGGCGCTCCATTGACGAGGCCGCCCAGCGCCCTGCTCCTTTCCTGATTTATCAGGAATCCAACGTCATCATCCGCACCATTCGCGATTACCTGCGCAAAAACATCGGTGAAGTACTTGTCGATGAAAAAGGCACCTTTGATGAAGCCCGGGCATTTGTGCATCAAGTTATGCCCGACTTCCACGACAAAATTAAACTGTATGACGACGAGGTACCGCTGTTTTCGCGCTACCAAATCGAGTCACAGATCGAGACCGCCTACGAACGCGAAGCCAAGCTACCTTCTGGCGGCTCTATTGTCATCGACCCAACAGAAGCCTTAATCTCCATCGATATCAACTCCTCGCGCGCCACCAAAGGGGCTGACATCGAGGAAACGGCGTTGCAAACCAACCTTGAAGCCGCCGACGAAATTGCCCGCCAATTGCGCCTGCGTGATATGGGTGGGCTTGTCGTAATTGACTTTATCGACATGAGCAGTTCACAAAACCAACGTGCGGTGGAAAACCGTGTTCGCGAGGCCCTGTCGGGTGACCGCGCGCGCATCCAAACCGGGCACATTTCCCGCTTTGGTTTATTGGAGCTGTCTCGTCAACGCTTGCGTCCCAGCCTCGGCGAAACCACCAGCATTGTATGTCCACGTTGTGACGGCCAAGGCCGCATCCGCGACGTACGCTCTATTGCGCTATCCTTGTTGCGTCTAGTCGAGGAAGAAGCCCTGAAAGACCGCACCGGCGAGATCCACGCCCAAGTGCCGGTGCCAGTGGCCACTTACCTGCTCAATGAAAAACGCCAGCCACTTAGCGACATTGAAGTTACACACAAGACGCGTATTTTGATCATCCCCAATCCAAACTTCGACACCCCACATTTCGAAGTGCAGCGATTGCGTGACGATCAGGTGACACACCAGGTGACCAGCCACAAGCTGGAATTGAGTGAAGGTGTGCCCGATCCGACCTTGGAAGCCGCGCGTGACACCAACGTAAAAACTCAGCAAGCTGCGGTAAAACGCATTTTGCCGGAAAGCGCCGCGCCGACGCACCAGGGGCAAGACAACAGCTCTGATAATAAGCACCAAGGCGGCTTTTTTGCGCGCATTTCCGAGTGGTTTAGTGGCAAGCCAGCCAACGACGACGGCTCAACCGAGAAGGCGAAAAAGCCACAGCAGTCGCGCAATAAAAACCGGTCACAAAACAACCGGTCACAGCAAAACCGCAATAAAAACGGTGACTCTCGTCGCAACCGTGGCGGCTCGCGCAACAACACGAAAAACGGTAAGAACGGGAATAACAAGTCATCGAACAACCGTGGCGGCAATAAAAACCGTTCGTCGAACGACAAGCGCCAGCATAACGACAAGAACGCCAGCAATAAGTCGTCCAGCAACCGCGGTGGCAACAAGGGCAATCGCAATAACACGCAACAGTCCAAGAACAAACCGCAAAACAACAAAGACAACAACGCATCTAAGCAAAACGCGCAGAACAAGCCGCCGCAACGTAACCAAGCGTCGGACAACCGGCCAAAGCGCCCTCGTAACCGCCCCGAGCCAAAACCGCAAAGCAGCACACAGCAGCCAACCGCCAAGAATGACTCAGCGGCCGAGGCCAACGTGAATAAGCCCGCCAACAAGGCACCGACTGCCAATAAGCCATCCGATGATAAGTCGGCGGTTACCAATGCGCAGCAGCACCAACCGCAGCCTAACAAGGCCAAGGCCGCCCCGGCACAGCGAGCAGGCAACGATCCACGTGCCGGCAATGACCCGCGCAAAAAGAAGGCGGAAAATACGGCACAGGAAAACAAGCCGAGCAAGGCACCGGCTAATGCCCAAGCGTCCCAGCAAGACGCGCCGGCCAAGCCAACCAACGCGACCAAACCCGTGTCTGATCAGGCTAACCAGGCTAAAGACACTGCGCAGGCGGATAAGCCCAGTGCCGATAAAGCAAAAGCGGATGCGCAAAAGAGTGCTCCCAAGCATGACGGCGCTGCGGCCAAGAAGGCAAACAACGCTGAAATCGCTCCAACACCTGAGAGCACTCAAAAAGCCGAAGCCGTCGCCAAACCTCAGGCTAACGCTGAGGCCAAGCCTGCGGCAGAGCCAAAAGATGCTGGTGCCGCGTCAGGTGAGCGTGCCTCTAACGATCCACGCGCCAAGCGTTAAAGGCTGTACTCCGCGCTAACTCAAGCGCAAAAAAAGGCCGCGATACCCATCGGTGGTGTCGCGGCCTTTTTTGTGCTTTCTGCCTAACTCACTAGCGTATAACTAAGAAGAAGACGCCGCCATGTCGATTGATGCGCAATAGCAAGCCATCATCGTTCTGACCCACAGCTTGTGCCAAATCGTGCAAACTCTTCACTGCATAGTGGTTGGCACTGATAATGATGTCACCCTTTCGCAGCCCGGCGCGCTCAGCAGCACTGCCACCTTTCACGCCTTCCACCAACACACCGGCATTTACCCGATGGTTTTCGCCCTGATGCAAGGTGCGCAATGAAGCGCCTTTCAACACAGGCGATATGGCACTGCCTTTACCGCTGGATGGCAGCTTGCCAATAGTGGCCTTCACAACCTGCTTCTTGCCATGACGCAATAAGGTGAGCGTCAAGGTCGTGCCGACGGGCGTCAGACCGATCTTGTTACGCAATTCACTAGCCGATCGCATGGGTTCATCGCCCACGGCCAACACCACATCACCCGCTTGCAGCCCCGCCTTGTCGGCGGCAGAGTTGTCCAACACACGGGTTATCACAACACCGCCGTCATCTTTATCAACACCAAATGCCTTCGCCAGCGCCGGCGTCAGGTTTTGGATAGTCACACCAAGCATGCCACGGTGGACTTCGCCATACTTAATCAGCTGGTTCATCACACTTACCGCCATATCAGACGGAATTGCAAAACCAATGCCCACATTGCCCCCCGATGGCGCAACAATCGCGGTGGGAATGCCCACCAATTGTCCCTTCAAGTTCACCAAGGCACCGCCCGAGTTGCCCGGGTTAATAGACGCGTCGGTTTGAATGAAATTCTCATACCCTTCAATGCCCAGTCCTGAGCGTTCTAGCGCCGACACAATGCCTGAAGTTACTGTCTGTCCCAGCGCAAAAGGATTGCCGATAGCGACCACATAGTCGCCCACTCGCAGATTATCAGAATCGGCAATATCTACCTGGGTCAGATTATCGGCGTCGATTTGCAACACGGCCAAGTCCACCGATTTATCCTGCCCGACCAGTTTGGCATCAAGGGTACGGCCATCTTTCAACGTCACCTTAATATCGCTGGCACCACGAATCACGTGCGCATTAGTCAGCACATAGCCTTTTTCAGCATCGACGATCACACCAGAACCCGCCGCGACCGCTCGCTTATGGGTAGTTGGCTGATGCTGGCGCTGGGGCAAATTAAAAAAGCGCCGAAAGAAAGGATCGTTTAACAAGGGGGATTGTGTTTTCACCTTGGTAAAGGTGGCGATATTTACCACCGCCGGTGACACACGCGCGACCATTGGCGCTAAAGACGGCATGGTAGTGCCACCTGCCGGACTCCCTACAGGCGGTGCCTTGGCGACGGCCTGTCCAGCAAACGCCAATAACATAATAAGCATGACATAACGTAATCTTGTCATATTCAATCTCCTACTCAGGAATAGCCAATTAATGGGCAGTCACAAAAACATCCGCCTGCAAGCCATTTTCTTTGATGGAGAAAACCGCCAGTGGTTCCCTCAACCCCGCCGTGCCGTTACTATCGATACACACTGGCTCACAACTTAAACCAACTAGTCTATGAAACAACTGCTCGACGGCATTCGCGTTATTGAAATGGGGCAACTGATTGCCGGCCCTTTCACCACCACCCTACTCGCCTGGTTTGGCGCAGAAGTCATTAAAATCGAACCGCCCAAAGGCGACCCCATTCGTCACTGGCGAAAACTCGACGAAAACGGCACCTCTTGGTGGTGGTACAGCATTGGCCGTAACAAAAAATCAGTGACGCTGGATTTGAAAACCACCCAAGGTCGCGAAACGGCACGCCGCTTAATCGAAAAATCCGACATTTTGGTCGAAAACTTCCGTCCCGGCACCATGGAAAAATGGGGACTCGGCCCCGGCACCTTTGAAGACGCCCACCCCGACTTGGTTTACACCCGCATATCCGGCTATGGTCAAACCGGCCCCTATGCCAACAAGCCCGGCTATGCCTCGGTATGCGAAGGCTTTGGCGGCTTTCGCTATCTTAATGGCTTTCCTGGCGAAGCCCCCGTTCGTCCCAACCTATCCATGGGCGACACACTGGCCGCCATCCACGCAGCACTAGGCACCGTCATGGCCTTATTTCATCGAGAAAGAGGCGGTGGCGGGCAAACCGTGGATGTCGCCATCTTCGAGGCGGTGTTTAATCTATTGGAAGCCGTTATTCCCGAATACAGCGGTGCGGGCGAGGTGCGTCAGCCATCGGGCACCACCGTTACCGGCATCGTGCCCACCAATGTTTATCGTAGCCGCGACGGCAAATTCCTGATTATCGGCGGCAATGGCGATTCGATTTACCGACGACTGATGGAAGCCGCCGGACGTGAAGATTTGGCAAATGACCCGGCGCTTGCCCACAATCCGGGACGTGTGGCACATCAACAACAAATCGACGAGGCCATTAGTGCCTGGTGCATAACAGAAGACGCTGCCAGCTTGCTCGCCAAACTGGAAGCCGCGCGCGTGCCCGCCGGCCCCATTCATTCGGTGGCCGACATCATGGCCGACCCACAGTATCAAGCGCGAGGATTATTGGAGAAGGTTACCGTCAACGGCAAAGCCGTTACCCTGCCGGGTTTTGCGCCACGTTTAGCTGGCACACCGGGGAAAACACGTTGGCCTGGGCCAACGCTGGGCGAACACAATCAAGATGTGTTCGGTGATTTACTGGGGATGGACGACAAAGAAATCGCCGCCTTGCAACAAGCGCAGTAGGCTACCGATTCTTAAAGACTTTCCGCAGATTACCCCAGCTTGGCGGTACCACCACAGCCATCCAGCTCGCCATTGGCAGCCGGCACATCATGGGTTTGAGCGTACAGATGGGTAATGAAACGGCGGGCAATATGCTTGGCCTTCATGGCATTGGGGCCGGCAAAATGCTCGTCGACTGTTTCCACAAAATCATGCAGCCAAATTTCGAAATGAATGCCCTTCAGCGGAAACTCACGATCCAGATGACGGTGAATGCGCATGGTATGGCGCTGATAGCGCTTGTCCTGCAACAACAGCTTGTACCAATACAGCGTAATGTGGCGAATATGGCTGGCGACATGAATCTTGGCGACGTCATAAAACAATGGCGCCATGACGTCGTCATTCAACAGCTTGTAATAAAAGCGCATGACCAGCTCGTCAATAGCCGACTCGGTATCCAAGTCGGGCTTATTGCTTTGCATTGGCGTCGGCTGCTGCGCCTGACGCGGATCATATTGCACTACGGTGGCAAACGACATACTTAAATCACCAATCAATGCGTTTGACGAGAATATCCTTAAACATCACAAAGTCACCCATCAAGCTATAAAACGGGTGCTTGAATGTCGCCGGTCGATTCTTTTCGATAAAAAAGTGCCCAACCCAGGCAAAGCCATAGCCGACAATCGGCAACAACAGCAACAGCCAGGCATTGGCGCTGAGCAGACTAGACAGCAGTATCATCAACACACAGCTGGTACCGACAAAATGCAGACGCCGATTAAGCGGATGGCCGTGTTCCGCCAAATAAAAGGGATAGAAATCAGCGAAACGCTCAAATGTTTGCTCTTCTGCCATCACACCACCTATCAATCCGCCATTTCGACCCAAACTGCCATGGAGCCGCCGTCCTACTGACGACATAATGCGTTCAACGATTTTGAACCCCTTATTATAGCGATTAATCCCATGACTGTCTTTGCCGTGCCAAATCCTCTTTCTCGGTTGTGGCTATCTCCAAGCCATCCGCTGCCTGATTCACTTAGTACAATCAGCGACATAGGTGACGAACCTGGGCTCATCAACCCAACCCGCCGTGATCACATTTGGCGTGCCATGAAGCGCTTTTATCGCAGTGGCATGAACCCCGGCTTGACGCTAGCCATTCGCCATCGTGGCGAGCTGGTGTTTGATCGCGCGATAGGCTACCGGGATGTTACGCAGCAAACGCCGCTGCGAGTCACCGATCCGGTGTGCCTATTTTCCGCCTCAAAGACGGTCACCGCCATGCTGGTGCACCATCTGGTAGAAGAAGGCAAATTACAGCTCGACGATAAGGTGGGTGACCACCTGCCCGAATATGCCTGCAATGGCAAGCAAAACACCACGTTGCGTGATCTGCTGACGCATCGTGCTGGCATACCGCGCCTGCCAGATGCCGAGCCCGAGCTACTGTTTCGCAAGCAAGAAGCCATGCAACAGCTGTATCAAACCGCTCCCGAAACGCCAGTAGGTGCTCAGCAGGCGTATCACGCCATTACCGCCGGCTATGTGTTAGGGGAAATTGTCGAGCGGGTCAGCGGCCAATCGCTTAACACGCTGTTAGACCATGTTATCCGCCGCCCACTTGGCATGTGCTACTTCCACTACGGCATCAACGAAGAATCGCGACATTTGGTACCCAAGCACTACTTGACCGGCCTCAAATCCGGTCTTGTCGACAAGTACATCCAGCATGCTGTGGGCGCCAATCTGGCCGAGGTGGTCAAGGTTTCTAACGATCCGCGCTTTATGGACGCTGTTGTACCGGCAGGCAACCTTTACGCCACCGCCGAGGAAGTGACGCGGTTTTACCAAATGTTATTGGACAAGGGGCAATGGCAAGGTAAATCGCTGTATCAGCCCGGCACCATTGAAAAGGCCACCCGCTGCGACAGTAGGCCAAAGTGGGTTGATGGCAGCTTGCTATTGCCGTTGCGTTTTAGCCCCGGCTTTATGCTTGGCGAACGGACGCTCAGCATTTATGGCGCAAAAACCGAACACGCCTTTGGGCATATGGGGTTTGTTAGCATTACCACTTGGGCGGACCCGAAACGGCAGCTTTCGGTGGCCATGATGACCACTGGCAAAGGGCTGCTAGGACCGCAACTTCCGGCCATGTTACGGCTGTTCAATACAATCAACCGCCTGAAATGACGACGGGGCTTGCCCCGCCATCAGTCAAAAGGCGCGATTAGAACAGGATATGTGCCTTATTTTTCGCGAGTGTGGCCTCGCCAATGCCTTTTACCTTGGCCAAATCGGCCAATGAGCTAAAAGCACCATGTTGTTTACGGTAAGCCACAATGGCTTTCGCTTTGGCGGGGCCCACGCCCACTAGTGCCTCGGCCAACTCACCAGCACTGGCTTGGTTGATATTGACGTCTGGGCGGCTAGCTTCCAGCTCGGCTTTGGTCACCTGCGTGGTTTGAGCCGTTGTTTGTGATGACGCCGCCATAGCAGGCGACGCAGCAAAGGCAAATACTGCTGCCAACAACAGCAGTCCATAACGAATGGATGAAGCGAAGCACATAATATTCCTCCTTGAATAAGTGATTCAGTACGCTATCAGCCAAAGCGGTGAAGGACTGTAAGCAGAACGCGATAATTTTTGTCAGCTCATGTTCATGCTTTGCAAAATCGCATCCACAGCAGCCGTGGGGTCATCGGCCTGGGTAACTGGACGCCCAATTACCAAATAATCGACTCCTAATTGACAGGCGTCAGGTGGTGTTACCACTCGGCTTTGGTCTCCCCTTGCCGTGCCAGCAGGTCGAATACCCGGCGTCACTAAGCAGAAGGGGTCGGGTAGCTGCTGGCGCAGAAAGCTTGCTTCTTGTGCCGAACACACCACCCCGTCCAAACCACAATCATGAGTCAGTGCAGCCAAGCGCCCTACTTGAGTTTCAACCGTTTGCTCGATCCCCACTTCTTGCAGCAAGGCATCAGACAGGCTGGTTAGCACAGTTACGGCGGTAAGCAACGGCGGGCGGTTAAACGGAACCAGCGCATCGCGCGCCGCTTCCAGCATGGGGCGACCGCCAGAGGCATGCACATTCACCATCCAGACGCCTAACTTGGCGGCAGCACGCACGGCACCCGCCACCGTATTGGGGATATCGTGGAATTTGAGATCCAGAAAAATACGGAATCCCTGTGCTTGCAAGGCTTCTACCAGAGCAGGCCCTGCACTGACGAACAGCTCCTTGCCGACTTTCAAAATCACTTTGTTTGGGTCTAACTTGGCGGCCATTTGTTTGGCTTGGTCGGCGCCGGGGTAATCTAATGCAATAATTAAAGCGGCCATAAGGCGTTAGATCTCTATTGTTTGCTCGGGATGGCGTGGTTGTCAGTTGTTAGTGGCTCTGGTGCGATATCATTAGTTGGACGAATGCTTCCCCAGCGTTTACAGCTGGGACATTGCCAATGCATCTGTTTGGCTTGGAAGCCACAATTATTGCACAGATGAACGCGATCATTGTCCGGCAACACATGGGTGCTGCGACGCACCAAATACAAATACTCTTGTAACGGCTCGGCGGCATCGTCGAAGGTTAGATCAATATAGCGGCGAAGTCCCTGAACGGAGGGATTTTCTTTCATATATTCCGCCAGTAAGTGGGCTGCCTCTGCCTCACCATAATATTGCTCAAGGCCACTCACCAAACGCAACACGCGAGCGGTTGTCGGCTGTTTCACGCAGGCATCGGCCAGAAACCGCAACCATTCTGTCTCGCCATGATGCTGGCGATACACGGCTTCAATCTCACCAAGAAACGCATCGAACAACGCGCCATCCAGCGTGTACAAGGTCAAATAGGCCGATTGTGCCAACTTGTAATGACCGGCTTCTGCTTCCACTTTTCCCGTCAGCAGCCAAGCGCGAGCACACTGGCGATCAAAACGTAAGGCGCGCTTGAGCGCACGGCCAGCCGCACGATACTGTGCCTGTTGCAACTGCAGCTGCGCCAACTCGCAACAATAATGTGCCAGCACACTACTCATCTTACGGTTATGCGCAAGCAGCTGTTTCCCTGTGCTCAACGCGCTCTGCCAGTCTTTTTCCTGTTCAAAAATTTGCAGCAAGCTGCGCATGGCAATGAAGCGTTTGCGACTGCCCTTTTCGACCATATCCTGAAGCAATGCTTCGGCTCGATCGAGCACCCCACCGGATTGATAATCCAATGCCAGCTCCAGCATGACATCGTCACGGGCGCTGGCACTTAATGCGTCGTTATCAAGCAGGTTTTGATGTATTCGAGTCGCCCGGTCTAGCTCGCCACGACGGCGAAAAACACGAGCTAAAGACAGGTGGGTCTCCAGTGTATGCTCGTCAACAACAAGGCACTTGGTTAATACATCGACGGCACGATCAGGTTGATCATTAAGGAGGAAATTGATGCCACGGGCATAATCACTGCCCAGTTTTTCAAGGTGGCGCTTACGCTTAGCAAGGCGCCCGTAACGCCCTAACCCGTAACCCACAGCAATGGCTGCGAAAAACAAGAAGAACAACCAAGTGTCCATATTAGGCGTTTCCAGAACCACCCAGCAAACGGCTACCCAGCCAATGCGCAGCCCAGCCCAGTAGTACACCGATAACCAGCGCCGACAAGACCAGACCACCTAATGTCATTTGCAGCTGCCAGTCGGCTATCAACAGATTCAAACTCGCGTTTGCGGGGTTATAGACAACGAACAAAAAACAAATGACAAAGACGGCCAGTAATAGCAAAAGCACCAGCAAACGTTTGATTAATCGCATACTGCCCACTTGAGTTGGTTAGAGCGGTGAGTTATTACTCTTCTTGGCGGCGTTATCGACACGTTCGCGCAATGCCTTTCCCGGTTTAAAGTGCGGCACATACTTGGCATTTAGCTGTACCGTTTCACCGGTTTTGGGGTTACGCCCAACTCGTGGGGCACGGTAGTGCAGCGAAAAGCTACCAAAACCACGCACTTCAATGCGTCCGCCATTGGCCAGTTCGTCCGTCATCGTTTCCAACAACGTTTTAACGGCCAGCTCAACATCACCCGCAGGCAACATACGTTGCTTTGCGGCCAACCGCTCGATCAATTCAGATTTTGTTACGGCCATGTTCGCTCCCGAGATACACAAACTGTCCCCAGTCTACCCCTAATTTTGCAGAATTTACATGGGTCTAAAGACAGAAGTTTGCAACAGATTGCAAGAATTCATTACAGACCGCCGACATTTGCGGGGAAAACAAAAAAATGCCCATGCATCCGACTTGGATGCATGGGCAGGTGTTGCAAGTGCTTACTGATCCATTTGTTGCTTGATCAGGTCACCAATGGTCTTCGGTGATTGACCACCTTGACGCAGATCGTCCATGGCTTCATTCGCATCATCGGCGTCTTTCGCACGTACAGACAGCTTAACAGTGCGGCTCTTACGATCGATAGAGCGGATCTTCGCTTCTACTTCGTCGCCTACGTTAACAACTGTCGTTGCATCGTCGACGCGCTCTTCGCTGAGATCGCTGGCTTTAATCACGCCTTCGACTTCGTCAGCCAGAGCAACAGTCACTTGCTTCGGCTCAACTGCCGTCACAGTGCCTGTCACAACAGCGCCACGCTCGTTCGTTGCGGCGTATTGGGCGAAGGCATCGTCAGACATCTGCTTGATGCCCAAGGAGATACGCTCGCGGTTGGCATCAACCGACAAGATAACGATGTCGATTTCGTCGCCTTTGGCATAGTTGTGAATAGCTTCTTCACCCGGTACGTCCCAAGAAATGTCGGACAGGTGAACCAAACCATCGATGTTGCCTTCCAGGCCAACGAAGATGCCGAAATCGGTAATCGACTTGATCTTGCCGCGTACCTTCTCGCCCTTCTGGTGGTTTTCTTCGAAAGACTCCCAAGGATTGGAGATACACTGCTTGATACCCAGAGACAGACGACGACGGTCGACGTCAATATCGAGTACCATCACTTCAATCTCGTCACCGCTGGAGACAATCTTGGACGGATGAACGTTCTTGTTGGTCCAATCCATTTCGGATACGTGAACCAACCCTTCGATACCTTCTTCGATTTCGGCAAAGCAACCGAAGTCAGCCAAGTTGGTCACACGCGCTTTGACTTTGGTGCCTTCCGGATACTTGGATACGATGTCGTACCACGGATCTTCGCCCAACTGCTTGAGGCCAAGCGATACGCGCATGCGCTCGCGGTCGAACTTCAAGACCTTGACTTCGATCTCGTCGCCCACCTGAACGATTTCGCTCGGGTGCTTGATGCGGCGCCATGCCATATCGGTGATGTGCAACAGGCCGTCGATGCCGCCCAAGTCCACAAATGCACCGTAATCGGTAAGATTCTTGACGATACCTTTGATGACAATGCCTTCCTGCAGGGTTTCCAACAGTTGCTCGCGCTCGGCACTGTGCTCGGCTTCCATCACGGCACGACGTGACACCACGACGTTGTTGCGACGGGCGTCCAGCTTGATGACTTTGAATTCCAGCTCTTTGCCTTCCAGGTGAGCCACATCGCGTACCGGACGGATGTCGACCAAAGAACCTGGCAAGAAAGCACGTACACGGCCGATATCGACGGTGAAACCGCCTTTGACGCGACCACTGAGTGTGCCATGAATAATGTCTTCGTCTTCGTACGCCTTCTCGAGGATTTTCCAAACAGCAGCACGCTTAGCTTTGTCGCGTGACAAAATAGTGGAACCCATGCCGTCATCGACAGCCACCACTACCACGTCAACTTCATCGCCTTCGGCCACTTCAAGTTCGCCGTCTTCATCGAGAAATTCACTGCGGGCAACAACGCCTTCAGATTTCAGACCTGCGTTAACGGTGATCCAGTCGCTATCGATAGCTACCACTGAACCGTTAATAACAGAGCCTTTGGATACATCCAAATCCTTTAGGCTTTCTTCAAATAGTTCTGCAAAAGTTTCGCTCATGTCACTTTACCTTTAATTACTCGGACAACCAGCCTTCCGAGGTCTATTCATCAATGATTGGCAACGTCAGCTGGTCGTTCCTCGGCGTTGCCAATTCCCGCAGTGTTACTGTCTGGCGTCAGACAGTGCGTCGAGAATCCGTTTAACCACTTGATCTATTGTCAGCTCGGTGCTGTCAATAATGAGTGCATCGTCGGCCGGCTTGAGCGGCGCGACCTTGCGCTCTTGATCACGGGCATCACGGGCGCGGATCTCCTCGACAAGGGGCGCGATTTTAGCACTGAAGCCCTTTGCCTTCAACTGCTCACAGCGGCGTCTGGCGCGTTCTTCAGCCGTTGCCGTGAGATATATTTTCAGGATGGCATTCGGAAAAACCACGGTGCCCATATCACGCCCATCGGCCACTAAACCAGGCGCTTGCGCGAAATCGCGCTGACGCGCCAGCAACGCCTCTCTCACAGAAGGCAATACCGCCACTTGCGAGGCCAAAGCGCCCACCTCTTCCGTGCGAATAGTTCGGCTGACATCTTCCCCATTCAGAATCACGGCAGTGTCATCATCGGCCTCGGCAAATACCACTGGCAAATGATGCGCCAACGGCAACAGAGCATCGACATCATCAAGCGCCACACCTTCAGCGCGCGCGTAATAGCCCAACACCCGATAAATCGCACCGGAATCCAGCAAATTCCACTGAAGATGAGCCGCCACGGCACGCGCAATGGTGCCCTTCCCGGATGATACCGGCCCATCGATAGTAATAATGTCCACACTCATGGCGTCACCTCTTTATCCTGCAGCTGCATGCCCAAGCGGCGTGCCATGTCGGCAAAACCCGGGAAGCTGGTCGCCACGGTGGCGCAACCATCTATCACGATTTCGTCACTGGCTTGCAACCCGGCGACGGCAAAGCTCATGGCAATACGGTGATCACCCAAGGCTTGGATTTGACCACCACCATAAGCACCACCGGTGATTTTTAGGCCATCATCATAGGTTTCGACGGACACACCTAATCGAGTCAGGCCATCTGCCATCACTTGAATGCGGTCCGATTCTTTGACACGCAATTCGCGCGCGCCGTGCAATACCGTATCGCCTTGGGCGTTGGCTGCCGCCACAAACAACACCGGAAATTCATCAATGGCCAAAGGCACTAATTCCTCTGGGATTTCAATGCCTTTTAAAGGCGCATACTTAACGCGAATATCCGCTACCGGCTCGCCACCCGCTTCGCGCGGGTTTTCCAAAGCAATATCGCCACCCATTAAACGCAAAATATCAATAATGCCGGTGCGCGTCGGATTCACCCCTACATGCTCCAGCAGGATATCGGACCCCGGCGTGATCGCTGCGGCCACCATAAAAAAGGCAGCAGACGAAATATCCGCCGGCACCTCCAATTGGCAGGCCGTGAGCTTGCCGCCGCCGTTCAACGAAATATGCCGCCCATTACTGACCACCTCATAACCAAAACCACGCAGCATCCGCTCGGTGTGATCTCGGGTGGGCGCAGGCTCAATCACGCTGGTCGTACCCTCGGCATAAAGCCCTGCCAAAAGCACCGCCGATTTCACCTGGGCACTGGCCATAGGCAGCGTGTAATCAACGCCTTTTAACGCCGCACCCCCTTTCAATGTCACCGGCGGATGACCATCGTCAGCGGTGTCGACTTGTGCCTGCATTTGTCGCAGTGGAATAGCAATGCGCTCCATGGGACGACGACTTAGTGACGCATCACCGGTTAGCGTGGACGCAAAAGACTGCCCCGCCAACAACCCCATTAGCAAGCGCATCGAGGTGCCAGAGTTGCCCATATAGAGCGGCTTGGAAGCAGGCTTCAAACCGTGCAAACCTACCCCGTGCACTTTAACGCGGCCATTGTCCGGCCCTTCGATTAGCACGCCCAAATCGCGGAATGTTTGTAAGGTAGCTAGCGCATCTTCGCCTTCAAGAAAGCCGTCAATTTCGGTACAGCCTTCCGCCAAAGCGCCCAACATAATGGAACGATGCGAAATAGATTTATCGCCCGGCACACGCACTTGGCCGGTTAAAGGCCCTCCGCCATGGCTATGAAAGCGAATATCTTGTTCGGCGGCGGTATCGATTTGGGTTGTCATATCTTGCTTAGCTTGCTCATAGGAAGATTGCGCATTAAGCGCCATAAAATAATCGCGTGCATGATTGGCACGCTCCATGATGGCGGTAACGTCATCATCGCGCCCCGCTTCAAGGCTGGCTCGAAACTGCTGCAGCCCTTGCTCATAATCGCTTAGCGCTGCCAGCAGCGCGGTTTTATTGTGACGAAAAATGTCTCGCCACATCACCGGACTGCTGGACGCAATGCGTGTAAAATCACGAAATCCCCCGGCCGCATAATGAAAAATGCGATTGGAATCACCCTGGCGGGATAAGGTATCGACCAATGAAAACGCCAACAAATGTGGCAAATGGCTGGTTTCCGCCAGAATGCGATCGTGCTCATTGACGTCCAGATGCTCCACCTGTGCGCCAACGCCTTGCCATAACTGCGTAACCTTTCGCAGCGCATCGGAATGGGTATTCTCGGTAGGCGTCAAAATCACGCGGTGATCAACATACAGACTCGCAAGAGCAGCCGAGACGCCACTTTTTTCACGCCCCGCAATGGGGTGACCCGGCACAAACCGCGATACATCCGGCAGGTGAGCCTCGGCAGCTTGCAAGATAACGGCCTTCACACTGCCGCCGTCTGTCACCACCGCATCAGGCGCTAACGCCGGTGCAATCTGCTGCATGATACTGGCCATGCTACCAACCGGCACCGACAGGAACACCAAATCAGCGCCCTTAACCGCCTCAGCCGCATCCAGAAAGCCTTCATCAATCACACCCAGCGCCATGCCTTGATCCAATGAACGCTGGGAACGGGCACAACCAACCACACGGGTTACCAAGCCGGCCTGTTTCGCTGCCAGTGCTAAAGAGCCACCGATCAACCCCAAGCCAATGACAGCCAAGCGCTGAAAAAGTGGCTCGGTCGGTGCATTGCTCATCAGATCAGCACCTTTTTAAGCGCTGCCAGAAGACGCTCGTTTTGTTCGGCCAAACCGACCGTGACGCGCAAATGATTAGGAAGGCCATAACCGCCGATTGGACGCACGATGACGCCTTCTCGAAGCAGTGCCTGGTAAACAGGCGCCGCCTCACGGCCACAATCGACAGCAATAAAATTAGCCACCGACGGCACATAATCGAGCCCCAGTTTGTCGAAGCCTTCGGCTAGCTGCACTAATCCAGCGGTATTCAAGCTTTTGCTGTCTTCAATATGGTCGTCGTCATCTAACGCCGCTTCGGCCGCAGCCAGCGCCACACTATTACAGTTAAATGGTGGGCGAATACGATTCAGCACGTCGGCCAGACTGGCATCTGACAAAGCATACCCCACCCGCAAACCAGCTAATCCGTGAATTTTAGAGAAGGTCCGCAACACGATGACGTTAGGGTGACGGCGCACCACCACTTGTCCGTTGGGGTAGTTTTGCTCTTCGACATATTCAAAATAAGCTTCATCCAACACCACGATGACATCGTCTGGTACGCGCTCAAGAAACTTCTCCAGCACGATCTCATGAAACCAAGTACCGGTCGGGTTGTTGGGGTTGGCCAAGAACACCAAGCGAGTTTTGTCGGTAATGGCATCGGCCATGGCCGGTAGATCATGCCCAAAACCATGCGCGGGCACTTCCACCGGCGTGGCAGAACAAGCTTTAGTAATCAGCGGGTAAATGGCAAACGCATGTTGACTGTAAACGGCTTCATCGCCCGGCTGCAGGAAAGCATGGGCAATCAGCTCAAGCAGGTCGTTAGAACCATTACCCAACGTCAGCGTGTCGGTTGGCGTATCCAGCTTTTCCGACAGTGCTTTCTTTAGCCGAAAACCAGAGCCATCGGGATAAAGGTGGATATGATCAACCACATGGCGGGCAGCTTCTAATGCCAAGTGTCCCGCGCCCAACGGATTTTCATTGCTGGCCAGCTTAATGATATTGGTAATGCCCAGCTCGCGTTGCAGCTCGTCGATGGGCTTGCCTGGCTGATAAGGTGCTAGCTGGTCGATACCGGGCTTCGCTAAATCAAGAAAATCGCAAGTCATGATGACAACCTTGTCGTGGTGGCTTTATCTGCCGGTGGATTACATGGTCATTGCATGGTTAAAGTACTGCTTTGGGATAGGAACCAAGCAAACGGATGTCCAAATCATTATCTTGCAGGCTCTTCAGTACTGGTTCCACCGCCGCATCGGCTTTATGGCCTTCAAAATCAATAAAGAACACATAACTCCACTTGCTGGTGTGCGACGGACGCGACTCCAAACGGGTCAAGCTGATGCCGTTTTGCTGGAAAGGCGCCAATACTTTATATAACAGTCCTGGGCGATTTTTACCGCTCACCAAGAGGCTGGTTTTGTCGTCTCCCGAAGGCGGCACATCATCACGACCGATGACGATAAAACGCGTGGTGTTATCCGGTTGGTCTTCAATCTTTTGGTGGATGGCTTCCAGCCCGTACAGCTCGGCGGCCATTTCGCCGGCAATGGCGGCGGCATTCCATTCGTCTTTCAAACGGCGCGCCGCCGCCGAATTGGAACTGACCGCCACACGTTCCACATCGGGCATGTGGGCATCAAGCCATTTACGACACTGCGCCAGCGTTTGCTGATGGGAATACACACGGGTAATGCGGTCGCGACGGGTGTGCTCGCCCACCAGCAAATGATGATGAATGCGCAGCTCGACTTCGCCGCAAATTTTCAGATTGGACTCGGTGAAAGAATCCAGCGTGTGGGTGACCACGCCTTCGGTGGAGTTTTCCACCGGCACGATGCCATAGTTCACTGCGCCAGACTCTACTTCACGGAACACCTGGTCGATAGCGCCCATGGGGCGCACCACGGCCGCATGGCCAAAATGCTTTAATACGGCCTGATGGGTGAAGGTGCCTTCCGGGCCAAGAAAAGCCACTTGCGTCGGCTGCTCCAGCGCCAAACAGGCCGACATGATTTCACGGAAGATACGCGCCACTGTTTCGGCGTCCAGGTGGCCTTTGTTGCGCTCTTTAATGGCGCGCAGCACTTGGGCTTCGCGCTCGGGGCGATAAAACACCGGCTGATCACTTTCAGCACGCTTATGCTGGCCGACAAAATGCACTAAATCGGCACGCTTTTCTAATAGTTGCTGAATCTCCCGGTCGACCTGATCGATGCCACCGCGCAATTGCTCCAGTGACCAGTCGGAGGCCGGCTGCTGTTCATCACCCATAGGTTCGTTCAAACTCCTTCATGAAATCGATCAAGGCATCGACGGCGGCTTCCGGTACGGCGTTGTACAGACTAGCACGCATACCGCCTACGCTACGGTGGCCTTTCAAGTTAAGCAAACCGGCTTCTTCGGCCTCACTGACAAAAGTGCCATCCAGCGCGTTATCGGCCAAGAAGAAAGGTACGTTCATCTGGCTGCGATAAGCAGCTTGAATGTGGTTGGAATAAAAGTCGCTGCTGTCGATAAAACCATAAAGCTTGCTGGCTTTGCGGGCGTTAATCTCGCCAATGGCTTTAACACCACCTTGCTGCTTTAACCACTTAAACACCAAGCCCGCCAAATACCAGGAATAGGTCGGCGGGGTGTTGTACATGGAGTCTTTATCGTCCTGCACCTTGTAGTTCAACATGACCGGCGTGTTAGCCGAGGCGTTACCTAGCAAATCACGGCGCACGATAACCACGACAATACCGGCGGGGCCGATGTTCTTTTGCGCGCCCGCGTAGATCATGCCAAAGCGCGACACATCCAGCGGTTGCGACAAGATATTCGACGAATAATCCGCCACGAGTGGCGCGTCTGTTTCTGGAATGCCCGGAAATTGCACGCCATCGACCGTTTCATTAGCGCAATAATGCACGTAAGCGGCGCCATCAGTGAGCTGCCAGCTTGATTGGTCGGGGACGGTGGTAAATTTGCCATTATCCTCGCTTGATGCCGCCACATTAATGTGACCAAAGCGGCTGGCTTCTTCAACGGCCTTCTGCGACCAACGACCCGTTACGATGTAATCGGCGGCCTTGCCTTCCGGCAGCAAATTAAGCGGCACGGTAGCAAACTGCGTGGATGCCCCACCCTGCATAAACAGCACGGCGTAATCGTCGCCAATGTTGAGCAAATCGCGCAGATCTTGCTCGGCGGTTTTGGCAATCTCACCATACACCGGCGAACGGTGGCTCATTTCCATGACCGAGGCGCCATAGCCTTGATAATCCAGCATTTCTTCCTTGGCTTGCTGCAAAACGGCTTCCGGCAAAGCGGCCGGACCGGCACAAAAGTTAAAGGCTCGCGCCATGTTCATTTTCTCCAATCATCAATCGGGCAGTTGCCCACTTACTCATCGGCGTTGTCTTGATCAACATTTTGCTCAACATTTTTCTCAACAACGTCACCTTCAAAGTCTTCTTCGTCGTCATCGATATCGGCGACACGTGCCAACCCAACCAGCTTCTCGCCTTTACCCAGACGAATCAGGCGCACGCCCTGGGTGCTACGACTCAGGTGGCTAATTTCATCCACGCGGGTGCGCACCAAGGTGCCCTGGTTGGAAATCAGCATCAGGTCACCACCACCAAACACTTGAGTGGCGCCAATCAAATCACCATTGCGCTCGTTAACGACCATGCCGATTACGCCCTGAACACCGCGACCTTTGGTAGCAAACTCACTCACATCGGTACGTTTACCGTAACCATGCACAGAGGCCGTGAGCAGCTGACCTTCCTCTTCAGGAACAATCAGCGCGATCACTTTGGCACCATCTTTCAGCTTCATGCCGCGCACACCGCGGGCAGTACGTCCCATGGAGCGCACCTGGTCTTGGTGGAAACGCGCCACTTTACCGTTGCTGGCCACCAGCATGATGTCTTCATGGCCTTGCGTCACCGCCACATTTACCAGGGCTTCATCGTCTTGCGTGCGAATGGCAATCAAGCCGGTCTTGCGTGGCCGCGCGAAATGCTCCATGGCAACCCGCTTCACCACACCGCTAGACAGCGCAAAGAAAATATAAGGGCCGGCGGCTGTGTCTTCCGTGGAATCGTCCGCTTCGTCCAACGCCACCTCATCGTCCGTATCGTCATCGTCTTCATTATCGGCCGCGCGCGAACGCACAAACTCGGCGTCCAGCTTGAGAATGGCGGTAATACGTTCGTCTTTTTCCAGCGCCGGGATGAGATTAACAATCGGCTTACCGCGCGAGGCGCGACTGCCTTGCGGCAACTCGAATACGCGCAACCAATACACCTTACCGATGCTACTAAAGCACAGCAGGGTATCGTGCGTGCCTGCCACTAGCAGGTGGTCGACATAATCTTCATCTTTCATCTTGGTGGCGGCTTTACCGCGGCCACCGCGACGCTGGGCACGGTAATCGGCCAGCGGCTGAATCTTGGCGTAGCCGCCGTGGGAGAAGGTCGCCACCACCTGCTCGTTGGGAATCAAATCTTCAACGGTGAAATCTTCTTTCGAGGTGAGAATTTCGGTGCGACGCTCGTCGCCATAATCGTTGCGCACATTGCGCAGCTCTTCACGAATCACTTCCAGCAGCTTCTCGCTGTCGGCCAAAATCGCCATCAGCTCGCGGATTCTCTCCAGCAGCTCCTGGTAATTTTGCACCAACTTGTCTTGCTCAAGGCCGGTCAGCTTTTGCAACTTCATGTCGAGAATGGCTTGCGCCTGAGCCGGACTCAGGTGGTATTCGCCATCGTGCATGCCATATTGTTCTTCCAGCCCGTCCGGACGGCAGGCATCGTCGCCACCGGCACGTTCCAGCATGGCAGTCACCTGCCCTGGCGGCCACCCTTTGGCCACCAAGCGAACGCGTGCCTCGGCACCACTGGGTGATTCTTTAATGAGCTGAATCACTTCATCGATATTGGCCAGGGCTACGGCCAGACCTTCCAAAATATGCCCTTTTTCACGCGCTTTACGCAGCTCGTAAACCGTGCGACGCGTCACCACTTCGCGGCGATGACGAATAAAAGCTTCCAGCAATTGCTTCAGGTTCAAAGTGCGCGGCTGGCCATCGACCAAGGCCACCACATTAATACCAAATACATTCTGCATTTGGGTTTGCGCGTATAGGTTATTGAGCACCACCTCGGCGTTTTCGCCACGGCGCAGTTCAATAACAATGCGCATGCCGTCCTTGTCCGACTCGTCACGCAGCTCGGTAATGCCTTCGATGCGCTTTTCACGCACCAGCGCCGCAATCTTCTCAATCAGCTTGGCTTTATTAACCTGATAGGGAATCTCGTTGACGATAATGGCCTGCTTGCCATTTTTCGGATTTGTTTCGATATCGGCGCGAGCACGCAAATAAATACGCCCGCGACCGGTACGGTAGGCCTGCACAATGCCCGCCCGGCCATTAATAATGCCGGCAGTGGGGAAATCCGGCCCTTTGATGTAATCCATCAACTGGTCGATGGTTAAATCCGGCTCGTTAATCAACGCCAAACAGCCATCAATCACCTCGTTGAGATTATGCGGCGGAATGTTGGTCGCCATGCCCACGGCAATACCCGAGGAACCATTTACCAACAAATTCGGCAGACGTGTCGGCAACACAGAAGGAATGCGCTCGGTGCCGTCGTAGTTATCAACAAAATCGACGGTTTCTTTATCCAGGTCGGCTAGCAAATCATGGCTAATTTTCGCCATACGCACTTCGGTATAACGCATGGCCGCTGGCGAATCACCATCGACCGAACCAAAGTTACCCTGCCCGTCGACCAGCATGTAGCGCAGCGAA
>CAYVZZ010000003.1:0-45162 GCA_964456185.1 uncultured Alcanivoracaceae bacterium
CTTGTTTTAATACCTGTTGCGGTCAATTTCTGCCGCAACAGTGATTAGGCCGCGCGCTTCATAACAAATTTCACGAAGCGCGCGTCATAACCCAATTTTTCAAATTTATTGTTTCGGAGTTAACCATTTAATTCAGTTGGTTACAAGTGTGGTTTCGCTTACACCTCCCAATCATTTGGCTTCTTCTTTTGCCAATCATAATAATACTGTACAAATGAACAGTACGGAAAATAAGCCTTCCAGTGAAAGCTAGCAATTCCCACCAACCCCCTCTAGAATCGAGTCATCCAACACGGGGTGCCGCGAGGCTGAGATGATACCCGTTGAACCTGATCCAGTTAGCACTGGCGAAGGGATGTTGTTTCACCATTTCTGGCGTTAGTGCGTCAGCCGCTTTTGGTGCTCTGTGTTTGGACTGTTTGTTTACAACATTGTTTAAACAGGGAGCGTCTCCATGAAAAATATTCTCAGCATTGCGGGCACCGATCCTACGGGTGGTGCCGGGCTGCAGGCCGATATTAAGTCTATTTCTGCGCAGGGCGGTTATGCCATGAGTGTGACCACGGCAGTGGTGGCACAAAATACGCGTGGTGTGCGCTCGGTGCAGGCGTTGCCGTCGGAGTTTATTCGCGAGCAGTTGGATAGTGTGAGCGATGATGTGCGCATTGATGCGGTGAAGATTGGCATGCTGGGCGATGTGCCCACGATTTACGCCGTGGCGGCCTGGTTGGATGAGGTGCAGCCGCCGATTGTGGTGATTGATCCGGTGATGGTCGCGACCAGTGGCGACCGGCTGCTGGATGAGGCGGCGGAAGATGCGCTGCGCTTTTTGCTGAATAAGGCGGATTTGATTACGCCCAATTTGGATGAGTTGGCGATTTTGGCGGATAAGCCTTTGGCAACGGATTGGTCGGAGGCAATGCGGCAGGGCGAGCAGCTGCGCGACCATTACCAGTTGGCGGTGGTGGTTAAGGGCGGCCATTTTGATGACCAATATTGCAAGGATGCCTTGCTGCCGCGCGTGGGCGAGCCGATAACGCTTTCATTGCCGCGTGTGGCGACGCGTCACACCCATGGCACGGGCTGTTCCTTGTCGTCGGCGCTGGCTACGTTAATGGCGCGCTATGGCGATTGGCAGAAGGCATTTACGGAGAGCAAGCAGTGGTTATACGACGCCATTGCCCATGCCGATGCGTTGCAAGTGGGGCAAGGCCATGGGCCGGTGCATCATTTTCATCAGTTGTACCGTGAAGCCGGTCGCCACGATTTGCTGACGCCTAAAGCCGCACCCGAATCGGCAGTTACACCTGCTGGTGAGCACACAGAGTCATGGTGGCAAGAAGCGGCTGCTTTGCGACAGCGTATTGCTAAGCTGCCTGAAGTCACAGCGCTAGGAACGGGCGATTTGCCCGAGGCCGATTTTCTGCATTATTTGCAACAAGATGCGGTGTATCTGCAAGGCTATGCGCGTGTGCTGGCGCGGTGTGCTCAGTTGGCACCGGATGCAGCGTCGCAAGCTTTTTGGGCGCAGAGTTCGTTGAATGCCATCGTGGCGGAAACCGAGCTGCACGGCAGTCACGTTGACCTTGGTGACCCGGCTCAACCCAGCCAAGCGACGCGAAGTTATTTGAATCATTTATTGGCGGCGGCCGCACAGGGCAGCTATGCCGTAGTGGTGGCTGCGGTGTTGCCGTGTTTTTGGGTGTATAACGAGGTGGGTTGTCAGCTGGTGGCGCAAAACCATCCGCAACATCCTTTTGCCGATTGGTTGGGCATGTATGCCGACCCGGCGTTTGCGGAAGCCACGGCCGAGGCGGTGAATCGACTGGAAAATGCCTTGGCTAATGCTTCGGCAAACGAGCGTAACAAGGCACGAGAAGCCTTTCTGATTGCGGTCGATATGGAACGGCAGTTTTTCGCGCTCAACATGCATGCCGAGCAGACGGCGACACTCTAGGCATCATAGGCATAGCGGGCAATGCCGAAGTCGTGGCAACTGTCTTGGGCGTTTTGCCCGACTTCGGCAATGTGCAGCCCTAAGTTGTCGCGGGGAGTTAGGTCGATTGGCGGTTGGTGTTCATGCAAGGCTTGATACTGCGCTTGGGTGATATCAATCGCGGCGGTGAGGGCGTCGTCAAAGCGAATACGTTTGGCGGCGGCTTGCCAGCCGTCGACGAGCTGCGCGGGGATGATTTCGGCGGCATCGCCACTGCCATAACCGGCTACGACGAGTGTTTTGTTGTCCCATGCCAGTTGTTGTTCGGCGGCTGTCTCCAAGCCTGCCGCCAGCCAAGCGGGTAGGGCGGCGGTGTAGAGGTTGCCCAGTGCCATCATGCGCTCACTGCCAGCGTGCATTTTGGATTCGATGACGGCTTGATAGTTGGCGGTTTTACGGAAAGCGCGTGCGGTGGCCTTGGTGAGCGGATAGGCCTCGAACCCTAAGTCGTCACCATCGAATTGCGCGGGGTTTGCTGGCTGTTGGATTTCTGCCAGCAATGCATCAATGTCCACCTTGGCCGCAGCGGCATAGTCGCGTAATTCGGCGAGCGCGGTGTCGTCCTGCTGCAAGGCATCTTGTCCCAAGGCGAATAAATAGCCGATGGCCCAAGCGCTACGCGGCATGTGGTGATAGGGGCGATGCATAAACACTGCGGCCAAATCACGGTACCAGGCCGCTTGCGAGCCGGTGTGGTGCTGAAACAGGTCGCGCAGGGCGGCGAGGGTTTCATCGGTGTAGCAGGTGGTGGAATATTTGCCGTTAAATACCGGCAAGTCTTGCAGTTTGCCGTGGGCGCTGGGCTGTTGACCGACAAAGCGTACAAAAGGTTTGCGGAAGTCCAAACGGCGGAAATCCGAGGCGCTGCCGCTGTGGTGCAAGTCCAGTGTCAGCAGCTTGGGGTTGGCCTCTAGCAGCATGGCACAAGCGCCCGCGCCCTGGGTGGGCTCGCCACTGCTGCCTAGGGGATATTCGGCAATGTCGGCGGCCACGACGATGGCCTTTTTATCGGCTCCATCAAATGCTAAATAGCGCAGCGCGCCTTTCATGGCATATACCCCACCCAAACAGGCGTGTTTGTATTCCGGTACTTCGCAGGCGCGAGCCAAGGGTGGCAAGCCTTTTGCTGTGAGCGCTTTATCAACCAGCCCGCGGACAATCACGGCACCGGCGGCATTGTCGCTGCTGGATTCGGTGCCCAAGGCGAGATAGCCCACCTCTTGAGGGTTTATATCGTATTGATTAATTAGTCTTAGCACGGCGTTGGCGGCCAGCACATACAAATCCTGGTCGGGGGCGGGCAGGCGAAAGCTATGACCGATGACCTGACTGATTTTGTTCCAATCGGCTTGATTCCATTGGCTCCATTGCGCCAAGTCCACCCGATAGGGCGGTAGGTAAACAGCAAAACCGGATAGGCCAGGGAGGGATGGAAGGGAGGATGCAGTCATGAGTGTTACGCGGTGCTAAGGACGATGCCGAAATTAGGCAACAGCGCAGGGGCAATTGCAAGGCAGGAACGCAAACGGGCGACAACTTGCCGCCCGTTTGTCTGTTTTTGACGCGTTAAAGGCAGCTTAAAGGGTGCCTGTGTCGGCGATGGCCATTACCAGCAACACTGTGCCAATGGCGGCCAAGGCGGCGTGGACGAGTAATACCAAGCGGGGGTAGGGTTGCTTGCGGACGTGAAAGCTGAGCAGATAACAACCGCCCAAGGCCGCGACGACGAAAACGCCCAGCGCGATTTTGGCTTGGATGGGTACGGCATAAGCCAAACAAGCCACGGCCAATACGACTAAACCGGCTGCGACTAGAAGGCGCCATGAACAGCGGATAAAGTGGCCGGAACAGGTTTGTCGTTGAGGATGCGAGCACCCATCAGAAAACCACCTAAAATGCCCAGAACAAAAAGGGCTAAAGAAATACCAACTAAATGCACGAGATAACTTCTTGAATAAGCAAGATTTGCTTTGCATTAATATAACAAAGTGCACACGGCTTGTAAGGTGTTTTTTGTAGATTAGCTTATAGAAAGTGAGTTTAGGGCTTTGTGCAGTGCTTCTGCAAAAGCGGCCGCGTCGGGGCGGTCGCCGTGGATGCAAAGGGTGTCGGCGGGTAGTGTCAAAAGGCTGCCATCAACGGCAGTGACCTGTCCCTTTTGAGCCAACCCTTTTGCTTGTTGCACGGCATCGGGGAGGGAGTCGATTACCGCATCGGCCTGGCTACGGGGTTGTAGCTTGCCGTTGGCTTGGTAGCGGCGGTCGGCAAAGACTTCGTGGCGCACGACAAAGCCGCGCTCGGCGGCCAGCTGGCACACTTGACCGCCGGCCAGCCCGACAATTACCAGCTGCGGGTTATATTGCTGGCAGGCATCGAGCAAGGCGGCCACCAAATCACGGTCGTCTTCCAGCTGATGATACAGCGCACCATGGGGCTTAATGTGTACCAATGGCACTTTCGCTGCGCGACAAAAGGCATCCAGACTGCCCAATTGTGCCAACGTCATGGCGTGTAATTCTTTGGGGCTAATGGCCATTTTGCGACGCCCGAAACCTTGTAAATCCGGCAGGCCGATATGTGCTCCTATGTTGACCTTGGCTTGGGCGGCGGCATGGACGGTTTGTTGCATGGTGAGCGCATCACCGGCGTGATAGCCACAGGCGATATTGGCCGAGGTAATCCAGGGCATTACCGCGGCATCGGCGCCCATGTGCCAGGCACCAAAGGATTCGCCCATGTCGCAGTTTAGGTCGAGTGCCATTAGGCGGCCTCCAGTCGTTGGGCAATCCACATGAGTAATTGCGACAAGGTTTTCTGCCGCTCTTTCAATAACTGTGCGGCTTCGTCTTGGTCAATCCACATAAAGCGCAAGCGGTCGCCCGGGCGACATTGTGCAATACGGGGTAAGTCGACCGCTGCGACCTGGGCAATGCGCGGATAACCGCCGGTTACAGGATGTTCAGGTCCCATGATGATGGGGTAGCCGCCGGGTGGCAATTGCACCAGCCCCGGCACGACCCCGGCACTGACTACTTCCTGTGGTTCTTTCAGCATGAGGGACGGGCTGTCGAGCAAAATGCCGGTGCGATTGCTGGCGGTCGAGACGGTAAACTCCCGCCGCTTAATGCGCTCGTTGGACAAAAAACTCAGTGATTCGGTGTGGGTGGCCGGTAACAGCCGAATGGTGCGCGGCTGCAAATCGTCAAACCAGCAGGCGGCATCGAGAAACCATTTGGGTAACTCACTAGGCAAAGCCGTGGCAGGGCGGTTGATTGTTAAGCTATCACCTGCCGCCAAGCCTTGCGGATAGGGACCCAATGCAGCATTGATATCAGTGGCGCAACTGCCCAACCAGGGCTCAACGGTGAAACCGCCAGCCACTGCCAAATAGCTGCGGCAACCACTACCCATGGGACCCAGTTGCAAACGACTGCCCGCTGGCACCGGGCAGCTCTGCCAGCCGGTGAAAGGCTGCCCATTCAACGTGGCGTGTGGCAGGGGCGCGCCGGTAACGGCAATGTGGGTGGCGTCATCAAACTGCAGAGTGGCGCCCAGCAGGGTCATTTCCAACACTGGCGTATCCAGCGGGTTGCCCACTAGCGCATTGGCCAGTCGCATGGCCGGTAAATCGGCCGCACCGCTGCGCCCAATGCCCAAATGCGCGGCACCAAAACGGCCAGCGTCTTGCAGGGTGGTTAATAAGCCGGGGTGTTCGATGTGTATCATTTGGCCACCACAAATTGTACCCGGTCGCCGGGCTTGAGCCGGCAAGGCGACGCCGATTGCGGGTCGAACAGGGTTATGTCCGTATGGCCAATCAATTGCCAGCCGCCCGGTAGATGGCGCGGATAGATGCCGGTTTGTTGCCCGCCAATGGCCACGCTGCCGGCAGGCACCCGGGTGCGCGGGCGAGTATGACGTGGCGTGGTCAATGCCGGGTCCATGCCCAGTAAGTAGGGAAAGCCGGGGGCAAAGCCAATCATGGCGACGCGATATTCCGCTTGGCTGTGGCGCTGAATGACCTCGTCAACCGACAGCTGGCAGTGTTGCGCCACGGCTGCCAAATCGTCTCCGTTATAGGTCACCGGAATGCGGTGAAGCTGACCGTCAACGCCTGTGGTTGTCGTCGCTTGTGATAATAGCCGGGTGACTTTTTCTTGCCAAAAGGCCAGCTGTGAAGGTTGATCGGGGCGGCCCCGTAATAGCAGGCTGTTATACGCCGGAATGATGTCCACCAAGCCGGGGAGGCCCGCCTGCTGCAATTGGGCGGCCAGCCAGTGCACGCGGTTGTTGGTGGCGCTATCCAGCGTGTCGCCGAGTGTCACCAAACAATCGGTTTCGTTTACGGCTTCTAATGTGGCGGCTGGGGCTGCTGTCATTCCGCTGCGATTTCCTTGTTACTCGACCACCGAGGAGTTTTCACGGTTACGCTGTTGTACCTCTTCGGGAATGGTAACCACTTGGCTGCGGGTGGGTCGACCTTTTTCGAACAAAATCAGCTCGCCGGTTTCAAAGCGAATCCAGTCCTCGTTGTCGGTTAGCGGTTGGGTGGCAATAACCGAGACACAATCTTTTTTGGTGGTCACTTCGGCAAAATCGATGGTGACATCTTCGTCAATCAAATGGGCGGCTTTGAACGGCCAAGCGCGGGTGATGTGATACAGCCGCGTGGACGAGTGGGCAATCATGCAGTTGCCATTGGAAATGAGAAAGTTGTAGATGCCAAACAAAGTCAGCTCGGCGGTCAGGTCGGCCATGGCGTCATACAACTGCTCGGTAGTCGGCTCGGTGGTGCCAAACTGTTGCCCCAGCTTTTCCATGATGTAACAAAACGCCAATTCGCTGTCGGTGTTGCCGACGGGCAAATGGCTGCCTTGCAGGGTGGGGTGAAAATCCAGCAGCTCGCCGTTGTGGGCAAATAGCCAATGCCGCCCCCAACGTTCGCGCACAAATGGGTGGCAATTTTCCAGGGTAACCCGCGTGCCGGTGGCCTTGCGGATGTGGGCAATGACATTCAGCGATTTGATGGGGTATTGCTTGATGAGCTCGGCCACCGGCGAGTTGGCGCTGGGTTCGCTGTCAATAAAACAGCGCACGCCATTGCCTTCGTAGAAACCGATGCCAAAGCCGTCGTTATGGCTATCGGTCAGGCCACCACGGGCGGCAAAGCCGGTAAAGGAAAAAGTAATGTCGGTAGGGGTGGCGCAGTTCATCCCTAAAAGCTGACACATAACAAACTCATATGTTTATTGTGTTATTGGCACATTATGTTTTTTGACTACGTATATCCGGTAGCCAGAAAGCTATGATACCGATCAGCGGCAAAAAGGCACAGACACTGTAGACCAATTCGATGCTGTAAACGTCGGCCAGTGCGCCAATGGCGGCGGCACCAATGCCAGCCATGCCAAACCCCAAGCCGAAAAATAGCCCGGAAATGGTGCCGGTTTTGCCGGGCACCAGTTCCTGCCCGTACACCACAATGGACGGAAAGGCCGACGAAATAATCAGTCCGACACAAAAGATTAGCGGCAGGGTAAAAGTGAGGTTGGCATAGGGCAGTGCCAATGCGAAAGGCGCGGCACCCAAAATGGAACCGAGAATGATGCGCTTGCGACCAATGCGGTCACCAATAGGACCACCAATGATGATGCCGATAGCCGAGCCAAACAAAAATAAAAACAGGCAGTATTGCGATTCTTGAATGGCCAGGCCGAAGTGGTCGATTAAATAGAAGGTCAGGTAGCTGGTGATGCTGGTGAGATAAATGAATTTGGAAAACACCAGCACCAGCAAGATGCCCAGCGATAATTTGACGCGCCCCTTGTCGATGCCGTTATCGACGGCCGACAGGCTTTTCTTGCCGTGTACGGTGGTGAGGTTGTGGCTGTACCAACGGCTGACGCGATACAAAATCATGATGCCAGCCAAGGCGATGAGCGCCACCCAAGCAACACTGGGTTGCCCCATGGGCACAATTAGAAAGGCCGCCAGCAGTGGACCTAACGATTGGCCAAAATTGCCGCCCACCTGAAAGATGGATTGCGCCAAGCCATGCTGACCCGCCGAAGCCATGCGTGCAATACGCGAAGATTCCGGGTGAAAGACCGACGAGCCCACGCCAATTAGCATGGCGGATATCAAAATCAGCGTGTAATTGGGGGCTTGCGATAACAGAATCAAACCGCAAAAAGTAGAGGCCATGCCCAAGGGAAGCGACAGGGGAATCGGCCTTTTATCGGTAAAGTGCCCGACAATGGGTTGCAGCAATGAGGCGGTAAATTGAAAGGCGACGGTAATAAAACCGATTTGCACGAAACTGAGTTGATAATTGCCTTGAATGACCGGATAAAGTGCCAACAACACCGACTGCATCATGTCGTTGATCATGTGCGACACACTAATGCCACCCAATACGCCAAAGGAAACGCCTGGTGTGCGGGTGGCTTGATGGGTGACGGACGAGGTGGGGGCGGATTCAGGCACGTTGACTGGCCAGTGATAAGTGGGTGGGCATTGTAACGCTTATCTGTTTAGTAAACATCCCGCCGATAGCGCCCGGCAGCAGTTAGTTGCTGCAGTGTGGCCGGCCCCAAAAGCTTGGCTAGCGTGGTGTCGACGGCTTTGCCCATATCCAGGCTGCCACAAACATAGAGCGTGGCATTTTGTGCGATGAGCCCATTCAGCCGTTGTGGTTGGTTGGCCAACAGGTGTTGCACATAAATGCGCTCTTCCTGGTCGCGCGAGAAGACAGTGTCGCAATGGGCAAGCTGCCCGTTGTCCTGCCAGCGGTTAATGTCGTCCTGATAATAAAAGTCTTGTTGGCGGTGGCGCTCGCCAAATAGCAGCCAGTTGTTATAACAGCCTGCATGAATGCGTGCGGCCAGCTGGGCGCGTAGCCCGGCCATGCCGGTGCCATTGCCGATGAGGATGACAGGGGCCTCGTCGGTTGGCGGGTGAAAGGACGGATGTGGGCGTATGTAAAGTGACACCTCGTCGCCCTCGTTGATGTCTCGCGTGAGCAGGGCGCTACCGACTCCCAGCTCGCCATCGGCTGTTGTCATGCGCCTCACCAAAAGCTGCAGGCTGCCTTCCGTTGGTAAGGACGCAATGGAGTATTCACGTTTGTCCGGGTTGCCGTTTGCATCGGTCACTTTGACGACGGCAATGTCACCGGCTTGCCAAGTGATGGAATCGTCTGTTTGTAAATCGATGAGAAAGCAGGTGCCTTCTTGGCTGTGCGGATTAAGTGTGCGGCGTTGGCGTAGTTGCCATGATGTGAACACGGGGGCTTTCGGCGCGGCCAGCGGGTTGTCGATTAATTGCGACAAGGCCGACTGCCACTGTTGCAGCGCAGCGGGTGCTTCCCGGTCGACTTCGATGGCGGGGAAACACGCCACGGCATCGCAGCGGGTAAGCCAAGCATCTAAATAACGACCAAACCCGCAAAAGTCATCGTATTGGCTGTCGCCTAGTGCCAGAAGGCCATATTGCAGCCGGGGTAGCGAATGGGTGGCTGCCATGATTTGCTGCACAAAGGGCTGGGCGGTATCGGGCGCGTCACCGTCGCCTGTGGTGCTGACAATAAACAGCACCTTTTCGGCTCGCTGCAGCAGTGACAAATTAGCCTGCCCCAAGGGTAAACACTGTGTTGGCGTCGCCGCTTCATTGAGTGCTTGAGCTGTCCAGCGAGCCAGTTGGTCGGCTACGCCAGTTTGGCTGGCATGCAGGATGAGCCAGGGCGGGTTGTTGCCCTGCAGCTGGTGCAGTACCCGGTTCGCTTGGCGGTGATATGCCTTTTGCTGCCGAAACCACTTAACCCCTTGCCAAACGCATATCAGCAGCCAACTAAGCAGTGCGCCGATCACACCCCATAAGCGTGCGCCACTAGGCCACTGCCAGTGGAACGCGGGCTGCCAACCGAGCATCCAGATAGCGATAATCGCCAGCAGGGCGATTAAGGCGATGTGTACCAGTCGTCGAGTAGAAAACGCTAATGTCATGGGGTTAACAATGCTTTGAATTTTGGAGTCATCAGGCCTTTGGTTTGCTTGCCATCATGGACAATCATCAGCACGGCAAGGTGGTGTTCGCGCGCAAATGCCATGCCTTCCACCGGGCCGAGTACACTTAATGCCGTGCCCAGCGGGTCTGCCTTGAGGGTGGTATCGGCAACGACCGAAACCGAGGCCACTTTGTGGGGCACCGGCCAGCCGGTACGCGGGTCGATGTGGTGTGAATAATAGTGGGCGTCGTCTTCAAAGTAGTGACGATAATCCCCCGAGGTAGCAATGGCTTGATTGTGCAGCGTAATTACCTGACCCACTTGATTAGCTGATGTCACGGCAGCGGCAGCCGCCCCGGGGATTTCCACGCCTACTCGCCAGGGGCTGCCGTCGGGTTTGTTGCCTTGGGCGCGCACCTCACCACCGACGGTAATCAAAAAGTGGCTGCTACCCTGTTGCAGCAACCAGCGAGCCACTTCATCGACCGCAAAGCCTTTAGCGACCGAGGATAAATCCAGATAGACATTGCCCGGTTGCAACACTTGCCGTTTGGCGGGACGCACCTTGATGCGCTGCCAGCCGACACGTTGTAAGGCGTTCTCGATGGCCTGTTTAGAAGGCGGGTGGTTGGGCTTGGCGGTGGGGCCGAACCCCCAAAGATTGACCAATGGCCCCACGGTTGGGTCGTAAGCGCCTTGGGTGGCTTTTGCCAACGCCAACGCACGTTGTAGCACCTGCAGAAATTCAGCGGGTATGGTTTGCCAGCTACCGGCAGGTGCCTGGTTGTATCGGCTCAGATTGGAGTCCGGCTTCCAGGTGCTCATCTGTTGGTCGACTTGATCCAGCTCGCCCTGAATGCCTGCGCGTGCCTGCGCCAAGGTTAGATTCGGCGGCAATACCAGCGAGACCTGCCAGTAGGTGCCCATGCTGGTGCCCCGAAGGTGGCTCAGCTTGGCCTGTGGCGCGTTGGCGCAGGCACTTAGCAGTAAACAAAGCCCCGCTAATAATAGCGGGGCATAGTGTCGACTTAACATGCGTTTATTTACAGCGGCAAGACTTCAAACGTGGCCGAATAACCGGCGGAACGCTTGCTAGCCTTATCGAAACTGGTGTTGTCGTCGCTCACGCGTGCGCCCAACCAGTAACGACCGGCTTGAGGCCAGGTGATGCTGAATTTGCCTTCATCATCGGTGGTAACGTGAATGGCATTGGGTGCCAAGCGGTAGCGGGTGCCGCCACGAATCACTGTCACTTTGACTTGCTTGGCGGGTTTGCCATCGAGCAGCAGTTGGAAGTCGGCGGTTTCAGTCGCATAGAGGTTATTGGGGTGAGTAATCGGCACCAGTTCTAACCCCTTGCCGGTGGGCTGTAGTGCGGCGTCGTTGGGCGCGCCAACGGTAACGAAGGATTCGAGGCGGTTTTGGAACTCGTTAACTTCTACCTTCTCGGCATTATCGGGAATATCCAGTTCACCAATGGCAGCAAATTGGCGTTTGCGCTCGCCGTCGACTTCGTAGCGGGCAAAGGCGCCGTGACTGGCAATAGCCAGCTTGTAAGTGCCTTCTTTGGGCAGCTCGACATCAAAGGTGGTGCGCCATTTGCTTTCGTGCTTGTTGGTGGCCGCTACCGGCTCGCCTTCGGGGCCGGTAATGACGAGGTTATCCAAGTCCAGCCCATGATGGTTGAAGTAAAATAAATCGTTGGAGCGTGCGGCATCAACGGTAATCCATTTGTCCGGTCCGTTGGCCAACACGGTTTGTGATGGCAGCAAAAACGCCTTATGGGCTTGGGCTGCCAACGGCAGACTAAGAGCGACAACGGCACTCAAGATAGTGGCTAAACGTTTCATCAGGTTTCTCCTAACGGTTTGGGGTTAAAAAGTGATGTCCAAGGTGGCTTTACCCAGCTCGCGCTGGCCTTGTTTTTCCAGGTGCAGGCTATCTTTAACCGGCCAGCTGAACGGAAAACGCAGGTATTCGCGTCCGCCGGTTTCGCGCACGGCTTCGATAATTAGGGTGTAGTCGCCGGGTGCCAACTTGCCTAGTGGTGGCTTGCCAAAGGTGAAGTGCAAACGGTGTTGACCAACAGGACGGGTGGCTCCGGTGATGCCATCGACTGGCATGTTGAGTGAGCGGCCACCGCGACGCCACCATTGGCGCAAGTCTTTCAACCATTTGCGCCCGTCCTCGCGGCCATGCAACTGATACCAAACGGCTAGTTGCGCGGCCACGTCATGCTGTCCGTTTTCAATCCAGACGGCCACATAAGGGCGGTGATATTCGGCCACATGCAAGCGTGGAATTTCCACCATGACATCCAGGCTGGCCGCCAAAGCGGGCAGGCTGAATAAACTCAACAACAACACGATAAGAGATCGTCGCATGACAGTTCCTTAATAAAACACTTAGTGAATAAACAATAACGCCAGCAAAATCGGCACCAGTGCGCCCAAGCCGGTTAACGGCCAGGTCAGTGGCCGCTTGCGGGCGTGTAGTAAAAGTAAGCAAAAGCCGGTAAGGCAAAACACCACGCAGGCCACCGAGAAAATATCAATAAACCAACGCCAGGCCGCTCCTGTGTTGCGCCCCTTGTGTAAATCATTGAGATAGGCGATCCAGCCGCGGTCGGTGCTTTCATAAATGAGGTGTCCGGTGTGACGATCAATCGCCAGCCAGGCATCGCCGCCGGGGCGTGGCATAGAAACATACACTTCATCGGGATACCACTCGGCCATACGCTGCCCTGTGGAAACCCCCAGTGATTGGGTAATCCATTGCGATACAGCCGTTGGCAAGGGGGCGCGGTTTTTGTCGGCGCTCACAAGCGTTTGCTGCAACGCCTCGGGTAGCTGGGCTTCGTGGTGTTGGGTGGTAGGCGTGGCGGGAATGTCGCCTGCATGGTTAAGCGTCAGGCCAGTTATGGCAAACACCAGCATGCCCACCAGGCTCAATGACGAGCTGATCCAGTGCCAGCGCTGTAGCTGCTTCAACCAGAAGCCGCGCCGCGGGGTATGTGTGCTCTGAGAAAGCGCCGTCATAAAGACCTAAATATCGGTTAATTTACGCAAGAATCGCAATGATAAGATTAATGAGAATGATTCGCAATAAATATAATGCTACAATCCCGCGCACTCCTTGCGAAAAAGGTGTGGCTTTACCCATTCTGATGAAGCCGAATAAAGAACAGACAAGGCGTCTTTTTATGAAAACATTACACACTTCACTGCTTTTTCTTCTCTGTCTTATTGCGCCGTTATCGGCCATGGCGAACAGCTTGTCGGCTGCAGATGCGGCCAAGGTACAGCAAGCCTGGAAGCTTCTCGATTACGTCGCCACTGACTACACAGGCGCGGTGGCAGCTGAAGGCGGCAAGATTATCAGCCAAGCCGAATATGACGAACAAGTCGAATTTAGCAAGGCCGTTGTCAAGGTGCTCAATGAGTTGCCTGCTAATGATGCGTTGCCCAAGCTTAAGAAACAGGGGCAAGCTTTAATCAAAGCGGTAAACAACAAGGTGCCGCCAGCCGAGATCGACACGCGCGCGCACACCTTGGCAAAAGAATTGTTGGAGGCTTACCCAGTGCCGTCTGCGCCGACCGAAACGCCAGATTTGCAGCAGGGTGCCAAGCTGTACAGCAGCACTTGCGCGGCCTGCCATGGCGCGACGGGTAATGGCCAAGGGCCGGCTGCCGCTGGTCTTAATCCGCCACCAATCGACTTTACCGATGCACATCGTGCCGACATGCGCAGCCCCTTGTCGTTGTATCAGGCGATGACGCAAGGCATCGCTGGCACGTCTATGGTGAGCTATAAAGATACCTTTACTAGCGAACAGCGCTGGGCACTGGCCTACTTTGTAGGCAGCTTTGCCTATGCCGACAAAGCGGCAGCCGGTAAAAAAATCTGGGAAAACAACGAAGCCATTCGCGCGCGTATTAGCAACCTTGAAGAGCTGTCGCATACACGCGCAGCGCAGCTGGAACCGGCATTTGGCCAGGACACGGCACGCGCGGTGGTAGGCTATTTACGCTCTCATCCAGAGGCCGTGGCAGCGGCACCCAAAGGGCTAGAATTGGCGCGCATGAAATTGGCCGCTAGCTTGTCGGCTTATAAAGCGGGTCGCAGTGAAGAGGCGGTTCAGTTGGCCTTGGCCTCATACCTTGAAGGTGTTGAACCAGTCGAGCCGCTGCTGGATGCGCGCAACCATAATCTGCGCACGCAAATTGAAACCGCCATGGGCGCCTATCGTACTACCTTGGCAGATAACGCCGAGTTAGCCGAAGTGAAACAAGCCGCTCAATCGGCTGATGCCCTTTTGAAGCAAGCGCATGAATTACTGACCCATTCTGCAGCAAGCCCGTCCACTGCCTTTATTGGTGCCTTTACGATTCTGGTGCGAGAAGGGTTGGAAGCACTGTTGGTGGTTGTTGCCTTGTTGGCCTTCCTGTTAAAAGCCGAGCGCAAAGAAGCCGCACGCTATGTGCACTATGGCTGGATTTTGGCGCTACTGGCTGGCGGGCTGACTTGGGGCGTGGCCACTTACTTAGTCTCTATTAGTGGCGCTAGTCGTGAGCTAACCGAAGGCTTCTCGGCCTTGTTTGCAGCTGTTGTGCTAATTGCCGTTGGGCTGTGGATGCACCAAAAGAGCATTGGTGGTCGCTGGCAAGAATACTTGAAACAAAAGATGAATGCGGCGTTGACCCGGCGCACAGGCTGGTTCCTGTTCATCCTGTCATTCGTTTCGGTTTATCGCGAAGTGTTCGAGACCATTCTGTTCTACGTCGCACTGTGGAGCGATGGTCAGCATGCCTGGATGTTGGCAGGCATGGGGGCCGCAGTGGTCGTCCTCGCCATTATCGCTTGGGTGCTGTTGCGCACTAGCCGCCGCCTGCCGCTGAGCCAGTTCTTCACGGCCAGCTCGGCATTGATTGCCTTGCTCGCCTTTGTCATGGTCGGCAAAGGCGTGGCCGCGCTACAAGAAGCGGGCGTGGTTGGCGTATCACTCGTGTCGGCACCACGCATTAACTGGCTAGGCATCTTCCCAACCAGTGAAACCCTGATTGCTCAAGGCATCGTAGTGGTATTGTTGGTGGCTGGTGTGGTGTACAACTACAGTAAGTCGAAAGCCGCGAAAGCAAGCTGATATATTATTGGTCAGTAAGCAAGAAGCCCGCTCATTGAGTTGAGCGGGCTTCTTGCTATTTATAGCGTCGCAAATAGCCGGTTCCAGTTTTCACGGTGGGGGCTGGCCGGTTCAGGCTGCATCTTGAGGCAGAGATTACCTTGTTGGTCATAACCCTCCAGACAGGCGGGCTGCTTGCGACAATGACTGTTCAGCGGGTTGACCAGCCACATGTCTGCCAGCTTCCGGCAATCCAGTGTTAAGGAAAAGTTGTCGCCGCAACAGTGCAGGGTGTCGCCTTGGCGCTGTATGGCCTGAATGCATCCGCGGCAGGTTTGCACAAGTTGCTCATTGCCCACCATGACATAAAGTGAAATGCCTCCTTGGGTTAGGCGGCGGCAGGCCGAAATAACATCTTGCAGTGGTAAATGGGTGGCCAGTTTTGACCCCATTACATGCAGCGCATCGATACGTCTTACCGGCTGCATATCGACACGTGGATAGCGGTGATAAAGGCGGGTCTCGTTAGACCATTCCAGCGTATCGGCGGAGTGAGATTCGCGATGCGGGTTTAGCTTGGCGGGTGAAGTCATAC
This sequence comes from uncultured Alcanivoracaceae bacterium, assembly GCA_964456185.1. Taxonomy (GTDB): domain Bacteria; phylum Pseudomonadota; class Gammaproteobacteria; order Pseudomonadales; family Alcanivoracaceae; genus CAYVZZ01. Next base: position 15,719 of record CAYVZZ010000003.1, read on the forward strand.
CGGCAGGGAAAGCGTAAGGACCTTTCATATGATAATGCTTCCTATGCAAATGAGAATCATTATCGAATGTAAAGCTAAACCCTACCGGCTGCAAGTGATTTATATCAAGATTCTGTGTTAACAAAATCGCAGTGGGGATCACCCTGACTCATCTGGTCGCGTGATGGGTCAACCACGGCGCCCAGCTCGCGTAGTGCATCGGAACCGATTAGAAGAGGCTCGCTAAATGGCCGACGGTCGGTGAGATTAACCGTTACCTTGGCCGAGCGGCCGCCGATGCAGAGGGTAAGTTGTATTTCAGGACGCTCGGCATAGCCTTTGTGTTCCTCGCTGGCATTTTCCGAGCGCGTAATAATGTGTACATAGCCTGATTTCGGCAGCTGTGCATCGTCTACTTTGTCTTCCAAATCATTTGCCAGATCAAAGTCTTCGCGCATCTCGTCGCTGATAGCCAGGTCGAACTCCACCATATTCCGGCCATCGATTTCATCGACATCAATATTAATCGCGCTAAGTGACGCTGACTCTGCGCCGGTATCCATCTGCGCGGGCAAGGTGATGCCCAGCTCTTTGATATACACCTGTTCGTGGGTGCTGAGCACTTCTTTGCCAGCTAAGTCGTCGCCCGCCAAAGCTACTCCCGGAATCAAAGCAATACAAAACAGAGCGGAAAAAGGAAAACGCATGAACTACCTCCATCAGAATTCATGAGGTAAGACAGGGGGTGTTGAAGCGAGTTCGTTATTTGTGGAATGAATGTCGAGATTAGTGATCTGTGTCGCAGGGGGATGTATGATACAATCATAATATTATTAGAATTCAAACAATAAAATGTATCAAATCAAATAATACGTACTTTTAGGGGTAACGATATGTTGCGCAGCTTCTCGGTTGAGAATTTCGGCTCAATTCGCGAGCGACTGGAGCTTTCCTTTTTGGCGACTAACAGGGTGCCAAATACCCATCATTTCATGGCGACGCTTGATCAGAAGAAGGTGTCGCATGTGACTGCTCTAGTGGGTGCTAATGGCAGCGGCAAGACTAGCATCTTGAAAGCGCTGTCGTTTGTGGATTGGTTTATGTCGGTTTCGTTTCAGGCGGTAGCTCCCAAATCTCGGCTGCCGTTGCAAACATTCGCTAATCAAAACGATAAGCCGACCTCATTTGAGGCCGAATATGAATCGGGTGGCGAGATATGGCGTTATTTTTTGAAGCTAACACCGACACGGGTTTTGCATGAGTCGCTTTATTGCCGGAGGAAGTCCAGCAAAAACTGGAGTTTTGTGTATCTGTTTAAACGCGATTGGGATGATCAGGCGGAGCAGTACCAGGTTCGAAAAAATTCAGATTTTGACCTGCCGCTGAAAGAGGCAAAGAAGGTTCGCGAAAACACTTCGTTGATATCAACCGCGGCTCAATATGGTGTGAGCCTTGCAATTGAAATGGCCAACATGAGCGTATTTTCTAATGTCACCGCCAGTGGAAATTATAGCTTTAAAGGCATGGAGCAAGTGTTGAATGCGGCTGAGTTCTTTCATGATGACGGCAGTTATCGTGACGAAATGAATCTCCTGTTATCCGATTGGGATCTGGGGTTGTCGGATGTCGTGATTAATGAACAGGTGGTGACTAACGAAAAAGGCGATGAATCGACAATTTATATGCCGTCGGGCGTTCATAAGCTGGATGCAGGTGAGTTTCACTTACCTTTTTTGCATGAATCCAGTGGTACCCGTGCAGCGTTTGTATTGCTGGGTAATATTCTGCCAGCGCTGCGTGGTGGTGGCTTGGTTATTATTGATGAATTGGAGAGTGATCTGCACCCGCACATGGTAATGGCTGTGGCAGATTTATTCTTTTCGCCAAATACTAATCCCAAGGGTGCACAGTTGATTTGCTCGACGCATAATCATGAAATCCTGCATTTGCTACACAAAGAACAGATTGTGCTAGTAGAAAAGGACGATACATTAAATACAGATGCTTGGCGGTTGGATGACATGGAAGGTGTTCGCTCTGATGATAATTTCCATGGCAAATATCTTGCTGGTGCTTACGGAGCGGTTCCTGAGATTTGATTATGGCGAAACGGAAAAGGAATATTCCGCAGCGCAACACATTGTTGTTAGTGGCTGAAGGTGATACGGAAGTAGCGTTTTTGAAATATTTGAAGGGCGTATTTAGGCGTGACCCGAAAAGCCCTAAAGTGAAGGTGCAAAACGCTCATGGCAAAGGACCGGATAATGTGTTGCGCACAGCGATGGGGGCACAGCGTGGCGCCAGCTTCGATCAAGTGGCCGTGGTGCTGGATACGGATATTCCGTGGAGCAAGGCTTTTAAAGAAAAAGCGAGGAAGGCTGGAATAGAGCTGATAGGGAATAGTCCCTGTATTGAAGGCACCTTTCTGGCCATGTTGGGGTGTCAGGTTCCAAAGCAGTCTGCTTTGTGTAAGAAGTTGTTGGCCGAGCGGGTGCCGTACAGCTTGCTCAATAAATCGAGCTACGGAAGATGGTGCGATCAAACTATGTTGCAGGATGCGGCAAATCATATGACTGATTTGAGGCGGATACTGGAGTTGTATCAGGGGAAATAATGTTGCAGCGCAAACTCAGAATGGGGGTATCTTTGGGGGTAATCTAATCGCTTAGATTAAAAATGCTCTTGAATCAGAGAACTAGCTTAGAAGATGGTGCCCGGAGGTGGAATCGAACCACCGACACAAGGATTTTCAATCCTTTGCTCTACCGACTGAGCTATCCGGGCAAGGATGCTACGGCGAGAGCGCGTATTAAACCGGAGCAGGCTGGCAGCGTCAAGCCATAGGCGTGATTTGGGGATGGAAATGCCTACTTTTCGTCCGGCATTTTTAATTTGTTCAGCAGTTTTTTTACGGGTGCGGCGAGCCCCAGGGTGCCTGGGTTATCTGGTGTCACCCATTTGCGGTTGTTGTCGGCAAGGTGGTGACCGCGGCGCACTTTGATAATTAACGGGGTGATGTCCAGATGAAAATGGCTGAAGGTGTGGCGAAAGGCTGGCAGCACTTGTTGTGATTGGCTGGTTAAGCCAAGCCGCTCTAGTGTGGTGGTTATTTCGGCATCGTTCTTGACTTCCGGCGGACACCAAAGGCCACCCCAAAGACCGGTTGGCGGGCGTTGTTGTAATAAAACGTCTCCATTCGTGTCTTGCAGTATCAGCATGGTGGTGTTTTTTACCGGCTGAGTTTTGCGCTTTTTGCTGCGCGGCAGGTGTTTTTCTATGCCAAGCTGATGAGCACGACACACGTCCACAAAGGGGCAAGTAGCACAGTCTGGTTGGCCTCGTCGGCATAGGGTCGCGCCCAAATCCATAATGGCTTGGGTGTAGTCGGCGTTGCGTTCTACCGGGGTGAGGGTATCGCTAAGCGCCCAAAGTTGGCGGGTGAATTTGGCGTTGGGTGTTTCATCCCAGGCCATGAAACGGGTGAGTACGCGCTTAACATTGCCGTCGAGAATGCTGGCGTGTTGCTTAAAGGCAATAGAAAAAATTGCGCCAGCGGTAGAGCGGCCAATGCCGGGGAGGTCGCAGAGTCCCTCGAGCGAATTAGGCAGCTGACCACCGTGTTCTGCCAAACAAATAACGGCCGCTTTGTGTAGGTTGCGGGCGCGTGCGTAATAGCCTAGTCCTGTCCACAAATGTAGTACTTCGTCTTGTTCGGCTTGAGCGAGGTCCGGCAGGGTGGGGAAGCGTGCCATAAAACGCTCGAAGTAGGGAATCACTGTGCTGACTTGGGTCTGTTGCAGCATGATTTCCGATATCCAAACGCGATAGGGCGTGATATTGGTTTGCCATGGCAAATCATGCCGACCGTGTTGGTCATACCAATTTAACAGGCGTTTGGCGAAGCTGTCGGCCGATAAGGGAAGATCAATAGCGGGCACGGCTTTTCTCGTCGAGCGTATCGGCAATGGCGTGGAAGTTTTCCAGTCGCTGCGGACTAATATCGCCATTTTCTGCTGCCGCAATCAAGGCGCAACCGGGTTCGTGTTGGTGGCTACAATTACGAAATTTACAATGACCGGCTAGCTTGGCCAGCTCGACATAACCACGCAGAAGCTGAGTTTCGTCGATATGCCAAAGGCCAAACTCGCGCACACCGGGGGAGTCGATGACGCGCCCCCCTTGGGGTAGATGCAGCAGGCGCGAGGCAACGGTGGTGTGTTGTCCCAAACCGGATACATCCGAAATTTGCTTTGTGGCAAGCTGATCATCGCCTAATAAAGTATTAATAAGTGAGGACTTGCCAACCCCCGACTGCCCGACAAAAGCGACGGTTTCTTTGCCGATAATGTCGAGTAATTGGTTTAAGCCGGTTCGGTTTTCGCAGGATGCGTTAATCAATGGGTAGTTCAACTGACGATAAATATCCAGCAAGTCATCCTTGGGGATGCCTAGGTCACTCTTGTTGGCAACCAATACCGGCGCAATACCGGCCAACTCGGCTGCCACCAAATAGCGGTCGATAAGCTGGCTGGAAGGCAGTGGCTCGCAAGCAAAGACGATAAAAAGATGGCCAATATTGGCGGCTACGGGCTTGAGTTTGCCATAATTGTCTGGCCGCTGAAGCAGGTTATCGCGCGGCAGAATCGCGTTAATAATGCCCGTCTCTTTGTCCTCTTCTTCAAATAACACCTGGTCGCCAACCACCAAAGGCGGCAGGTTGGCGCGAAAGTGGCAGTGGTGGCGCACACCGGCCGCATCTTCCACATGCACGCGCTTGCCATGATGTGCCACCACCAAGCCTTTCTCACCACTCCGGGTGGCGTGATCTTCCACGCGCGCTTTGTGGGCGGCGTTGATACGTTGGCGCTGGCGGCGGTTCAATTTGCGTTTACTCATGGCACCTTTGGGCAATGGCTGGCAACATAGCAGTTAATCTGACATGGAGATGATAACGATGAGTGACCTAAAGGAAAATCTTGTCTGGATTGACTTGGAAATGACCGGCCTCAACCCGGACACCGATCGCATCATCGAGATTGCGACCATTGTGACCGATAAAGACCTTAATGTATTGGCCGAAGGGCCAGTATTGGCAGTATATCAGCCGCCGGAAGTGCTGGCCGCCATGGATGAATGGAACACCGAGCATCACACCAACTCGGGTTTGGTAAAGCGTGTGCAAGAAAATGGCGTCAGTGAAAAAGAAGCTGTCTCGCAAACGCTGGATTTTCTGCAAGACCATACCGTGCGCGGCGAATCGCCCTTGTGCGGCAACAGCATTTGCCAGGATCGGCGCTTTTTATGGAATTACATGGGAGAGTTGGAAGCCTGGTTCCACTACCGGAATCTGGACGTATCCAGTTTGAAAATTCTTGCCCAGAAATGGGCGCCGGAAATAGCCGATGGCTTCAAAAAGCAAAACAAGCATGAAGCCCTGGCCGATATCCGCGAATCCATCGGGGAGCTACGCTATTATCGCGAGAAAATACTCACGATTTAGCAGCGTTCAAGGGCAGGGGGAATACCCTGCCCCGAATCCGCTTTACGTTTAAGCCGTTTTAGCGATTTTGCGCCATACCGGCTGGCACAGCTGCCAGTAAAACTGCATGGCCTTGCTCACTACCACAGGCAGGAAGAATACCATTACCAGTGCCGCAGGCACTCGCCAAAGACCTTCCGCCACGTTAAACAACGCAGCACCCAGTAGGCAGTAAGCTGCTGCAACGGCAAGCAGTTGTAATGTTACTTTAGCTTGATCAAACAATGTCGTTTTCATGTCTTCACCTCGTATCACGACTTGGCTAATCCTTGGCCTTTGTTCTGATCTTATTGGCACATTGATTACCGGTTGGGTTCAATGTTTCGAGTTGTCGGGGTTACCTTCAACTCATCTGTTACCTTAGGTAACGTTCGTTATGATGCTATGAAACAACAAAAGTTCTCATTGGACAATGTAAATGTGCAAATTGTCCGACAGAATTATATGAAAAAGTGTGTAATGTGATGTTGTTAGCAAAATATTGGCTAATATCACCCCAAATTCTTACTAATCGTGAGGCTATTGTTGGACACCGCCAGAACATTACGCGTACAATAAACGCATGGGGCCGACCTGGCTTCGACGCCGGTATTGAAACCTGCGGTGCATGTCGAGTGGTGTCTCAACACTCGTAAATCAACTGTGACATTTTAAAGTAATCGCAAACGACGATAACTTCGCACTGGCGGCTTAAAAACCCCGCCTACCATCGATCTTCCTCGCCTGTGGGGAAGTGACATGGGCACAGCTACACAGGCTCGCAGAAAAGCTCGTCTCGCGCTGATCTGTTAAAACTCTTAGAGACTCGGAAGCTGCACCCTGCCACTCGGGCCGCAGTAACCCAAATCAATAGAGCTGGCTAAACATGTAGATCTGCATGTGGATAGCTGACGGACGCGGGTTCGATTCCCGCCGGCTCCACCAATCATTAAAAAAGCCCGCCCCGCTGAGGTGGGCTTTTTTAATGATGTATGAATAGCAGGGATGGAATTACCAGACCATTTTGGTAATCCGGCCGGCAAGAGTGTGCCCCATTAGCGTAACAACAACTGCTCCAGATCCGGCATTGCCACCTCGCCGTTGTGATCAAAATGAATCGGCATGAAAAGGCTGTCCAGGCGAGCCTCGCCTTCCACTCGATAAGGTATTTTTCCGTTATTGGCGGCTTTTTGTAGAGCGGGTAAGCGTTGCAGTAACGTGAACAAATTGGTGGTGATGGTGGTGTGAACAAGGGCATCATCGCGTGCCGGTAGACTGATGGGATCATGGTTCATGCCGGTGGCGACTTTTTGGTCATTTAGGTAAAGGGTGTAATCCAGCGTTTCCAGGGTCAGCTTACGCTGATTGGGGTTGGAAACCCGCAGGCCGACGTCCCATTGTTGTTCAAACAGCCCTGCCTTTATCATCTGCAGTGAAGCGAGTTTGACATCGGGTTTTTCCAATTGGGCAAAAGACTGACAGGCAGATGTGGCTAGCAATAGACTAATGATTAGCAGCCATTTGATAGGGTGTAATGTGTGTTGTTGCGGCATGGTGTGCGCCTTTTGTGGTGGAATCGTCAATGCGCTGAGCGGGCGAAACGCCCGCTACTTGGCTTGCCGGTTATTTGAGGTCTGCTGCATCCAGCGGGGCTGGTGCGGTTAGCACCTCCGGCTTCAATACATTGTCGAGAGTTTCTTTGTCCATTAATCCTCGTTCCAGTACTTCATCATATACGCTAGTGCCATTACGATGGGCTGCTTGCGCTACATCGGTGGCATTATCATAGCCAATATAGGGATTAAGTGCGGTCACAATACCGATGGAGCGGGTAACCGAGTCGCGCAGTTGCTTGGTGTTGACGGTAATGCCCTTGATGCAGTTGTCGGCCAGCGTGCGGCAGGCATTGCCAAGGTGGCGGCAGCTCTTGAATAGGCTATGCGCCATGATGGGCTCGAACGCGTTGAGCTGTAGCTGACCCCCTTCGGCTGCCATTTGTATCGTAACGTCATTGCCGATGACTTCAAATGCCACTTGGTTGACGACTTCGGGGATCACCGGGTTGACTTTGCCGGGCATGATACTGGAACCGGCCTGAACGGCAGGCAGGTTGTATTCGTTCATGCCGGCACGTGGGCCGCTACCCAATAAACGCAGGTCGTTGCAGATTTTTGACAGCTTGGTGGCGGCCAATTTGATAGCGCTGGATGCTTCCACAAAACAGCCACAGTCTTGGGTGGCGCTGATGAGATCGGCGGCGGACGTCAGCGGAATGCCGGTGATATCACGCAGCTCCCGGGTAACCCGCTCGGCGTAGTTGGGATGGGCGGTAATGCCGGTGCCGATAGCTGTGCCACCCAGATTAATGTCGGTGATGGCTTCTTGTGCGGCCGTCAGTGTGCGGTGCAAGCTGTCGATCATGGTGGCATAGGTGTTAAATTCTTGGCCTACGGTCATGGGCACGGCGTCTTGTAGCTGTGTGCGTCCCATTTTAAGGTCGTCTTTGAATTCTGTGGCTTTGGCTTTGAAGATGTCGCCAAGATAATGCAGGTCGGCTTGTAGCTTGTCGATGCTGTACCAGACGGCAATCTTGATGGCGGTGGGGTAGGTGTCGTTGGTGCTTTGGCCAAAGTTGACGTGTTCGTTCGGGTGGAGATATTGGAACTCTCCTTTTTGATGCCCCATGAGCTCTAATGCCCGGTTGGCAATGACTTCATTGGCGTTCATGTTGGCGGAGGTGCCGGCACCGCCCTGGATGACGTCGACGACGAAATCGTCATGATGTTGGCCGTCGAGGATCTCGTCACAAGCCGCAATAATGGCGTTAGCGCGTTCGTCTTTAAGTACCCCCAAGGCGTTGTTGGTTTTGGCGGCAGCTTTCTTTACACATGCGTAGGCATTGACGAATTCGGGATAGGTGGAGATGGGGGTGCCGGTGATCGGGAAGTTTTCCATGGCGCGCAATGAATGCACCCCATAATAAACACTGTTGGGTAGCTCGCGTTTGCCAACCAAATCTTCCTCTATGCGCGTGCTGCTTGCCATGTTTTTTGCTCCTTAGTAAAAAAATGACATGATAGATGCATTTAAGGTTTTTTTCTAAAAAGAAAGCGAAAGATAGCTGCAGAAGGCGACAACTTTATATTCGGGAACTGGTGATTAACGACCATTTCAAAATTAGCGTTAGTAGGTGGCGAGCGCACCTAGTATGATGATTTGAGAGGCATTTTCGAGACAGGTTAGAGAGCAAAATGAAAGCGATTCGTGTTCATCAATTTGGTGCAGCCGACGTGATGCGCTGTGAAGATATCCAAACGCCAGCACCCGCAAAAGATGGGGTGTTAATTCAGGTGGAAGCCGCTGGCGTGAATCCGGTGGATACTTACATTCGCACGGGCACTTATGCGGTGAAACCGGAGCTGCCTTATACCCCCGGCATAGATGTGGCAGGTGTGGTGAGTGCGGTAGGCGACGATGTGACCCGCTTTGCCAAGGGCGATCGTGTTTATGCCGCCGGTACGGTGACAGGTGGCCATGCGGCGATGGCGAGCTGCCGTGAGGTTCAGGTGTATCCGCTGCCGGATAATGTCAGCAGCGAGCAGGGAGCCGCCCTGGGCGTGCCCGCGGCCACGGCTTATCGTGCGCTTTTTCAGCGCGGCAAGGCGCAAGCGGGCGAGAGGGTGTTGATTCACGGGGCGACCGGCAGTGTCGGGCTGGCTGCGGTGCAGATGGCGCAGGCCGCCGGCCTGACGGTTTATGCCACCGGCGGCAGTGAGGCCGGACGCCAAACCTTGGCGGATATGAAAGTTGCCGGTGTGTTCGATCATTATGCTGCGGGTTATACAGAGGCCATCCAGCAGGCTAGCGGCGGGGTGGATTTGGTGCTGGAAATGCTGGGGAATGTGAATTTGGCTGCCGACTTGCAACTAATTGACCAGCAGGGGCGCATTGTGGTGATCGGCAATCGTGGTGCCATCGAGATTAACCCCCGGGCGATTATGCAAAAGGAAGCCATTGTCACCGGCGTGATGCTGTTTGCGGCGACACCAGAAGAACAGGTCGAGATCCATAACGGCTTGTATCGTTATTTACAGCAGGGGGATTTGACGCCGGTTATCGGGCAACGGTTTTCTTTGGCCGAGGCGGCCAAAGCCCATGAGGCGGTATTGGCAAGTCATGTGGGGAAAATCGTGTTGGTGCCTGGTGGGGAGGAGTGAGTTGGATTGTTTGTCGCGGACAGGGTCCGCTCCTACCTGCGACAAACCATGAACCTATTGATAACCATCAATAATGTTATTGAAATCTGCTCGCAATCGTTGCCACTCCATCTTTAACCAGGGGGTAAAACGCTCGGGGTTTTCGTTTATTTCCCTATCGAGGTCGGCTGGCGCAACAAACCGCCAGTTGGCGATTTCGGTGGGGTTGGCATTCACCGGCGCGTTGGTTTGACCGATAAATACATGACACAGCTCGTGTTCGGCACCCAGGTCACCAAAGTCGGCCTGATAGATGAAATGGTAGAGATGCATTAATTCGCACGTCATGCCCAGTTCTTCTTGCAGACGACGCTGGGTGGCAATCTCCAGCGTTTCCCCTGCACGCGGGTGGCTGCAGCAAGAGTTGGCCCAGTAGCCGGGCCAGAGGCGTTTGTCGTCGCCGCGTTGTTGTAGCAGCAGCTCGCCCTTGGGGTTAAACACAAACAAGGAAAAGGCGCGATGCAACAGGCCGTGACCATCGTGGCAGTCGGCTTTGCTGAGTTGACCAATTTCCTGGTCGTGTTCGTTCACCCGAATCAGCAATTCGCTTTCCGAGGAAACGCGCTGGTTGTTGTGCACCAGTGGCTTACCCAAAATTGACTCCCATGGCTTGATAGCCTGCTTGACGCATGGCGTTGATGACCGGCTCGGTGCCGTTGGGGCAGAGGGCAATCATGGCACCGCCGCCACCTCCGCCGGTGAGTTTTGCGCCGGTTGCGCCATTGTGTCGGGCGATGTGGATGAGCTCTTCCAGCTCGCGGCTGGATACTTGCAAGGCGTTGAGCTGGCCTTGGCAGACATTCATCAATTCGCCGAGTTTATCCAAATCACCGGCTTGCATGGCGTCCAGTGCTTTCAAGGTGAGCGTGTCGATTTCATCGAAAATGCGCTCGTAGAGTTTGGGGCTCTTTTGCCAAGCGGCGCGTACATTGGCCACGGTTTTGGCGGTGAGGCTGGAGGTGCCGCAGAGGCCGATAACCAATGGCAAGTTGGGTTGTTTGCCCAGTAGTTTCACCTCTGGCGTGTCGCCTTCCCGATGATAGAGCAATGGCTGACCATAGGTGGCAACGGTGTTATCGATGCCGGATGGGGTGCCATGGGCGACCTTTTCACACTCAAAGGCCAACTGATTGATGGTTTCGTTGTCGAGCTTAAGTTGGCAGTGTTGGCTAAGCGCGCGAATCACGGCAACGGCCAAGGCCGACGAACTGCCCAAGCCCATGGCGCGCGGCACTTTAGGCTGCACACGAATGGCCAAAGAGCGCTCGGTGAGGCCGAGCTTGTCCATAATCATGCTGAGCGATTGCAAAAAAGAGCCGGGGTGGTCGGCGTGCTGCTGCAAACGCTGCTCAATGCCCCAACGCGGGATAATCAGTTGGGTGCCGCCTTCGGTGTCTTCAGCACGCGCGCGGATGGCCAATGGCAGGGGAGCTGCAACAGCGTGACGGCCATAGACGACTGAATGCTCGCCCATGAGAATGATTTTGCCATAGCCGCTGACCCATTCGGCGTCATCGTCGGCCGGTGTTTTGCTGACCGGGCGGGGTGAGGTTTTGCCCTGCAAGTCGGCGATGATTTCTTTGGCTTTCCAGACTTTGATGTCGCCACATTCCTGTAGCTTCTCAACCACTTTCTCGAAAATATCCGGGGTGGCACCGGCGGTCATGGCGACACTGCGGGCATGCAGGCTCATGTGGCCTTGCTGGATGCCGTCGGTCACCAGTGCACGCAATGCCGAGAAATTTTGCGCAATGCCCACAGCTCCCATGATTTCGGCCAGTTCACGGCCACTTTGGATGCCCAAAAGGCGATGGTTGATGCCTACCGTGGGATTGGATTTCAGGCTGCCGCCCACCGTGCCCACTTTCATGGGCATTTCGATGCTACCCACCAAGTCGCCCTTGTCGTTTTTGTACCAGCGGGTTAAGGAGGTGTAGCCCTTGCCGCGTGCCGCATAGGCGTGGGCAGCGGCTTCCAGTGCGCGCCAGTCGTTGCCGGTGGCCAGTGCCACGGCATCGACGCCGTTCATGACCCCTTTGTTGTGGGTGCAGGCGCGGTAAGGGTCTACGATGGCGAGGTTGTTAGCCTGAATGATGCCATCGCGTACCGCTTCGCCGTCGCGGCCATCGACGGCAAGCTTGTCTACTGGCACCACCATTTCGGCGGTCACCAGGGCGCGGTCGGACAGGTTGGACAGAATGCGTAGCAGCACCTCGCCGCCAGTGAGTGATTCCACTAATGGCGCTACGCCTTCGCACATGGTGTTGACCAGGTTGGCGCCCATGGCATCACAGGTGTCCACAAACAAATGCAGCACCACCATGTCGCTGTGGTCGTCTGGTGACGGATGCGTGACCACTTCAATGTCGGTGACACCGCCCCCGCGTGCCACCATCTTCGGGTGCAAGCTGTTGGCCAGGTCGATGAGTTTGTCTTTTTGCTGCAATAAAGCGGCTTGTGCCTTGGCCGGGTTGGGCACGTTTACCACTTGCACCTGCCCCATGAGAATAGCGCGGGTGCTGTGGGTGCGGAAACCGCCGGTGATGCGCACCAGCTTGGCCGCCGAGCTGAGTGCGGCGACGATGGAAGGCTCTTCCACCATCAAGGGCACGATGTATTCGCGATTATTAATTAAAAAGTTGAGACCCAACCCCACTGGCAAGCCTTGCACGCCGATGACGTTTTCAATCATCTTGTCGGCTTGGGCGGGTGTCAGCAGATGGGAGCCACCGGCCAGCGCACGGTAATCGTCAGCGGAAATCAGACCGCGTTCTTTTAGCAGGCGTATCCGCTCGGCAACGGGGAGTTTGTAATAGCCGGGCAGACGGGTGGATTGACCGCGTTGTTCGTCGGTCGGGATGCTGCTGTCAGACAAATCGCTGGAATTCATCAGGGCTCCTTCTCTGGGGTTGTCGTTAGACGCACGCCTTGTGGTTGTTGCCGTAAATCGAGCGGGCGGAAACCGGCGTTGCGACTATTATCCACAAAATCGGCAAGGGCGTCTTGGTCTTGACTGAATGCCACGCCAATGTCGCCGCCACCGGCACCACTGGTTTTATATACCACCCCACTTTGGGTTGCCAAGTCAGCCAATTTGCGGTGTTCGGCAGTCACAATATCAATATGAGCGGCTTGGCCTAATGCATCCAACTGGTGGGCGTATTCGGCAATGCCGTGCAAGGCGTCGGCGCTGGCTTGTTGTTGCAGGGCCTGAGTGATGGCCTCGGCAGTAGTGCACAGCTGGCCAAAGTGCTGGGCGTGGGCGGCAGCTTGTGCGGCTTGCCAAGCGCTTAGGCGTTTAAGAAAGTGGCCGGTGGAGGCCGCTTTGCCCGACCAGATGACGCGCCAATGTAAATCGTAAGGCCAGGTTAAGGGGGTGGCATCAGGCATGTCATTGTGCAGGCGGTAGACCAAGCTGCCGCCCAGCAGGGCGCTGGCAATATCCAGTCCGCTGCCGCGTCCACCTTGCATGGCGCGGTGGATGGCCAGTTGTTCGGATAAAGTCACTTCTGACCATTGGTTGGCTTTGGCGAGCGCGGCGGTTAATGCCACGATTAAGGCGGTGCTGGATCCAAGCCCCAGTTTGGTGCCGCTGGCGGCATCAAAAAAGCGGGTGGTGTCCAGTGTTAAACGGCAGGCGCCTGGCGTTTTACCAGCTTGTGTCAGTTGTTCCAGTAATGCGGTGACCAGTTTGAGTTTGTCGGCGTCTTGCTGCCCCGGCCAGTGCATCTTGCTTTGGCGCAGCTCGCCGACCACATCGTCGAGTTGCAGGTTGGGAGCAGACAGGTGAAAGCGGTTGTCGGTGGTGTTTTCAATATCGGCTTGTGCCATGCAATCCAGTGCTATGACCACGGCAGGTGCACCGTGTAGCACCGCAAAGTCGCCGCACACCACCAGTTTGCCGGGGGCTTGGGCGCGAATAACGGGCATTAGTCGTCCACCAAGGTGGCACCGGCACCGAGCCCGGTGCGCAATAGGGATACTACGCCGGGCACGGCTTGCAGTGCCTCGGCGACGCGATTAGCCGCTTCCGGTAGGCATACGGCCTTGACTTGCGGGCCGGCATCCACGGTGAAGAAGACGGGCAGACCCTCGACCTCGCGTAATTCGCGAATGCGTTGAATGCAGGCCAGGCTGGCGGGTGTCCAGTAAATCAATGGCGGACGGGTGGCCAGCATATCGGCGTGCATTTTCAGACAGCTATGCTCGCTGACCTCGGCCAAGGTCGCAAAATCGCGTTGCGCAATGGCCTTGCGTGCCACACTGATATCGGCTTCCACCGAATCAATCCAGGCTTGATGATAGGGTGAGGTGGCGCGGGTTTGTTGCATGCCGCTGGTGGAATTCACCGCTTTGGGGCCAGTGGTGGTTACGGCAACAACGACCTCCAGTGGCCAGTGATCCGGCGCATATAACGGCTTGGCTACGGCATCACTACCATCTGCCAAGCTGCCTGCCTGCATTTCCACAAAGCCGCCAAATAATGAACGCGCCGCCGAACCGGAGCCTTGCCGCGCGATGCCAGACAAGAGGCCGGCATCCAACGGTAGGCCGAGGGCTTTGCTGGCGGCCAAGGCCAAAGCCGCGAAACCGGAAGCGGATGATGCCAGTCCGGCTGCGGTGGGGAAGTTGTTGTGCGTGTCAATTTTGGCGGGCAGGTCACAGTCCGTTTGTTGGCGCAGAATGTCGAGGAAGCGGCTGAGGCGCGTGGCGGCTTTGCTGTTTGGCTCGCCGTTGAGCAGCAACTGGTCCTCACCATAGCCGGCATCAAAGTGGATACGGGTGTCGGTCTGCAAAGCATCCAAAGTAATCGACAAGGAGCCGGCTGCCGGTAAATTTAATGCGGCATCGCGTTTTCCCCAATATTTTACCAGCGCAATGTTGGGGCGGGCGGTAGCGTGTGCTTGCAACGGGGCGGTAGTCATAGGCTTATAAGGTGTCGGTGAGCAGGATGCCGATGCTGATGCGGTTTTGGTATTCGTTGTAGTCGATTAGTGAATCGCCATAGCCGGTAAAGGCTTGAATGATGCCTTTGAAGCGATCGTTAATCGGGAAGGTATAGTCGATTTGCGCCGCACCCTTGTTGCCATGGCGGTGCAGATTGTTGCGCAGCATCAGCTCGACGACATGGTTGTTGAAGGGGCGCGAGACGCGCAGCTCGAAGCGTCCGAGATAGTCTTCAATATCCGGGTTGTCATCACCATGGCGGTCGAGCGGGTTGTCTTTATTTTCTTCGGGGATGCGCCACCAGGGTTTGATCGACCAATAATAGGAGCCCGTCTGGAATACATAGTCTACATAAATGCGGTTCCAGCTGCGTGAACGCGGCACGTCCTGACCGTTGGATTGATGCACGGCACCAAAGATTAATAGCTTGGAATCGATGGGGCCAAAATCCCAGTCGAACGGCTGGGTAATAAACACTTCCGGCATGTAGTTGATCTCGCGAAAAGGGCGAGAGATTTGTCCGCTGTAGGATTGCCAAAAGAAGGTGCCAGTAAAAGCGCCGTAGAGCTGGGCATCGTCCCAGAGCTTGACGATGGGTACTTTGAACGACAACTGAAATTTGGCCTCCAGGTGCCGATAGTGTTCGCTTTTGTCTTCAGGTTTGTGCGAATAGGGGTCGCTCCAATAGCTGAACGGCATGATGTAGTTGCGCTTGTGGGGGGTAATCACAAAGGGGTTCAGCTCGGTGGCTTCTTCCAACATCAAGCGGCGGCGCAGGGCGGTTTCGCTTAGTGTTTTGGCATCCGGCTCGATGAGGTCGCAGGCTTTCCGTAACTCGCCCAATGTGGTGTTGGGCTTGGCTTGTGCCAGCATTTTTTGCACACAATCCGCATGTGGAATGGCGGGTTGATTTGGTGCGGGCGCAGTTGTTGCCGCTAGCGTGATGCCCGGCATGCAAACCAGTAATAGACAAAGACAGCGTGTTAATCTCAAAATGCTTTCAACTCGTCATCGCTAAGCGTACGGGCTTCTTCGGCCAGCAGCACGGGGATACCATCGCGGATGGGGTAGGCCAGGCCACTGGCCACCGATACCAGTTCGTTTTTGTTTTCATCCAGTTGCAATGGCGTTTTGCTAACGGGGCAAACCAAAATGTCCAGCAGGGTCTTGTCTATCATGACGGCGTTCCGAGCAGTAATAATGTCGCCACATTATAGAGCAATCACGACAACAACCCGAATCGGCCAAGTGTCGGTATTTGACCTAATGGTCACGAAATGAGGTAGGACTTATGCCTGAGTGGCGCTAAAATCGACGCCGTTCATACTGGCGCCTGGTTCAGGTGGCCACTTTTGTTTGTTTTCAGGAGATTCCCATGGAATACAAAGCTCCCCTGCGCGACATGCGTTTTGTGCTGCACGAAGTGCTGGACATCAACAACCACTACGCCGATCTGGGTGTGGAAGAGCTGGATAAAGACATGCTCGACGCCTTCTTGGAAGAGGGTGCAAAATTCAGTGAAAACGAACTGGCACCGCTGAACCGTTCTGGCGACGAAGAAGGCTGCCAATTTAACAATGGCGAAGTCACCACGCCGAAAGGCTTTAAAGAAGCCTACGCCAAATACATTGAAGGCGGCTGGCCGACCATGACGGGCGATGTGAACTATGGCGGCCAAGGCCTGCCGGGTTCATCCAATATTGCCATTTCCGAAATGAATGGCACCGCCAACTGGTCCTGGAGCATGTACCCAGGCCTGTCTCACGGCGCGATTTTGACCGTTGAAGCCCACGGCACCGACGAGCAGAAGCAAACCTATCTGCCCAAGCTGACCACTGGTGAGTGGACCGGCACCATGTGCTTGACCGAAGCGGCCTGTGGCTCCGATTTGGGTATTTTGAAATCCAAAGCCGTGCCAAATGCTGATGGTTCTTACTCTATTACCGGCTCCAAGATTTTCATCTCTGCCGGTGAGCACGACATGGCCGAAAACATCGTCCACATTGTGTTGGCTCGCCTGCCTGATGCACCGAAGGGCACCAAAGGCATTTCGCTGTTCATCGTACCCAAGTACAACGTCAACGAAGACGGCAGCTTGGGTGAGAAGAACGCCGTATCTTGTGGTTCTATCGAGCACAAGATGGGCATCATGGGTAGCGCGACCTGTGTGATTAACTTTGATAATGCCAAAGGCTTCTTGATCGGGCCGGAAAACAAAGGTCTGAACTGCATGTTCACCTTTATGAACTTCGCCCGTTTGGGTACCGCTATTCAAGGCGTGTGTCACGCAGAAGCGGCATTGCAAGGTGGCCTAGCTTACGCCAAAGAGCGTTTGGCCATGCGTGCTTTGTCTGGTCCGAAGAATCCGGACGGCCCGGCTGACCCTATCATCGTACATCCTGACGTGCGCCGCATGCTGTTGACTGCCAAGGCATTTGCCGAAGGCAGCCGTGTGTTGGTTTACGAAGTGGCGCGTTTGGGCGATATCGTAAAACAAGGTGACGAGCAGGCTAGCAAAGAAGCTGATCAGCTAATGGGCTTCTTGACGCCAATCGCCAAAGCCTTCGTCACCGAAGCCGGTTATGAAGCGGCCAACCACGGCGTACAAATCTTCGGTGGTCACGGCTTTATTCGTGAGCACGGCATGGAGCAAAACGTACGTGATTCGCGTATCTCCTTGCTGTACGAAGGCACTACCGGCATTCAAGCCCTCGACTTGCTGGGTCGCAAGATCCTCAAGACCCAAGGTGCCAGCTTGAAAGGCTTCACCAAGATCATTCACAAGTTCTGCGAAGCCAACAAAGACAATGCGGCTGTTAAAGAGCACATTGAAACCTTGGCGGCCAAGAACAAAGAGTGGGGCGACATCACCATGGCAATCGGCATGAAAGCCATGCAAAACCCCGAAGAAGTGGGCGCAGCCAGCGTCGATTACCTGATGTATGCCGGTTATGTGACCTTGGCTTACATTTGGGCGCGTATGGCCGTAGTGGCTCAACAAAAGCTGGACGAAGGCACCACCGAAGAAGCCTTCTACAAGGCCAAGATCAGCACCGCCAACTTCTACTTCAAGCGTATCTTGCCACGCACCCTGGCGCACAAAGCCGCCATTGAAGGGGGGCTGGATTGCTTGATGGAACTGGGCGAAGATGAGTTCATCATCTAAGCCGCTGGGCGACCGATCCGGTCAATTTACCGAATTGGCCGCCCGCTAGTATTTTTGTGAAAGGCCCACCCTGCGTGGGCTTTTCCGTTACAATCATAGCGCAATAAAATAATTGACGGGAGAGACTCATGCCGGTTTACAAGGCACCCTTGGACGATATGAATTTCGTGCTAAACGACGTGTTTGGCGCAGAAAAACTCTGGGCTTCCATGGAAGCCACCGAAGAAGTGACGCCGGATTTGGCATCGGCCATTCTGGAAGAAGCCGGCAAAGTGGCGACCAACTTGCTGTTGCCTCTGAACCGCTCTGGCGACGAAGAAGAATGTCAGTGGAACGACGGTGTTGTTACCACGCCCGAGGGCTTTAAAGAGGCCTATAAAACTTTTAGCGAAACCGGCTGGACGGCTCTAACCGGCAACCCCGAATTCGGTGGCCAAGGCATGCCGAAGATGCTGTCTGTGTTATTCGAAGAAATGATTCACGGCAGCAATACCTCTTTCATGTTGTACTCCGCCTTGACCAGTGGTGCCTGCCTGGCCATTGATGCGCATGCGTCCGACGAGCTTAAAAATACCTATTTGCCGAAGATGTACTCAGGCGAATGGTCTGGTGCCATGGGCCTGACCGAGCCACATTGTGGTACCGACTTGGGCATCATCAAAACCAAGGCTGTGCCGCAGGATAATGGCGCTTACAAGATCAACGGCACCAAGATCTTCATCACCGGTGGCGATCATGATCTCACCGAGAATATTATCCATTTGGTATTGGCCAAGCTGCCTGACGCACCAGCGGGTTCCAAAGGCATTTCGCTGTTCTTGGTGCCGAAATACAAAGTCGATGCCGACGGCAATAAAACCGACGAGCGTAACGGTGTGAATTGTGGCTCCATCGAGCACAAGATGGGCATCAAGGCATCGGCTACTTGCGTGATGAACTTTGACGATGCCGAAGGCTATCTGGTCGGCGAAATCAACAAAGGTCTGGCTTGCATGTTCACCATGATGAACTACGAGCGCTTGTCCATTGGCCTGCAAGGCGTCGGCCTGGGTGAAATCAGCTACCAAAATGCCGTTGCCTATGCCCGCGAGCGCATTCAAGGCCGTGCCGTCGGCGGTGCCCAGCAACCTGATAAACCGGCTGACCCTTTGATGGTACACGGCGATATCCGCCGCATGCTGCTCAACATGCGTGCGCTGAATGAAGGCGCGCGTGCCTTGTCGGTGTATGTGGGTAGCCAGCTGGACCAAGCCAAGTTCTCTAATGATGAGGCCGTGAAGAAAGCCGCTGCCGGTCGCGTTGCGCTACTGACGCCGGTATGTAAGTCCTTCTTTACTGATCGTGGTTTCGATATCACCGTAATTGGCCAACAGGTCTTTGGTGGCCATGGCTATATTCGCGAGCACGGCCAAGAGCAATATGTGCGTGATGCGCGTATCGCCCAAATTTACGAAGGCACCAACGGCATTCAGGCACTCGACCTGGCAGGCCGCAAAGTGGTTCGCAACGGCGGCAAACTGGTTACGCCTTTCCTTGACGAAATCGATGCCTTCATTAAAGGCGACGGTCAAAACGCTGCCCTGGATGGCGTGCGCGATCAGCTCACCGACGCCGTGCAAGTCCTGCGCGACACCACCGACTACCTGATTAAAGCCACCGGCGAAGATGCCAATGCCGCCAATGCGTTGGCCGTGGAATACCTCGACCTCTTCGGCTATGTCACTTATGGCTGGCTGTGGGCACGCATGATGGTAGTCGCTGCCGGTAAAGACGGTGCTTTCTATGATGCCAAGCAACGCACTGGACGTTTCTACTTCCAGCGTTTGTTGCCACGCATCCATAGCCTGAAAGCGCAAATCGAAGCCGGTTGCGAAGACATCATGAGCTTCCCCGAAGAAGCCTTCTGATCAACCCCAGCTGGTTTGAGAAACCGCTCGTAGATGTGTTCTGCGGGCGGTTTTTTTATGGTTTAATCTTCTCGCTTAAATCGATTAGGCTACCTTTTTTGTTATCCAACCGAAGGAGTAACATGGCAATATCCTGGGACTGGCTGTATGACACGGTGCGCAAACGCTTTGCCAGCGAAGCCGAGATGGAAGCGTTTTTACCGACCTGTTTGAATGATGATGAATTGCGTGTCAAGGGCGATGACCGCTACTTGTCGGCCATGAGCCAGCGGATTTTTCGCGCCGGCATGACGCATTCGGTGGTGGATGCTCGCTGGCCAGCATTTGAGGAAGCGCTCTGGGGTTTCGTGCCGGAAAAAATGGTGTTGCTGACACCCGAGCAAATCGAGGCCTTCGCACAGGACAAGCGCTTGATTCGTCACCTCACCAAGATGCGCACCATTCCGCAGAATGCCCAGTTGATTCTCGATGTGCGCGAAGCTGAAGGCAAAAGTTTCGGCGAGTTTCTGGCTGACTGGCCAAGCAGCGATATTGTCGGTTTGTGGCGCTGGCTGGACAAACGAGGCACGCGCCTGGGCGGCCGTTCGGGTGCCGGTTTCTTGCGTCTGGCCGGCAAGGATACCTTTCTGCTCACCAGTGATGTGGTGGCACGTTTGAAAGCGGACGATGTAATTGACAAGACTCCAACGAATCAGCGTGACAAACAGGCTGTGCAGGATGAGTTTAACCGACTGCAAGAGGTGTCGGGTCGGCCACTTTGTCAGTTGTCGTCCATGTTGTCGCTAAGCATTAATCCTAGATTTTAAAATACGCTACAGGCTTGATGCCACGCAGAAGTCACGCCATAATACTGTACATATGAACAGTATCTATTGAGGTGCTTAGTGACGGTTTCTGCCCTGCGTCCGGTGGATGGTGTGCGTGATTTTGCGGCGCCTTGCTATCTGTCACGGGTAGCGGCTGGCTTTCCCAATCCGGCAGCCGACTACATGGATCGCAAACTGGATTTGAACGAATTTCTGATTCGTCATCCGGCGGCAACCTTTTATTGCTGGACACAAGGCGAGTCCATGGAAGGTGTGGGCATTTTCGATGGCGACTTGCTGATTGTCGATCGTGCCGAGGAGCCGATGCAGCATGATATTGTGCTGGCTTATCTGGATGGTGGCCTGACGTGCAAGCTGTTTGACAAGCAACAACAGCGTTTGTGTTCGGCGCATCGTGACTATCCGCCATTTCCCATTAAGGCAAACAGCCAATTTCAGATCGAGGGGGTGGTGGTGCACTCCATCCGCATGCATCGTGTTCGCGCTCGTTGATTGCAATAGTTTCTACGCCAGCTGCGAACAAATCTTCCGACCCGAACTGCGCGGCAAACCGGTGGTGGTGCTGTCCAATAACGACGGCTTTGTGGTGGCGCGTTCCAAAGAAGCCAAAGCCTTGGGTATTCCCGATTTGGAGCCCTTCTTCAAAATTGAAAAGTTGCTGCGCCGCCATCGAGTGGCGATTTTTTCCAGCAATTATCCGTTGTATGGTGACATCTCCAATCGGGTGATGACGCTGCTCAGTGCCTATAGCCCGCATGTCGAGGTGTACAGCATTGATGAAACCTTTCTGCAATTGGGGCGGCGTGATAACTGGCAGGATCTGGCGCTTGCCATGAAACAACGCCTGTGGCGCGACTTGCGCATGCCTGTGGGGGTCGGAGTCGCACCGACAAAAACTCTTGCCAAGCTGGCCAATCGCACCGCCAAAGATTTCCGCAAATGCCAAGGCGTTTGTGTGTTGGATGAGCCATGGAAATGGCAGTGGGTGCTAAAGCGCTTTCCGGCTAACAAGATTTGGGGCGTGGGGAGGCGCTTGGCGGCACATTTGGCAGAAATGCATATTCACACCGCCGCCGATTTGGCCAGCTCCAATGCACTGGCATTGCGGCGCCGTTTGAGTATCAATGTGGAGCGTACCATCGCCGAGCTGAACGGCGAGGCTTGCTTTGCGCTGGAAGAGGTGCCACCGACCAAACAACAGATCATCTGCTCGCGTTCTTTTGGCAAAAAGGCCACCAGCTTGACGCCGGTGCAGCAGGCGGTGTCCTTGTATGCGGCTCGTGCTGCCGAGAAGTTGCGCGCCCAGCACGGCCAAACGCAATTGATGCGGGTGTTTATCCAGACATCGCCTTTTCAGCCGAACTATATTTCACGCAGCAAATGGGTACAGTTGCCATACCACACTGATGATAGCCGTCTTCTGGTGGCGGCTGCTCGTCAGGCGGTGGCCGCTTTGTATGTGCCGGGGCATGCTTATTTGAAGGCGGGCGTGGGGCTGGCGGACATTCAACCTCGTCGGCACCAGCAGCTGGATCTTTGGCAGCCGGGGCAAACGCGTAAAACCGACCGCTTGATGGCACTGATAGATCGCATTAACGCACAACAAGGAAAAGGCAGCGTGTTTCTGGCCGCCCAGGGCGTTTCCACTCATTGGTATATGCGCCAGCAATTTTGTTCGCCGCAATACACCACCAAATGGAGCGACTTGCCCGTGGTGCGGGCGTGATGGTAGTTACCTGTGGCAGCCTACCGGACTGTGGCTATCTGGTTGTGTTCAAGGCACCGGATGAACTTGCGGCTTTTATTTATGATTTCTATCAACATGCAGCGATGTGGATGATACGTCCTCTATTGGCGTGATCCGCCTACTCGATAGCAATTGTCACATCGTACAATGTAATGGTTGTCGATCATCAGGAGGTTCACCATGGCGAAACGTAAAGCCCAGCATTTGAGTATCGTCGCAGGGCGCGCAATGCGGCAGCCAACACGCCGTAATCTCAAGTTTCAGTTGGATGCTGACAAGGTTGGTGACTGGCATGGTCGTGGCGGCCCTTTGTTTGCCAACTTGCTGAACACCTTTTCGATCATGTTGCCGGTGGGCGAACGTTTCTTCATTGATAGTGTGCGGGCGTTTCGTCCCCAACTTACCGACCCCGAGCTGGAAAAGGCGGTAAAAGCGTTTATCGGCCAAGAAGCCATGCACGGTCGTGAGCATGAAGCATTAAATGACGCTATTTTTGCCGCTGTGCCTCAGGCCGAGCAACTGGAACAGCGGCTTAACCAACTACTGAGCTATTTGCAGCAACATCTGCCCGCTTCGGCTTGCTTGTCAGCTACCATTGCACTGGAACATTTTACCGCCTTGTTGGCTGATACCTTGTTACGCGATGAGCGGGTAATGGAAGATGCCGACCCGGCCTATGCCGCCTTGTGGCGGTGGCATGCCTTAGAGGAAACCGAACATAAAGCCGTGGCCTATGATGTCTGGGAGGCTGTCATGGGCACGGATGCCAAAGCTTATGCGTTGCGCACTTTTGGTCAAGCGGCAACCAGCGTTTTGTTCTGGAGCTTATTGATTCCTACCTATTTGACGGTATTGCGCAACCAAGGACAGTTGACGAATTGGCGCGGCTGGCGACAGCTCGGCTCCCATTTGTTTGGTAAAGTCGGGGCGTTACGACATCAGTTTGGTCATTATTTGGACTACTTAAAACCCAGCTTCCATCCGTGGAATCATGACAACAGCGCACACCTCGAACAGATGACACGCTTTTTGGAAGATTACGAACGACTCAGCGCCTGAATGAAATCATTAGCCAACGTTCGGGAAACACCCACCGAACCTTAACGGAAGAAACCATGCAGAATATTGATATTGAACGACAATTCAACAGCCCGATAAACGTGGTTTACGATTGGTTTAACAACCATGACAACCTGAACGCCTTGTTTGCTCCCGCCAAGGTAACGCGCATTCGTGATGGGAAAGATAACGTCAATGGAGTGGGGTCAGTCAGGCGGCTGAAGATTCCCGGCGTCCCCGCATTTGAAGAAACCGTGACAGACGCGGTGGTAAACGATTACATTGCTTATCGCATTACTCGAGGCAGCCCACTCAATCATCACGCTGGTCGCATGACATTTACTGAGCAGGGTGACAAGACACAGCTCAATTACCATATTGAATTCAGCAGTCGCATCCCGCTGCTTGCTGGTCTGGTCAAGGTGCTGTTGGAAAGATCCATCAACAAGGGGCTGGACAAGTTACAGCTGTCTCTTTGAGTGGGCGCCGTCAAAAGCACAGTTATTGGCGCACATCAACCCATTCGATATAACCGTTGCTCGAATGGGTCTGCCCACGGTAACTGCCGTCGAGGTTGATGATCTGGTAGCTGAAGAAATCGCCCGGCAGCTTCCATTGTTCGGGCAGTTCGCGTTTGAACCATCCATGCGGGCTGACACAACGGGCGTATTCGAAGGTGCATAGACTATCGATGGCCGTTGTTTTCTCGCCCTGCGTCAGCCTGCCGTGAGCGCGAGACAACAAGCTGAAATGGTCGTAGGCCGGGTTGCGCACGAACCACGACACTGTGTCGGTGCAGGTCACCGTGATGGCCAGTTCCACATCCTCCCAGGCAGCACGCACCTCATAGTGTGGATAGCGGCCAGTGATAACCAGATTGTCGCCGAACGCGACCAAGGAGCCATCGTCCTGCACCTTGCAGTCATGACGAATGGAATAGGGCTGGTAATGATGCTTGTCCCCCGATGCCGTGGAAGCCAGCAGGGTGGCGGTATCGCGAGGGTCGCCGTTGGCCAGCACGCCATTGTCGAACATCAGGGTGCCGGTAGTGCCCAGGAACGTCATCAGGTTGCAGTATTTGAGTGGCTCGGCCAAACCCGGCATGAAGATGCCGTAATGCACCCAGCCCCAACGTTTGGAGTCCACATTGGGGCGGATGATGTCAGGCTGATCAAATGGCTGGGTGGACGCTTCCACGGCGTGATCGAAGCGCGGCAATAAACGCGTTACGACCAGCCGGGAGGCCAACGCCATGACGGCGTTGGTCTTGGATTTTGATGCTGAGTTGGCTTTCATTACGCCGCCTTTAGGTCGGTGCTGAGGTGGGCGAGTGAGGCTGGGGGCTGCCCTGAGGTTTGCGTTTCGTCATGGTATCGTCACCCTGCGTCCCTTCTTCGCGCTGTATCGTCCAGGTATGAATGGGTGTATGGCCTTCGCGTTCCCACTCAGGTGGCTTCCAGAAGTGCTTCAAACGTTGCCACAAATGGCCGGGAGCCAGCGCATCGCGCCACATGTCGACAAATTCGTGAACATTCAGCACAAGGAAATTGTACGATTTGATCTGGCGGGTGATGCCATACTCCACTTTTTCAACCTCTGGCTCATAGGTGCCAAACAGGTGATCAAAGATCATCAGCACACCGCCAAAGTTTTTGTCGATATATTGCGGATTGCGACCATGATGCACCCGATGATTGGAAGGCGTATCGATTAACCACTCTATTACTGGATGGAACTTGCCCACCGATTCGGTATGGATGAACCATTGGTAAGCGAGGTTGGCACCCAGCATCAAAGCAATGACGGCAGGATGCACGCCAAAGAGTACGGGTGGCAGGAAAAATACCCACACACCCACCACATTGGTGAGAATGCTTTGGCGTGCCGCGGTGGTCATGTTCATGGTTTCGCCTGTGTGATGCGACACATGCTGTGACCAAAACCAGCGTACGCGATGCGCACTGCGGTGATAGCCGTAATAACACAATTCCTCGATCACAAAAATCAGTGGCAGAGTCCAGGCGTTGATCGGCACCGTCCAGATGCGATGTTCCCAAACGGTGGCAATAATCGCACCCACCATGAGAATATGCATCAGCACTTCAGTCGCATAGAAACAAGCCCCCAACCCCAGGTTGGCGAATACCTCCCGGTAGTCGAAACCTTCACCGGCTCCGGTTTGCCAAGTGCCTTTTCGCATGCGTCGGTTGAGCCATTCCAGCCCAAGGCTAAGCCCAAACAACGGCAGCATGCCGAACAGCAGCACTTGCTTCCAGTCGATGTGTGGACCATAAACAAACGTCGCCACTTGATTGATAATATCCATGGAGCCTCTCCTGTTTATGAATTAAGCGACACCAGCCACAGCCAGTGACTCGCCTTTTTGACGCTTGGCCCGGTCGAGTCGAGAACGTTCATCGATTCGCTTGTAAGATTTGCGCAATACCTTTTTGGCAACACGGTTGATCGGTTTTTCCACTATTTTAGGTAGCTTCATGCCCAGCGGATTGGTTTCGGCAATCGCCGGGTCGGAAATCACCCGCGTGCCCATGATGTAGTCGAACCAGGGACGGGTAACGCACCAGTTGGCATCCTGACTGGCGTTCATATGATGATCGTAGTGCCAAGGGATGCGGTTTTTGGCATAGTCGGGATCCAGATGGCACTTGCTGTGAACATGCCAGTAGTTCCAGGCGCCATACCAAGTGCCCAGCGTAAAGAAGGGCGCTATGGGGGCGACCAATGTTGTCGCGGCCGCGATACCGATCAACGCCGTCTTTTCATTGAACATTTCCTGGTTGCGCCACATGGATTCGCCATAGCCCTCGTCATGAAAGCCATTCAAGCGCGACCGTTTGTGATGGCGGATGTGCGTAAAGAAGGGGCTGTTACGATGTTTGGCGGGGTATTCGTGTAGCCACACCTTATGGGCGTACCACTCGAAGGCATTAGTCGCGAGAAGACCAAGGGGGAATCCGAGCATGTGGTGACCTCCGTTGTTAAATGATGGAGGTATCTTGACAGTACAGGATGCGGCTGTATTGACACGCCAAGGTAATTTTTGACATTGTGCGCCAAGGAGGTCAGTGTGCCATGAACGAAATTCACGTCTGGGGCGGTTTGGCGGGGCTGTTGATCAGTTATTTGGAGACACGGCATATTGATGACGCTGAACTGCGCATCACGCTACAGCAATACAATACCCATCAGCGGATGCCGATCACCACTTGGTGGGCATTGCTGAATAAACTGGCCGCTATCGACCCGGTGCCGGCGTTGGGCATCCGCATCGGCCAGCAGATTCAGGTGCATCATTTGGGGGTGCTGGGTTATCTGGCCACCACTTGCACGACGCTGGGCGAGGTCATGTTGCGTTTTCAACGGTTTCAGCCGCTGCTTCACAACCTCAACCCCAACCTGATTGATCACGAAGCGGATGTCACACGACTCAGTTGGGATCCCTCCTATGGACGCTCCACGCAATTGTCCGATGAAGTGTTGGCCTCAAGCATGCTTAACATTGCGCGCCTTCTGACGGGGCAGCCGACACTGGCACCCAAGCGCATTTGTTTTGCTGGCCGTGAGCCAAAGCAGCCCGATATTTACCAACAATTGCTGGGTTGTCCGGTGGCGTTTAACGCCCATACTTTGATTCTGGCGTTGCCTGACGAAGCGCTGGCATTGCCCATCGACAGCCGCGACCCCCACCTGCGCGACATTCTTGATCAGCAAGCCGAAGCCCTGATGCAAACCATCCCCAGCCCGGATGCCTTTCTTGCCAAGTTGCAGCACACCATGCTGGAAGCCTTGCAGGCAGGAGAATCATCGCAAAAACAGGTGGCAGACAAAATGGGCGTTCCCTCACGGACTTTATATCGGCAGCTCGAATCGCGTGCTGTGACTTATAAAGGGCTACTCAGCAGGCTTCGCTTTCAGCTAGCCAAGCGTTATTTGGCGAACCCTAATTTATCACTACCAGAAATTGCGTTGATGCTGGGATATTCTGAACAAAGCGCATTTACTCGTGCGTTTAAGGGATGGTGTGGATACACGCCCTTACGTTATCGAAAGACGCTCGTATAAAACAAAACCGTCGCAGCTGATGAGCTACGACGGTTTCGTGGCGTTCTTAACGGGGTGATTAAACCAGCTCGATAGCCACCGCCGTGGCTTCACCACCGCCAATACACAGGCTGGCCACACCACGTTTGCCGCCGGTGCGTTTCAGCGCATTGATCAGGGTGACGATCATGCGGGCACCAGTGCAGCCCAAGGGGTGACCCAAAGCACAAGCACCGCCGTGGATGTTGAGCTTTTCATGGGGAATGCCCAGTTCATACATCGGCATCATGGCAACCATGGCGAAGGCTTCGTTGACTTCAAACAAGTCGACGTCGTCTATGCTCCAGCCCACTTTCTTCATCACATTTTCTGTGGCGCAAATGGGCGCCAGTGTAAATTCGTCTGGCTGGCGGCTGTGAGTGGCATGCGCCAAGATGCGTGCTTGCGCGGTGAGGCCGCGTTCTTGTGCGACGGATTCGCGAGTGAGCACTAAAGCGGCGGCACCATCGGAAATAGAGCTGGAGTTGGCCGCCGTCACAGTGCCGTCTTTAGCGAAAGCAGGACGCAGTTTGGGAATCTTGTCGATTTTGGCGTTACCGGGTTGTTCGTCAGTATCCACGACGTATTCTTTACGGCGGGTGGAAACCGTCACCGGTGTAATTTCGTCTTTAAACCAGCCTTCGTCGATGGCTTGTTGAGCACGCTTCAGCGAGGCAATGGCGAAATCGTCCATTTGTTCGCGCGTAATGCCTTTTTTGTCGGCCATTTCTTGGGCAAAGGTGCCCATGGCGCGTTTGGTATCCGGGTCGTCCAAGCCATCCATGAACATGTGGTCATAGATTTTGCCGTGTCCCATGCGCATGCCAGCACGCGCCTTGTCGAGCAGATAGGGGGCGTTGGACATGGATTCCATGCCGCCTGCTACCACCACATCATTGGTGCCGGCTTTGATGGAGTCGTGCGCCAGCATCACGGTTTTCATACCGGAACCGCAGACTTTGTTAACCGTAACGGCACCGGCATCATTGGGTAGTCCGGCCTTGCGCATGGCTTGGCGGGCAGGCGCTTGACCGACGCCGGCGGGCAGTACGCAGCCCATCAGCACTTCATCGATGTCTTCGTCCTTGGCGCCGCTGCGGTCAACCGCTGCGCGAATGGCGGCAGCGCCCAGTTCAGTGGCGGAAAGGGGCGAAAGTTCGCCTTGAAAACCGCCCATAGCGGTGCGGGCGTTGCTGACAATAACAATGGAATCGTCGGCCATGCGGATTACCTCTTGATATGGAAATGGCCGCTATTGTACCTGTCTGCAGCAGAAGTGAGAACCGATACACGGCACAGGCGCGCGACATGGTGCAATCTGTCGGTCAGGTTGTTATTATCCGGCTACCATTGGTAGGCAAACTACCGTGCAGTACCGAAAGTGGTGACAAACCCAACCACTTTCTTTTTATGACATACAAATTAAGAAGGGGATAGAAAAATGGCATTTGAACTACCTGCATTGCCTTACGCACAGGACGCTCTGGAACCCCACATCTCCAAAGAGACGCTGGAATACCACTACGGCAAACATCACCAAGGCTACTACAACAAGCTAAACGCTAAAGTAGAAGGCACGGCTGATGCCGACAAATCACTGGAAGAGATTATCAAGTCGTCTTCCAATGGCCTGTTCAATCTGGCAGCCCAATGCTGGAACCACACCTTCTACTGGAACAGCCTAAGCCCCAATGGTGGTGGCGAGCCGAAAGGCGACCTGGCTGATGCCATTAACAAGGCGTTTGGTTCTTACGACAACTTCAAAAAAGAACTGGCAGCCTCTGCTGGCGGCAACTTTGGTTCCGGCTGGACTTGGCTGGTGAAAAACAGCGATGGCAGTGTTGAAATCGTTAACACTGACGACGCTGACACCCCGGTTGCCCATGGCAAGCAAACTCCGTTGCTGACCGTTGACGTGTGGGAACATGCCTACTACA
>CAYVZZ010000003.1:45172-55498 GCA_964456185.1 uncultured Alcanivoracaceae bacterium
CCAACTATCTTGAAGCCATCTTCAAGCTGATTAACTGGGATTTTGCCGAGCAAAACTACGCCGGCTAAGCTAAATGAACTGGGCTACTATAATAGGTAGCCCAGTTTGTTTTATTTTCGGAGTACCTCATGCGTTTAATGCGTTTTCTCTTTGTGGCACTTTTCTCCGTTGGCCTTTTTGCTCAGGCGGCGGTGGCTGCTACACCAACCGATACCCAACAAAAAGCCGAGAGTGACCGAGTGGCCATGAGTCACCTCGCGCAGGCCGCGATGTCCCAAGCCATGCGGGTGATGTACAAACGCCAGAAACCCATATACCCCTTCGCGCTGCTACAATATAAAGATGGTCGCGTCGACTCTATTACCTACAAGCCGCAAAAAAATGCCGATGGCAGTTTGAAACCCCAGCCCGACGCCGATAAGTGGGCTGCCATGTTGTTCATGAAACTGAAACATATGGCAGCAACCCAGCCTAAACTGGAAATCGCCTTGTTAACGCGCATGGACAAGGTCGATACTAAAAACGGCAAGCAATTGCTGGGTATCTGGACCGAAGTAGACCATCGCGATGCGCGACCCTGGGTTGTCTTCTTGCCTTTGATTAAACAGAAGGATGGCTCGCGCAAAAAAGGGGAGCTTATCTATTACGCTACCAATCAGCCGATTTTTGCTCACGACATTGCAGATACGACTAAATAATTTTCATGATTGACCCAGATAAAGAGCTTCCCCTCGGGGATATCGACCAGATCGACTTGGACGAAGACCCGCGTCGGTATGCGGCGCGTCGTAAGGCGCGAGAGATTGCTCAAGAGCAGGCGAAAAGCAAAAAGCCAGCTGCCAATAAACGCCCCGCTAAAAAGCCCAAGCCGCAAAAGGCCGCGACCAAATCGTCTGGGCGTGGGGTGCTAATCGCGTTAATTGTCTGTTTCGTCTTATTGCTCGGCCTAGCCGGGTGGAGTGTCAATCGTATCGATCAGCTACAGGCGCAATTGGTTGCGCAGCAGCAGGCTGCCGCTAAGCAATTGCAACAGCTCCAAGGGCGTATTTCGGCCACTGGTGATACGGCTAGCGAATCACGCGATAAATTGAGCGACACCTTGGCTGCATTACATAAAGATGTGGCGTCATTGGACAAAACCCAAGAAAAGCACGCCAAAGAGCTACGTCGCCTGTCGGCCAATGATCGTCAAACCCGTCAGCGTGTTGGCGATTTGGAAGATCAGGCTGGCTCGGTGCAAAACAAAGTGGCCGCGTTGGCGGATGAGCTGGACAGTATTGATGCGTTACAAAAGACCGTTAAGGCGCAAAAGAAAGCACAGAAGCTGGCGGCTTTGAGCATGAGCCAGCTGCAGATGCAGCAAGATTTGAATGCCGCCCAAGTGAAAGAGCTGACTGATAATCTGGCCGCTAACCAAGAGCAGATGGATGCCTTGAAGGCGGCGCCCGAGCAGCTTGATGCGCTGCAAAAACAGCTTGATGAAGTGCAGGCGGCGATCAGTGCCTTTGATAAATGGCGTTTGCAAGTCAATCAAAAGCTGCGTCAATCTCAATCAGCACCGGCGGCTTCTTCCTCAGGCAAACCGATTTCTGGGTGATTTCGTCACGCAGACCGGCTAGACTGTGCGCCGGATCGGCCAGGCAGTCGCTGTTAGCTTAAGCTAGCGGAGGAAAGTCCGGGCTCCACAGGGCAGGGTGCCAGGTAACGCCTGGGGGCATTATTGGCGACGATAATGTCACGGCCAGTGCAGCAGAAAATAAACCGCCTGTTTCGGCAGGTAAGGGTGAAAAGGTGCGGTAAGAGCGCACCGCGTTGTCGGTAACGGCAATGGCAGGGTAAACCCCACTCGGAGCAAGACCAAATAGGAATCTGTTGGCGCGGCCCGCGTCGGATTCGGGTAGGTTGCTAGAGGTCAGAGGCGACTCTGATCCCAGAGGAATGACTGTCCACGACAGAACCCGGCTTATCGGCCGATCCACCTTCTTCTTGTCTCTCCTTTCTTCTTGGTGAGCCGTTCTGGCTCGCTATATTCCACAGAGAAACAAAAAAAAATTCTTTATAAAAATAAAGTCTAATACTTAAAGTGCTTTTAAGTATGGCCGGTTATCCTGCTGATTGCATTGCGCTGTTTTTCCTCCCACGCCCCGCCACGGTAGGCGCATGCAAAATAAATCAAACGCAACTTATTGATTTAACTAAATTAATGCTTATTGCCGCTTGTCGTGGTCTGCTTGACTTGCCAATCCTCTAACACCTAGAGTGGCGACATGTGGAGATGTGTGGGAAATTGTGGGTAATCATCCCAAAACTCACACAAACCGAATAACGACAACGCAGACTCTCAGGGGATGCCGTGATGTTTACCGGGCGTGCTGCCCTCAGCCTAGACAGTAAAGGTCGGATTGCAATTCCGACCCGCTTTCGCGAGAAGCTTATGGCTTCTTGCGAAGGTCGTGTCGTGCTGACTCAACATCCCATGGATACCTGTCTGTCATTGTACCCGCAAAACAACTGGGAAGAAGTGGCTCGCCAAGTGGCGTCATTGGGTGAGTCGCGTCGCAACATTCGTACCTTTAAGCGACGCTTTTTGGGCCAGGCCATCGAGCTACAGCTCGACAGCAATGGCCGCATCCTGATTCCCGGTGAATTGCGAGAGATGGCCGAGTTGGATAAGAAAGCCATGCTGGTCGGCCAATTAAGTCGTTTCGAGATTTGGTCAGAGGCGCTCTGGGAAGAGCAGCAAGCCCCATTGGAAGACGGCGACCTACCTGAAGACCTTATCGATTCACTGGCGCTGTAACCATGTCGCAGGCAAAGCAGTATGCACATCAGCCGGTTTTACTGGAGGAAGTGCTGGAAATGCTCATTACGCGGAAAGATGGCTGTTATGTCGATGGCACCTTTGGCCGAGGTGGCCACAGCCGCGCGTTATTGTCGCGACTCGCGCCTGAGGCTCGATTGATTGGTATCGATCGTGATCCGCAAGCGGTTGCTACGGGTCAGGCGTTGGCACAAGAGGACGGTCGCTTCCGCATTGTGGCCTCGCGTTTTGATTGCTTGCCTCAACAGGTGGTCGAACAAGGCTCTCGTTTTGACGGCATTTTGTTGGATTTGGGTGTGTCATCGCCTCAGCTGGATGATGCCGGTCGAGGCTTTAGTTTTATGCACGACGGCCCGCTTGATATGCGCATGGACCCGACCAGCGGCGAAGGCGTTGCCGATTGGCTGGCGCATGCACCGGAACAAACCATCGCCAATGTGATTTATCGCTATGGCGAAGAAAAGCGCTCGCGTGCCATTGCGCGTTTGATTTGCCAAACGCGCAAAACAACTGCCATTACGCGCACTGGCCAGTTGGCCGGGCTGGTGGCACAGGTAGTGCGTTCTGAGCCGGGTAAGCATCCGGCGACACGCACCTTTCAGGCATTGCGTATTTTTATTAATCAGGAGTTGGAAGCCTTGCAAGAGGTGTTGGCGCAGGCGATTGACAGTTTGGCAGTGGGTGGCCGATTGGCGGTCATCAGCTTTCATTCGCTTGAAGATCGCATTGTGAAACGTTTTATGCGTGATGCATCTGGCCGTGCACCCAAGCCGCGCGGTGGTCTGCCGCCTGCGCTTGAGCAGACGCCAGACTTGCGGCTATTAGGACGTGCCATTCGGGCGGGAAAAGATGAGTTGGCGCGGAATGTACGAGCCCGTAGCGCCGTGTTGCGCGTGGCCGAACGCTTACCGAGTGGGGAGGTGGCGCATGGCGTCTAATCCGACTCGCTATAAGCCGGCGATCAGCATCCTGTTGGTGCTGACGCTCGCCATTGTAATGGTGGCAATCAGCATTACCTATAGCGTGTTTAGTGCCCGTCAGCTGACGTCACAGGTACAAGAGCTGAAAGCACAGCAAAACAAATTGAATGTCGAATGGGGTCGCCTGCAGCTGGAAAACAGCACCTGGGGCGCCTATCGACGTGTCGAGAAGATGGCCAGCAAAAAGCTGGATATGATTCACCCGGATGCATCACAACGTGTGGTGGTTAACTTATGAAGCGCAAGCCAAAAGGCAATAAAGCGAAAACGGTAGTGCAGCCGGTAGCGGCTTGGCGCTACTGGTTGTTGCTGGCGTTTTGGGCGGTGTGTGGCACCGCCTTGCTAACGCGCGCTGTCTGGTTGCAGGTCATCAATCAAGATTTTCTCGACCATCAGGGTGATGTGCGTAATATGCGCACTCAGCCATTGGCGGCTCACCGTGGCTTAATTACCGACCGTAACGGTAAGCCGTTGGCAGTAAGTACGCCGGTTACTACCTTGTGGGCTAATCCGCAAGAAGTGATGGCGCATCAGGATGCCTGGGGTAAATTGCGCGGTAATCCGGTGTTGAGCCTGAAAGAATTCAAATCGGACGTGTTGCCGCGTCAAGATCGCGAGTTCATTTATTTGGAGCGGCGTCTGCCTCCGTCGCAAGCCGAGAAGGTGCTTAGCCTTAACATTCCTGGCATTCATTCGCTTAACGAATACCGTCGTTATTATCCGGTTGGCCCTGTGGCCAGCCAGTTGATTGGTATTACCGGTTACGACGGTCATGGCCAAGAAGGGCTGGAGTTGTCATTTGACGACCACCTTTCAGGGCAACGTGGCAAAGAGCGCGTGATTCGCGATTTGAAAGGCAACGTGGTGCAGGTGCTGGATGTCGAGAAGCCGGCGCTACCGGGTAAAAATCTGACATTAAGCATTGATTCGCGCATTCAATACGTGGCCTTTAAATCGCTCGCCCATGCGGTAGACAAGTTTGGTGCCAAGAGTGGTTCAGTGGTCGTGCTCGATGCCAAAACCGGCGAAGTGCTGGCCATGGCTAATCAACCGAGCTACAACCCCAATACCCACGCTCACCTAAAAGCAGCCAACATGCGTAACCGTGCGGCGACGGATGTGTTCGAGCCGGGCTCGTCCATGAAAACCTTTACCGTGGCCGCCGCCTTGGAAGCCGGGCTGATTGAGCCGGATTCTTATGTGAACACTAATCCGGGCTATATCACCGTTGACGGCTTCACTATTCGCGATCACCGCAATTACGGCATGATCGACATCACCACCATTTTGACCAAGTCATCCAACGTCGGTGCGTCCAAGCTGGCGCTGTCGCTCAATCCGCATGATTTGCCGCGCTTCTTCTCGCACTTTGGTTTCGGGCGTGATGTTCACATCAACTTCCCTGGTGCCAGAAATGGCTACTTGCCGTTCCGTACCCATTGGACAGATGGCGAACGTGCTGCTTTGTCCTACGGCTATGGCCTGTCGGTGAGCACATTGCAGTTGGCACATGCCTATGCCGCTATTGCGAACGACGGCATTCAAATGCCGCTGTCACTATTGCGCGTCAAACACCCCAAAGAGGGACGCCGCGTGATTAGCAGCAAGGTCGCCAATCAGCTGGTTGCCATGCTGGAAACCGTAGTGTCACGCCGCGGTACGGCAAGGCGGGCAAAAGTGCCGGGTTATCGAGTGGCCGGTAAAACCGGTACCACGCACAAGTCATCATCGGGTGGTTATGACCTGGATGAATATGTTGGGGTGTTTGCCGGCATGGCGCCGGCGCCCAATCCGCGTTACGTCACGGTGGTGATGATTAACGAACCAGACTGGGGTTTTTATGGCGGCTTTGTGGCCGCTCCAGTCTTTTCTAAGGTTATGCAAACGGTGATGCGCATCCGTCAGGTCGCGCCCAACGAAGAAGATCAACGCTACGCCTCGGTGTACATGGCAGGAGGCAACGCATGATGACATTACAGCAGTTGTTGCCCAACCAGCCGTTACCTGCCGCTTTGCTCAATGCCAAGGTGCAGCAGCTGACATTGGACAGCCGCCAAGTGACGGCAGGCAGTGTGTTCTGTGCTATGCCGGGTCACGATAATGATGGTCGCCGCTTTATTAAACAGGCGATACAGCAGAATGCGACGGCTGTCTTGGCCGAAGCCGATGGTTTGCAACCAGACAGCGCCCAATATGCTTGCCTTGTGCCGGTTGCCGGGTTGCGGCAACAATTGGGAGAGTTGGCAGCACGTTTCTACGGCACCCAGAAAGATCATTCACAGCTTTTTGCGGTGACCGGCACTAATGGAAAAACCAGTGTGGCCTGGTTCCTACGCGACGCGCTGAATGCTATCGCCGGTGAGAGCGCGCTAATCGGCACACTGGGAATGCAGTTTGCCGCCAAGCAAGACAGCCTAGGACGCACCACGCCAGACGTATTAAATTTGCACCGCGTACTGGCCGAATTCCGCCAAGCGGGTGCCGACAACGCAGTGATGGAGGTGTCCTCACATGCGCTCGATCAGGGCCGTGTTGATGGACTGCCTATCGAAGTGGCTATTTTCACCAACCTCAGCCGCGATCATCTGGATTATCACGGCTCCATGGCGGCTTATTTCGAGGCCAAAGCCAAGTTGTTTACCCGTGACGACATTAAGCTGGTGGCGCTTAACCAAGACGATGCGTCGGGCCGCCAGTTGGTTGAACGGCTGGGTGATAAGGTGACTTGCATTACCTACGGTCACGATGAACAAGCCATTATTCATCCAGTCGCTATTCAAAC
The DNA here is from genome assembly GCA_964456185.1 of uncultured Alcanivoracaceae bacterium. Classification (GTDB taxonomy): domain Bacteria; phylum Pseudomonadota; class Gammaproteobacteria; order Pseudomonadales; family Alcanivoracaceae; genus CAYVZZ01. The sequence goes on from CAYVZZ010000003.1 coordinate 51,756, forward strand.
GACCGCTCAAGGCATGCAGCTCACACTGCAAGTGGGTGAAGCAATGGTGCAGGCCGAGTTGCCATTATTTGGTGATTTCAACATTAGCAATGTGATGGCGGTTGCAGCCGTCTTACGCGGGCTGGGGTACGATGCCGCCGCAATCAAACGTGGTCTTGCCGCGATAACACCGGTGCCTGGCCGGATGCAGCCTGTTAAGGCCGATAAAGGGCCGACCGTATTGGTCGATTATGCTCACACCCCCGATGGACTGGAAAAGGCGCTAAGCGCCGTGACTGCGCATTTTGATGGCGCTACTTGGTGTCTAGTGGGGTGTGGCGGCGATCGCGATACCGGCAAACGGCCACAAATGGCCGCGGTGGCGGAACGCTTGGCTGATCATCTGGTCTTAACCAGCGACAACCCGCGCAGCGAAGACCCAGCCGAGATTTTACGACAGATGCGCCTCGGGCTAACCCATGCCGATCAGGCGGAGCAGATTATCGATCGCCAACAAGCCATCGCCGAGACCATTGCTAAAGCACAGTCTGGCGATGTGGTGCTAATCGCTGGCAAGGGCCACGAAACCACGCAAGAAATTAACGGGCGTTTTATTCCGATGGACGATCGTCAACTGGCGGCAAACGCCTTGGCCACTTGGCAGCCTTTGGCCGGAGGTGTCGCATGAGATTGCAGCAGCTGGCCACTTGGAGCCATGGCAAATTAGTGGGACAAGACAAGGCCGTTCAAAAACTGACCACCGACACGCGGCAGTTGAGCGCAGGTGATGCGTTCTTGGCATTGCGCGGCGAACGTTTCGATGGTCATCAGTTTTTGGATCAAGCCGCTAATCAAGGCGCAACGGCTGCCGTTACCGAACAGGCAACTACCGCCTTTGCTGACTATGTGCAGGTAAGCGACAGCCGCCAAGCATTGGGTTATATCGGCAAAGGCTGGTGTGACCAGTTTTCTATGCCGCGCGTGGCCGTCACCGGCAATGCGGGCAAAACCAGCGTCAAAGAAATGATAGCGGTGCTGCTGGGTGACAACACGCTGGCCACTGCTGGCAACTTCAATAATGACATTGGCGTGCCATTAACTCTGTTGCGCGCTAACGCCGATCACCAATACGGCGTCTTTGAATTGGGTGCCAATCATAGTGGTGAAATCGCCTGGACGGTATCGCTGGTGCAGCCGGAAGTGGTGTTGATTACCAATGTCACCGGCGCGCACCTGGAAGGCTTTGGCACCATGCAAGGCATTGCCAACGCCAAGGTGGAAATTATTGACGGCGCCGCCGAAGGGGCACGCGTTGTCATTAACAGCGATGACCACTTTGCTGGTTTCTTTGCCGACCATGCACAAGCCCGACAACTCAAATGCGTAACCGTCAGCAGTGAAAAGGCGGCTGATTTTGTCGGCAGCGATTGGCACGAAGATGAGCAAGGCAGCCACTTTACGCTGCAATATCAAGGGCAGTCCCACCCAGTCAGCCTGCCATGGGCGGGCAAGCATCAGCTCAATAATGCGCTTCAGGCAATCGCCGCCGTAGCGGCTCTGGGTTTGGATATCGTTCCACTGTTGCCGCGTTTGCAGCAGCTCAAGCCGGTAGCAGGGCGCATGGTGGTACATGCTTGCGACAAAGGGCAATTGGTAGACGACAGCTACAACGCCAATCCGGGTTCTGTGGTGGCCGCTGGACGTTGGCTGGCCAATCAGCCTGCGCCACGTTTGTATGTCTTGGGTGGTGTGGCCGAGCTGGGCACACAAAGCGCCGAGCTGCACCAACAGATGGGGCAAGATTTGGCGGCTCTCAGTATCGATACGCTAGCCACAGTAGGGCAGTTGGCCGAGCCAGCAGCGCAAGGCTTTGGCAAAAAGGCTCAAGCCGTTGCCACAAGAAATGAAGTGTTACCGCTGGCACAAGACGTGCTAAATGCGGGTGGCACGGTGTTAATTAAAGGGTCGCGAAGCGCCGCCATGGACAAGGTTGTTGATGCCTTGCTGCACGACTCCGCTAACAACAAGCGGGAGGTGCACTAATGTTGCTCTGGCTAGGTGAATATTTGGGGCAGTTTTACCCCGGCTTTTTGGTGGTGGAATACCTGACCTTACGCGGTATTTTGGCGGTGCTAACGGCACTGTTCATGACCTTCTTCATTGGCCCGCTGATGATTGCCAAGCTGCGCCAATATCAAATTGGCCAAGCGGTGCGCGACGATGGTCCCAAGAGCCACTTGAGTAAATCAGGCACGCCCACCATGGGCGGCGCCTTGATCTTGGTTTCTATCGCCTTGAGCACGCTGCTTTGGGGTGATCTCACCAACCGTTACGTCTGGATTACCCTTGGCGTGCTGGTGATTTTCGGTGCCGTGGGCTGGGTAGACGACTGGCGCAAGGTGGTCGAGAAAAACCCGCGTGGCTTGCCCGCCAAGTGGAAATACTTCTGGCAGTCCGTCGGTGCGCTAGGTGCCGCTGTTTTATTGTATTGGTTTGCCAATGTGCCGGCCGAAACCCAGTTGATTGTGCCTTTCTTCAAGCAGGTCGTCATCAATCTGGGGCTTTTCTACATCGTGCTCACCTATTTCGTCATTGTCGGCAGCAGCAATGCCGTCAATCTAACGGACGGGCTGGATGGCTTGGCCATTATGCCAACCGTGTTAGTGGCGGGCGCGCTGGGCATTTTTGCCTATGCCGGTGGTAACGTGCAGTTCGCCTCTTACCTGCAGATTCCTTATATCCCGGGTAGTGGTGAGTTGATTGTTATCAGTGCGTCTATCTGCGGCGCGGGACTGGGTTTCTTGTGGTTCAACACCTATCCCGCCCAAGTGTTTATGGGCGACGTGGGGGCTTTGTCGCTAGGCGCGGTATTGGGTGTCATGGCGGTTATCGTTCGCCGCGAAATTGTCTTGGTGATTATGGGGGGCGTGTTCGTCATGGAAACCCTCTCCGTCATCATTCAGGTGGGCTCATTCAAGATGACCGGCAAGCGGGTGTTCCGCATGGCGCCGATTCATCATCACTTTGAGCTGAAAGGTTGGCCAGAGCCCAAGATTATTGTGCGCTTCTGGATTATCACGGTGGTCTTGGTGTTACTGGGACTGGCTACGTTGAAGATCAGGTAACGGGATTATGGCAGCGGAATTTGATCTCATCATCGGACTCGGCATGAGCGGTTTATCCGCGGCGCGCTTCCTGCGCGCCCGGCAAACTCGTGTCCGCGTGATGGACAGCCGCAACCAGCCACCGCTATTGGCGCAATTCCGTGAAGAGTTGCCGCGTGTACCGTTGCACTTGGGTGGCTTTAACCGCAGCTGGATGAAACAGGCACGCCGTATTATTTTGAGCCCCGGTATTTCACTGCAAACACCGGAAGTGGCCGATATCGTCATGCAGGGCAAAGAAGTCATTGGTGATATCGAATTGTTTGCGAAAGCCGCCGACGCACCGATTGCCGCCATCACCGGTTCTAACGCGAAGAGTACGGTGACGACACTTTTGGCTGAAGCCGCGCGTGCTTGTGATTGTCAGGCATTGGCTGGGGGTAACCTAGCGCCCGCTGCACTGGATCTGCTAGATCGCGATGCCGCTTTATATGTGCTCGAACTGTCCAGCTTTCAGCTGGAAACTACCTATAGCCTGCGTGCCGATGTGGCGTGCGTGTTGAATCTATCGGCCGACCATCTGGATCGTCATGGCACGATGGCCGCTTATATTGCCGCCAAACAGCGTATTTATAACGGTTGTGAGGTCGCAGTATGGAA
>CAYVZZ010000004.1:0-45639 GCA_964456185.1 uncultured Alcanivoracaceae bacterium
CTCGGCCATGGCGCGGCCGCGAGTGGCAGCCTGATCAGCATGGCAAATCATTGCCAGGGCGTCGACCGGGTCGCCATTGATCAGGATGTTCACTTTCACTAGACGGGTTTCATCAAACCGCTCAAACGCATATTCCAGTGAGGCGTAGCCCCGGCTCACTGATTTCAGGCGATCGAAAAAGTCTAGCACCACCTCTGCCATGGGAATGTCATAGACCATGGATACCTGGTTACCCAGATATTGCATATCTTTTTGTACACCACGACGTTCCATGCACAAGGTGATGACATTGCCCACATATTCCTGTGGCAATAAAATGTTAACGCGCGCAATTGGCTCGCGGAAGACAGCGATTTTATTGGCATCGGGCAACTTCGATGGGTTGTCGATGTAAAGCGTATCGCCGTTTTCCATCTCCAGCTGGTAAATAACCGCCGGTGCCGTAGTGATCAGATCCAGATTGTATTCGCGTTCCAGGCGCTCTTGGATGATCTCCATGTGGAGCATGCCAAGAAAGCCAATGCGGAAACCAAAGCCCAGTGCATCAGAGGTGTCCGGCTCGTAAAACAGCGAGGCGTCATTGAGCGACAACTTGGACAAGGCATCACGGAAGGTTTCGTAATCATCGGCGTTCACCGGGAACATACCGGCGTACACCTGCGGCGTAACGTTTTTAAAGCCGGGTAACGCCTCGACGTCTGGCGTTTTCGCCAAGGTGAGCGTGTCGCCCACCGGCGCGCCGTGGATGTCTTTAATACTGGCGTTAATCCAGCCAACTTCACCGGCTTCCAATACGTCTGTTGGCTGACGTTTGGGAGTGAAAATGCCAATGTCGTCGACCTGGTGCTCTTGACCGGTTGATTTGACGAGGATGCGATCGCCTTTTTTAAGACGACCATTGGTGATGCGGACCAATGAAACAACACCCAAGTATTTATCAAACCAGGAATCAATAATCAGCGCTTGCGGATCGGCATCACGGCTGCCACTCGGCATGGGAATACGCGCCACCAATTGCTCAAGCAACCCATCAACACCGACACCGGTTTTGGCGCTAACGAGACAAACGTCATCGGCATCCAGCCCGATAATTTCTTCAATTTCGCGCTTTACCTGTTCTGGATCGGCTTGGGGTAAATCAATTTTGTTGAGCACCGGCAAAATTTCCAGATCCTGCTCAATCGCGGTGTAGCAGTTGGCTACAGACTGAGCCTCGACGCCCTGCCCTGCATCCACTACCAGCAGCGCGCCTTCACAGGCGGCCAACGACCGCGAGACTTCGTAAGAGAAGTCCACGTGGCCAGGGGTATCAATGAAGTTTAGCTGGTAGGTTTCGCCATTATTGGCTTTGTAGTACAGCGTGACACTCTGCGCCTTAATGGTGATGCCACGTTCGCGCTCGATATCCATGGAATCGAGCACCTGCTGCTTAAGCTCACGATCGGTCAGGCCACCACAGACCTGAATAAAGCGGTCGGCCAAGGTGGATTTACCATGATCAATATGGGCGATAATAGAGAAATTGCGTATATGGCTGATATCAGTCACAAACTACCCGAGCAATGCGCGATGAAAAGAAGTGCTGAATTTTAGCGGATTCACGCGTAACTTTCAGTGTTTTCTATGCACAACCACAAACCGTGTGCCACCGTTGTGATTCACCAGCAACGCGACACTGTCACTCGATTGGTATTCTTCCAGCAACTCCGCAAATTCATCGGCATCGTTAACAGCCTGATTATTAACCGACAGAATAATGTCACCACGACGAATGCCCGCCTGCCGCGCAGGGCCTGGCTCGATGCGAGTCACTTTGACACCATGATCAACATCGGCATTGGTTTTGTCATCATCGGTTAAGGTCGCGACTTCAAGGCCAAGACCTGTTGCGCTATGTCCTGTTGTCGAGTCATTGCCAGTCGCTTTCGCGTGGTCTGACAAACGCCCCAACTCAACAGTAAGGGTGTCGTGCTCGCCCTGCCGTACAATCCCCACATCGATGTCGTCACCGGGAGCCTGCAGCCCGACCATGGGCGGCAAAGCGCCCGCTGTCGGGACCGGCGCACCATTGAAGGACACAATCACGTCACCCGCTTTAAAACCCGCCGCTTCTGCCGGTGAACCCGGCATCACCTTGGCGATTAGGGCACCACGGGCGCTGTCCAGCCCAAAGTTAACGGCCAGATCATGGGTAACCGGTTGAATCATCACACCCAACCAGCCTCTTTCAACTTGTTTACCGGCTTTCAAGCGTTTAGCCACTTTCATGGCCAGGTCGATGGGAATGGCAAACGATAAGCCCATGTAGCCACCGGAACGGCTGACAATCATGGAGTTAATGCCCACCACTTCACCCTGAAGGTTAAACAGGGGACCACCACTGTTGCCGGGGTTAATTGCCACATCGGTTTGGATGAAGGGCACATAGTTTTCATTGGGCAAGCTGCGATGTTTGGCACTCACAATGCCGGCAGTCACGGTGCTGCTAAAGCCAAAAGGCGATCCAATAGCGAGCACCCACTCGCCGACGTTCAAATCTTTACTCGAGCCAATGGTGACCGGGTCAAGATGATCGGCATCGACTTTCAGCAAGGCCAAATCGGATTTTTTATCGCTACCCACCACGGTGGCCGGTAGTTGGCGGCGATCATTAAAACGCACCAAGATGCTGTCGGCACCCTTGATGACGTGATAATTCGTCAGGATATAACCGTCGGCATCCACTACAAAACCGGAGCCCAATGAACGCACATCGCGAGACTGCGGATGACTCGGCTGCTGTTCATTTTGCCAATGAAAGCCCTTGAAATGGTCACCAAAAAAACGCTTTAACAGCCTGTTCATGCCATCGTGTGAAGTAGGCCCGCTGACCTGCACCGTATGCGTGGTACTGATGTTAACCACGGAATCCGCATTGGCCTTAACCAGGCCGGTAAAATCGGGCAATCCTGCTGCAGAAACCGCGACCTTGGCCGACTGGGTGCTTGCTGACGAATCACAGCCGGTAAAAAGTAGAGTTAGCGCCAAAAAACCAGACAGCAAAAAACGGGCAAAGAAAGGAGTCATAAGAAATGCCTTAAAAAATCGAGACTATCGGCACAAAGCGCCCCGATGACATGCGATAACACACGCTCGGGGCGGGAAGAGAATTGTTATTGTGACGCCGCGTCGTTGCTAAAGTTAGCCAGCTGCGTATAGGGAGACAGGCCGACCAACTTATGTGATACGGCATTACGGTGCTGCAACTTCATCAAGCGGCTGAATTCGGCACGACTAATGACCAAGGTGCCTTGAGCCGGTTGTGCGCTAACAGTACGGCCAAACTCTTGTGGTGAATAGGTGATCTGCGGCACACGCGGATAAAACTCTTCACTTACCGGCACGGCTTGACGCGGAATGATCCGGCGGCCAGACGCCACTTGTGGCGTGGTAGCCGATGTCACTGAATTTTGCTGCTGCCAAACTTGCCAGCCACCGACCATAACCAAAGCCACCGACGCAGCAACAGCCACGCGCGACAATGAATGCAACCAAGAGCGAGCCGGACGCAATGGCTCGGCGGCGATAGCATCATGAACGCGAGAACAAAATGCCATATCGACATCGGTGGTCTCGTGACCATTGACGACATCACGCACCAAATGCCAGCGTGCCCAGCGCACATCAGATTCACCATCTATATTGGCTAACAGCTGATGCAACTCAAACTCGCTTAGTTCATCGTCCATCAAAGCGGACAATGCTTCGGCTTGCTGCTCCACTTTCATGTCGTACCTCTTGATGTTGACTAATTTGATGTTAACTACTGCTATTAACGTTAGACGCCTAACCGTCGACGTTGTTCAATGTTGGCTTTAAGGAGACATTAACGGCTTAACAACCGCATCAATTGCTTCGCGTGCACGGAAGATGCGTGAGCGCACCGTTCCGACCGGGCATTCCATGACAGACGCAATGTCGTCATAGCTAAGCCCTTCAAATTCACGTAGCGTAATCGCCGTTTTCAGTTCGTGAGGCAGACTATCAATTGCTTGGTGAATAGCCGCCTTCAATTCTTCTGACAACAAAGAGGCTTCAGGAGTTCCAATTTCGCGCAAATCATCTGCATCGGCAAACTGTTCGGCATCAGCGGCATCCACATCGGTGCTAGGCGGACGACGGCTGCGTGCCATTAGCCAGTTTTTGGCCGTGTTAACCGCAATGCGGTACATCCACGTATAAAAAGCGCTATCGCCCCGAAACTTGGGCAGGGCGCGATAGGCCTTGATGAAGGCTTCTTGAGCCACATCCTGCACTTGATCTGGGTCACGCACATAGCGACTGATCAACGCATGAATGCGGTGTTGGTATTTCAATACCAACAAGTCAAAGGCACGCTGATCACCTTTTTTGACCCGCTCTACGAGCTCTTTGTCAGTCACCCTTCCCCCAGAATTCGTTGCTTACGCTGCCGCATGCTGTATTAGCGCCTATTATGGATAATCAGCGTATTGTAGAGCCTCTTGAAGAGAGATTCGAGCGAAACCACATTTCGAAACAATGTCCGAACCATTGTCCTCATTGTCGATTGGAGTAAACTCTTGCCCGACGAAACGGCATGAGGAACAACAATGGCCACCTGCAAACATGATGTATTGATTATCGGCAGTGGCGCCGCGGGCTTAACTGTGGCCTTAAACCTTCCCTCCAGCACCAGCATTGGCGTGCTCTCAAAAGGCAAATTGACCAGTGCCAGCACATTTTATGCGCAGGGCGGCGTGGCGGCCGTGCTCGATAAAGCCGACTCGCTGGAATCGCATGTGAAAGACACGCATATTGCGGGAGCTTTTCTTTGTCACGATGATGCCGTACGTCAAACCGTCGAAAACGGGCCGGACGCCATCCGCTGGTTAATTGATCTCGGGGTAGACTTCACCAAATTGGACGAAGGCGATGGTGGCGAGTTTGGCTATCACTTAACGCGTGAAGGTGGCCACAGCCATCGACGCATCATTCATGCGGACGATGCCACAGGGCACGCAATTTCTACCGCCCTGATTACCAAGGCACGCCAACGCGACAACATTATTTTTTATGAAGATCGTCAAGCGGTCGATCTCATCACGGAAGGCGATAACGAACAGAAACGCTGCGTTGGGGCTTATGTTCACCATATTGGTGAAGACAAAACCGACACTTTTTTAGCGCGCTTTGTGGTACTCGCCGCTGGCGGTGCAAGTAAGGTATACCTCTACACGTCCAACCCCGACACCGCAACAGGGGACGGCATTGCCATGGGCTGGCGCGCGGGTTGTCGTGTGGCCAACATGGAATTTATGCAATTCCACCCGACCTGCCTTTACCACCCGCAGGCCAAATCGTTCCTGGTATCGGAAGCACTGCGCGGCGAAGGCGCCAAACTATTGCTTCCCAACGGCGAGCGTTTCATGCACCGTTTTGATGACCGCGCCGAGTTGGCACCGCGTGATGTAGTGGCGCGCGCCATCGACCATGAGATGAAACGGCTGGGGTCTGATTGTGTTTATCTGGATATCAGTCATCGCCCTGACGACTTCATCATCAATCATTTCCCCACTATTTATGCAAAATGCCTTCAGCTTGGCTTTGATATGACCCGGGAGCCTATTCCGGTCGTGCCTGGCGCGCATTATACCTGTGGAGGACTGATGACCAATCTGAATGGTGAGACGGATATTCCCTCACTTTACGCCATAGGTGAATCGTCGTTTACCGGCTTGCACGGTGCCAACCGGATGGCCAGCAACTCGCTATTAGAGTGTTTCATTTTCGGCAAAAAAGCCGCCGAACACATCACCCCGCAGTTAACCTCGGCACCGGAGCCTGCAGAACCGGCAGAATGGGATGAAACCCAAGTGCAAAACTCGGATGAGGACGTGGTGATCAGCCACAACTGGGACGAACTGCGGCGCTTCATGTGGGACTATGTCGGTATTGTTCGCACCAACAAGCGCTTGGCACGTGCCTGGCACCGCGCCTGCTTGCTGGATGATGAGATTCACGAATATTACGCCAACTATCGCATCAGCAAAAATCTACTAGAGCTGCGTAATTTGGTGACGATTTCTAAATTGATTATCAAGAGCGCGGCCAGTCGGCATGAGTCACGAGGCTTGCATTACAGCCTAGACTACCCACAAACCGACGAAACCGGCGTGGATACCGTACTAACCCCTGGTAGCGTTGATTAATGCCTCACGCGGCTTTGTTGCCGCATGAGGCATGGCCTTAATTGGCGCGCAAGCGAGTGCGGAAGGTGCCCCAGCCATTCTCCACCAAAGAGGCCAGCAAGGATTTCAACCCCGACTCGCGTGGCTTGGGTTCATGGCCATTGCCCATACGACGCAGTTGTCGGCCATACCACATGACTTCCATTAGCGCCATTTTATCCACCGGCTTAATCCCTGTGCTAATGGGTTTGACACGTTGCCGCGTCGGCCTACCGGCGAGCAGCCGCTTGGGGGCATCAGGCTCGACGGCCAATAAACGCGCCAGACCGGCCATATCAATGGCGCCTGTATTGAGCGCCTCATTGATACCGCCAGCCGACCGGAAACCACCGGTCACTGCCAAGGGAGTCTCAACGGCTTGGCGCGCTTTTTCTGCAAAGTCCATAAAATAGGCTTCGCGCTGACGGGTTGATGCTTTGCGGTAACGCTTGGCACCCGTCATGGAGGGAGTTTCATAGGTCCCACCGGATATTTCGATGAAGTCGATACCGGCCTCGCTTAACGAGCGGATCACATCCATCGATTCGTCTTCGGTGAAACCGCCTCGCTGAAAGTCTGCCGAATTTAGTTTGATCGCCACAGTGAAATCCTTGCCCACCGCATCGCGAATGGCGTGGTACACCGCCAACACAAACTGCTTGCGCTTATCGGCATTACCGCCCCACTTGTCCTCACGCTGATTATGGTGACCCGACAGGAATTGATTCACCAGATAACCATGCGAGCCATGAATCTGCACACCAGTAAAGCCTGCTTTTTTGGCAATGGCTGCAGTAGTGGCATAACGCTGAATAAGGTCATCAATTTCTTCTGCCAACAAAGCGCGCGGCGTGGCGAAATAACGCTGCATTTCTTTCCGGAAAGGAATCGCAGATGGCGCCACCGGGTCTTTGACCAGTGACGGCATGACCTGCTTACCCGGATGGTTGATCTGCATCCAGCACTCGGTATTATTTTCCGTTGCGGCAGCCGCCCAATCACGCAATTTGTCAAGATCACGCTCATCTTCAATCGCCACATTCCCTGGCTCGCCCAAGGAACGTCTGTCGATCATAACGTTACCCGTGATAAGCAGACCAACGCCACCTTGTGCCCAACGGCGATAGAGACGAACGAGGCTATCTGTGACTTGGTTATCCCAAGTGCCTAGCCCTTCACTCATGGCCGACTTCATCAGACGGTTTTTGATCACCCGCCCGTTCGGCAAGGTAAACGGTTGCGCTAAGGCGTTTTCCACTTTATCGGCAGCTACGGCCATTGATGGCTCCTATGTCGTCTGTTCATGTGTGCATGACAAGAAATCTAACACAAGTATGGGATAAATCGGGGGCGAAGGCGATTATTGTCCTAATGTAAACAGGCAAGGTTGATTCACGCCTCACAGAGGGGTAACTTTTTGGCCTGTCGGTTGAATGAATCTATGCGCTTCTGTTATTTCACTATAAGCCGCCAGTTTCTTCGACTTTACCATTTTATGGATAATGGAGAATCTTATGGAAGCCCGTCTTGACCCTTGGAAGATCGCCCCTGATCTAATGAATGCCGTGTTAAAAATGGAAACGGCTGCAGCCAATTCCGGCTTGGAGCCGAGCTTATATGAACTGGTAAAAACACGCGCTTCACAAATCAATGGCTGTGCCTTTTGCTTGCATATGCACACTACTGATGCATTGAAAGCTGGTGAAGACAAAATGCGGCTATTCTTGCTGGACGCTTGGCGTGACTCGAGCCTTTATACTGAACGCGAACGTGCAGCGCTCGCGTGGACTGAAGCCTTGACAGAAGTCAGCACCAAGGGCGCACCTGACACGGTGTATCAAACCCTTTGCGAACACTTTAAGGAGCAAGAACGGGTCGCTCTAACACTGGCCATTAGCACCATCAACGTCTGGAATCGTTTTTCTATTGGCTTCCAGACTCAACATCCTAAATAAACCAACCAAACGTGGTAGTAAACGCCCTTCGTATCAACTGCGGCTTAGGTTACAATGCGCCCCTGCGGCTCCGTAGCTCAACTGGATAGAGCAACTCCCTCCTAAGGAGTAGGTTACAGGTTCAACTCCTGTCGGGGTCACCAGCTTAATTATCGACTTTCTGCCAGCCGTTGATCAGCGCCTCAGGCAGCCATTCCGGCCAATAGTTGTCGCGCGGTAGCGAGTATTCCTCCGGGTAATCAACGTGGTTCATGTATAACCCGTTAGGCGGAGCGGTCGGCCCACCTGCTGCCCGACTGCGACCTTCCAATACCTGCTGAGCCCATTCAACTGGCTGACGACCGGCACCAATCTCCATCATAACGCCAACGATGTTACGCACCATGTGCTGTAAGAAACCGTTAGCACCAATATTTAACAGCAGCCATTCCCCTTGCCTTTCCCATTCCAGTTGATGCAGGGTCTTAACCGGCGATTTGGCTTGGCAATCGGCACCGCGAAACGCACTAAAATCGTGGGTGCCGAGCAAGCTTTTAGAGGCTTCACGAATCCTCTCGATATCCAGGGGACGCCATGTCCAGGTGACATGGTGTCGTAGGATGGCCGGCCTAACCGGCCGATTGAGAATAATGTATCGGTAATAGCGGGCTTGTGCCTTAAAACGGGCATGGAAGCTGTCGTCAACCGGTGTCGCCCAGCGCACGCTGATGTCATCGGGCAGGTTACTGTTGGCACCAAACACCCAAGCCTTCATGTTGCGATCGGCGTCTGAATCGAAATGCACGACTTGTCCGGTGGCATGCACCGCCTTGTCGGTTCGACCGGCGCAAATCACACTGATTGGCGCATTGGCCACATAGGATAACGCTTCCTCTAGTCTGGCTTGAACGGTGGCAATTCCATCTTTTTGTGCCTGCCAGCCGTGATAAAAGATACCGTCGTATTCAATGCCAAGCGCTATACGTGTCATGCTGTTTAATGTGTTATCCCAGAAAGAAAGAGCCCCGCAGTTGCGGGGCCCGGTTAAGTGCGATGTATCCGCAGTGGAAGATTAGCTAAGTTTGCCCAGCAACTCTTTTGCTTCACTTTGTTGCTGTTCACTACCTTCTTCGACTACCTCACTGAGGATGTCCTTCGCCCCTTCACTGTCGCCCATATCAATATAGGCACGAGCCAAGTCCAACTTGGTGGCATTTTCGTCAGTATCACCAAGGAAGGCAAACTCATCTTCGTCATCGAGACCAAGATCCGCCGCCGGCTCTACCGCACTGGCGGTATTGGCAGTATCGGCAGCCGAGCTAAGGCCCAGATCGTCGGATGTGTCATCGTCGTCAGACAAATCCAGAGAGACATCGGTATCGGTATCGGTATCTGGAAGATCCGCATCACCTAGGTCAAAGTTCGTGTCATCCAATGACAAGCTTGTATCTTCGCTGCTCGCTTGATCGTCCCCAGTGGCGGTATCAATCTCACCTAGATCGAAATCGTCATCCAGGCTGATTTCATCTGCATCACTGTCCATCGCTGACAGGTCGTCGTCGGTCAGTGTTTCACTCGAGCTGTCGGCCAATGAATCGTCTAACGAGAAGTTATCATCGTCTGATGCATGATCTACAGAGGTCTCGTCATTAAGATCCAGGCTAAGCGCATCGTCCGCGTCTGTGTCGCTGCTATCCAAGTCCAGACTGAAACTGTCGTCTGTTGCTAATTCGTCTGTTGCTAATTCGTCTGTTGCTAATTCGTCTGTTGCTAATTCATCTGTTGCTAATTCATCTGTTGCTAATTCATCTGGTGCAGATTCGGTATCCAGTTCCAATGAATCATCCAATGACAAATCGTCATTGCTGTCATCAGCGTTGCTATCGGCGGCACTGGTGTCATCAAGATCAAAGTCGCCGAAGTCATCCAAACCATCATTTGTGGTCTCAACCGATTCGCTAGACAAGTCTGATGCCAAATCGTCGAGTGACGGCTCATCCACGACACCACCCAAGCGCTTAATGCAGGCATCGACTTCATCACTGTCACCCGCAAACTTAGCAGCGTCTTTCTCAAAAGCGTCATCGTCATTGGCTTCTTTTTCGATCTCCAACAGCTTGACTTTAAGGTCGGCACGCTCTGGCGCGTTATCAATTTCATGACGTAGGAAATCGATAGCTTGCGGGAAGCGGCCATAAGCCACGTACATTTCCACTTCTTCAAGCGGGTCTTGCTTGGGTTCGGCTGCTTCCTCAGGTGCATCGCCGGCCGCTACTGATGCTTCATCGTCATCAGTACTATCGCCAGAAAGGTCATTGCTTAGGAAACCGTCGTCACCAAAGTCATCGTCGGCATCAGCAACGGCAAACTCAGCTTCCTCTTCTTCTTGCTTGCGACCATGCAACACTAATGCAACCGCAATCAGGATCAGCAGCAGGATAATAATGCCGACAATAAGCAAGTTACCCATGACAAAGTCGATAATGCTACCAACCAAACCTTGAGATTGTTCAACCGGCTTCTCGGTTGTAACCGGCTCGACCTTCACCACTTCACTATTTTTCTTTTGCTCGGCTTGGGTTTCTGTATCTGCTTTATTTGCAGTGTTAGTTTCCTCAGTGGTTGTAGCCGTTTCATCTGAGTTGGCGCTATCGGTTGATGCGTCTTCTGCCGCTTTCACTTCACCAGCGGTAATCGTAGCAGGCGCTTCTTCACCAGTGACTGTTTCAACATTATCACCATTAGTGGCTACCTCACCTTTGGCTGATTCGTTAGTGCTATCAGCCTTGGTGGAATTGGTGTCGCCAGGCGTAGCCGTTGCAGCGTCATTGGTCGCACTCTTGCTTTCAGCAGCGCTTTCAATCTCAGCCATTTTTTGTGCTTCAGCCTTGGTCGCCACGGCTTTAAGTAAAGCGGGGTCTACATCAGCGCCCTGCTTTTTCAACTCACGCAGACGCTCTTGAAGAGCAGCAATGCGGTTATTGCGCAGCTCGAGCAGCTTGTCACTGGTATTGATCTGTTGTTTTAGGTCACCAATACGCGAATCAAGCTCTTTATTTTGTTGCTGTAAACGATCAACTGTTTCGGCTTTAATCGCCAGTTTGTTTTGTAGGCTGGATACATCACCCGAGCCATCCTGATTTGTCGAACCTGCTCCGCTACGCTGAACAGTACCGGTGGCCAGGTCGCCGCCGTCTTCTGCTTGTTGATCTGCGGTTAGCAACTTCACTTCGCCCTGTGCCTGTGTCGCACCCGAGGTGTTATTGCGTTGTACTTGATTAGAGCCGGCGGTTATTTCTTGCTCGCTGCCAGGAACAGGAATGCCCCGTGCTTCGAGCATGTCGCGCCAACGTTCATTTTGCTGTGCCAAGCTTTGCATCGCGCTACGTGTGCCGTATTGACGAATAGCGGCTTCATTAGGGATGCGCAACACAGCACCTTCTTTAACGAAGTTGACATTGCCATCGACATAAAAGGCATTTGGGTTCGCGTTTTGAATAGCGATAATAACTTGCTGAACAGACACATCGCGCCCAGGACGATACTGGCTGGCAATGCCCCATAGGGTATCACCTGATTGCACGGTGTAAGTGGCAGCAGGCGCGCCCGACGTTGAGGTTGCCACTGGTTGGTTTGAGGTGGTATTACCTGCTATATAAGTCTTTTTCGGCGTGGTATCTACTTGCTGATTGCCATCTGCACTTACAGTAGCCGGTTGACTCGGTGTTTGAAGCGACGTGACACCAGAGTTACTGACCGATGCGGCGGTAACCGTGGCGTTGGTGCTACCACTAAAGCTAGGCGGATCCAGCAAGATGGTGTATTCGCGTAGAATGCGACCGGTAGGCCAAAGGATTTTGACAAGAAAATCCATGTAAGGGGCATCGATTGGTTTATCGGTAGTGACATCGATGGTACCGGTTCCGTTGTCATTCAGCGTGATTTCGAAATCAAGCTGGCTCAAGTTACCAGAACGGCGGATGCCAGCAGTGGCAAATTCCTGCTGGGACGCTAAGTCAACAACGATATCGGAGGGCGACAAATCGCCGGTCCCCGTCAGGGAAATCTCCATATCTAGCGGCTGGTTTAGATAGGAATTTAACTGGTATTCACCGACCCCTAACGCGCTGGCCAAGCCAGGTGTTAATAGAGTCAGTACGGATATCCCAAGCCCTAGTTTACGAATCATGCTTGCATCCCTTAATTTATTATCTTTCTTCAACCGCAAAAAACAGCATAAAAACACTCTGTTTTTTGGTCCCGACTGCGCTACTTCATTGTGTCGATTGTTTCGCCACGCAAGAGTAGCTTAACGCATTAAACCTAGAAACGATATTACTTAATAGCTGTAAGTATTCAATACAAGTGATTTTTTATCAAGACTTCCAGCGTTTGTACAGCCATAGCGGCAGATAATTTCACATTATCGACCGCGATGGACAGACAAGCATAGTCGGCTTCGTTGGTCAGATTACGCTGGAGCCTAGCGTAAATCGTACTGTCTACAGCGTCAGGAAGCGCGTCACTGGCCTCATCTGCCAAGGGCAGCAGCTCAACACCGGCCTCATCCAGCCATTGCTCCATACGGCCTTGATCAATGTTGTCTGAAAACTGCAATTTGATGGCCAACTGCATACCGTAAAACACCGGCATCCAAAAGGCTTGGCAGGTCACTGGAAGTGATAGACCAAACAAACGCTTAATGACCAGCGCCGTGCCCTGTGTTAGTGCTCCATGGCTACTGCCCTGCCCTTTAGTTCCAACATCGTGCAAGCGGAACGCCAACCGCTCGGGGAACACTTGATTCGGTGTTTGTTGCATATTAAGCAGGGCGGTCGTTTGAGCTGCGAGTTCATCGACACCTGCTTGCCCTGCCATGGCCGCTGGCAACATTGCAGTAACATCAACGCCAGCTAACAGATTATGCGCAGCAGGAACAGCCAACAGCTTAGCAATAGCAAGCGTGATGGCGCCCGGGAAGGCGGCAACCGGTGCGGGCTTGTAGGGTATAACGCTGGGGCAAACCAGTGGTACGTCCAAATCTGTTAGGAAATGGCCGGAAAAGTCCAACAGCTTACAGCCCGCCTCTCTTACCTTGCTGGCATAGTCGGCTGTTACCTTGGCTGGCACGGTAAAGATGGCCACATCGACCTGACTGAAATCAAATTCGGCCAGGTTACTGGTCACTAGGTAACTGCCGTTATATTCCAAACGTTGACCGGCACTACGGTCTGATGCCAGCAAATGCAGCGTATCGGGCTGCCACTCACTGTCAGCCCATAGTTCGCGAATGGCACTACCGATCAGCCCGGTGGCGCCAACCAGCGCTACTCGCAGTGCTTTCTTCATGCGCGATCCAGAACAATGCGCAAGGCGCGACGCACCGGCTCGGCGGCACCCCAAAGTAGCTGATCACCTACGGTAAAGGCGTTCAGATATTCGCCTCCCATGCTCAGTTTACGCAAGCGCCCGACCGGCACATTCAGGGTGCCTGTCACGTGGGCAGGCGTAAGCTGCTCCAGCGTGGCCTCTTTTTCGTTGGGGATCACTTTCACCCAATCGTTGGCTTCAGCCAGCAACTGTTCGACATCGTTTAATGGAACGTCTTTCTTCAACTTCAGCGTGATGGCTTGAGCATGACAGCGCATGGCACCAATGCGGACACAGGTCCCGTCAATAGGAACCGGGTTGTCTTCGCGACCCAGGATCTTGTTAGCTTCGGCTTGAGCTTTCCACTCTTCACGGCTTTGCCCGTTGTCGAGCGCAGAATCGATCCATGGCAACAAGCTACCCGCTAGCGGATAACCAAAATGCTCGGTAGGTAGATCACCACTACGCTGGGTTTCGGCTACCTTTTGGTCAATCTTGAGAATGGCGCTGGCCGGGTCATTCAACAGATCTGCTACGTCATCGTGTACTTTACCCATTTGGGCAATCAGCTCACGCATGTTGCGAGCACCAGAGCCACTGGCCGCTTGGTAAGTGTGCGGCGTTGCCCATTCCACTAAATCCTCGGTGAACAAACCGCCCAATGCCATGAGCAACAAGCTAACGGTACAGTTGCCACCGATAAAGTCTTTCTTGCCCTGATTTAAGGCGTTGTCCAAAAAGGCATTATCGATGACATTACGGTTAACCGGGTCAAGTACAATGACCGACTCCGGCGCCATGCGCAGTGCGCTGGCCGCATCAATCCAATAGCCTGTCCAGCCGGCTTCACGTAAAGCAGGATGAACCGACTTGGTGTAATCGCCCCCCTGACAGGTCACGATAATGTCCATGGCTTTCAACGCATCGATATTGCGTGCGTCTTGAAGGTTTTTTTCCTCCTGCCCACGGTCAGGTGCGGTCTGCCCTGCTTGCGAGGTTGAGAAAAATACCGGCTGAATGTCGTTGAAATCGTTTTCCGAGTCCATGCGTTGCATGAGCACTGAGCCCACCATGCCGCGCCAACCGACGATACCAACTTTCTTCATGCTTACTCCTTCGACAGGGCTGCCACTACAGCATCGCCCATTTCGCTTGTGGTGACTTTACGACAACCGTCGCTATAGATGTCGCCTGTTCGCAACCCTTGCTCCAGCACATTTTCAACTGCGGCTTCAATGGCATCAGCCACCTCTGGCTGTTGCAAGCTATAGCGCATCATCATGGCCAGCGACAAAATGGTCGCCAGCGGGTTTGCTTTGTTTTCGCCCGCAATGTCGGGCGCCGAACCATGGCACGGCTCGTATAGACCTTTACGTTCCACGTCTAATGAGGCTGACGGCAACATGCCAATCGAGCCGGTCAACATGGCGGCTTCATCGGACAAGATATCGCCAAATAAATTGCCTGTTACCATGACGTCAAATTGTTTGGGCGCACGCACCAGCTGCATGGCGGCGTTGTCCACATACATGTGGCTCACATCGATATCTGGATAATCGGCCGCCATCGTATTGACGGTATCGCGCCATAACTCGGTGGTTTCCAGCACATTGGCTTTATCGACCGAGCATAAACGACCATCGCGGGCTTTTGCCAATTCAAAAGCCACCTTGGCAATGCGACGAATTTCAGATTCACGGTAGGTTAAGGTATTAAAGCCTTCCTGTTCGCCATCGGTTTCTCGAATACCGCGCGGTTGACCGAAATAAATGCCACCGGTTAATTCGCGCACGATAAGGATATCCAGCCCTGCCACCACTTCCGGCTTGAGGCTAGAGGCGTCAGCCAGCTGTGGAAATAAAATTGCAGGCCGCAAGTTGGCAAATAGCCCCAGAGACGAACGCAGACGCAACAAACCGCGCTCGGGTCGTTTGCTACGTTCAATTTTATCCCATTTGGGACCACCGATGGCACCAAACAAGATGGCGTCCGCCGCTTTGGCTTTCTCCAGCGTTGCTTCGGGAAGCGGGTCGCCTTCGGCGTCATAAGCGGCGCCGCCGACCAGGCTTTCTTCCCAAGAGACATCTAAATGAAAGCGGCTCTTGGCCGCTTTCAATACTTTGACTGCTTCAGCAATGATTTCCGGGCCAATACCATCACCCGGCAAAACCAAAATCTGTTTCACTAGAACCTCACTGTATCGATAACATCGCTGGCATTGGCTTGATCAACCAGTTTTGCTTGGTAGCGGTTTTTATCCTTTTTGTTTTTGTCTGCGTGGAACACTTCAACACTATAGGTGTGCCCTGCCGCAAAATTACCTTTCACGTCGCCAGACAGCGGAATCAAACCATCGTCGACCATCACACGCACTTGGTGCTCACCGGGTGTCACACGCACCTGCTGCACGCCGCCCACCTTGGTAATCTTGTTCCCATCGATTTGGAACAAGCTCGTTTTATAGCCGCCAGCCAACTCGGCCATGCCGGGAATATGCCAGCCTTTGACCTGCTTTTTCACGCTTTCATTCAGATGATTTTCAACTGTTATCACGGCGTGGGCATCGGATGCGCTCGGTGCGGAATACTTACCGGGAACATGAGCACAAGCGGTCAGCATCAGGGCGGCCATGACAATTAACAGTTTACGCATCGTTCTCTCCTCTTAATTGGGGACTATTATTGTGTTTACGGATGCAATTGATTAAAGATCCAAGGGGCTTGTTCCGCCCGTTTGGTCTCATACGCCTTAATGGCATCGGCATCTTGCAATGTCAGCCCGATTTCATCCAGGCCGCACAACAAGCAGCGGCGACGAAAGTCGTCGATCTCAAACGCATATTCCGTGTCAGGTGCGACAATCTTCCGTGATTCTAAATCAACGGTCAGGCGGAAACCTTCGGTTGATTCGACGGCACGAAACAGCTCATCAATTTGCTCTTCTGCCAATACAATAGGTAATAAGCCGTTTTTAAAGCAGTTGTTATAAAAGATATCGGCAAAGCTGGGCGCAAGAATAGCACGAAAGCCAAACTGCTGCAGCGCCCAAGGTGCATGCTCACGACTCGAGCCACAACCAAAGTTACGACGTGTCAGCAAAATGCTCGCCCCTTGATAACGCGGCTTATTCAGCACGAAATCCGGGTTTTTCGGGCGTTTGCTGTTATCTTGTCCGGGCTTACCTTCATCAAGATAACGCCATTCATCGAACAGATTGGGACCAAAGCCTGTGCGCTTAATGGATTTCAGAAACTGCTTGGGAATGATTTGATCGGTATCCACGTTGGAGCGATCCAAGGGAGCAACCAGCCCTTCATGGCGAGAGAATTTTTCCATGATTAAGCTCCTTCAAGCGTGCGGATATCAACAAAATGGCCGGCAATAGCCGCCGCAGCCGCCATGGCAGGACTCACCAGATGCGTGCGTCCGCCACGCCCTTGACGCCCTTGAAAATTTCGGTTGGACGTTGACGCACAACGTTCTCCCGGCTGCAGGTGGTCTGGATTCATTCCCAGACACATGGAACAGCCTGGCTCACGCCATTCAAATCCGGCATCCAGAAATATCTTGTCCAGCCCTTCTTTTTCGGCCTGCTCTTTCACCAAACCGGAACCGGGCACAATGAGCACCTGTTTAATGTTGTCGGCCTTTTTATGGCCTTTCACTACGTCAGCTGCTGCACGCAAATCTTCAATTCGTGCATTAGTACAGCTGCCGATAAATACCTTATCGAGCGGGATATCACTGACCTTCATACCCGGCTTCAGCCCCATGTATTCATAGGCGCTCTCCATGCCAGAGCGCTTGATCGGCTCAGCTTCATCTTTAGGATCGGGCAGCACGCTATCGACTGGCACAACCATTTCGGGGCTGGTCCCCCAAGTTACTTGCGGCATAATATCGGCCGCATCGATTTCGACCACCTTATCGAAGTGAGCACCTTCATCGGATACCAGGGTACGCCACCAGGCTTCAGCTTTATCCCAAGCTTCACCCGTTGGTGCGTAAGGGCGGCCTCGCACATAATCGATAGTGGTATCGTCAACGGCAACGATGCCTGCACGTGCGCCAGCTTCAATGGACATATTGCACAATGTCATACGCCCTTCCATGGTCAAACCACGAATGGCGCTACCCGCATACTCCAGTGCATAACCGGTGCCACCGGCGGTGCCGATCAGGCCGACGAGATGCAGAAAAACATCTTTCGCTGTTACGCCTGCACCCAGCTCGCCTTCAATCTTGACGAGCATATTGTTCATTTTCTTAGTAACCAGGCACTGGGTCGCCAGCACATGCTCTACTTCCGAGGTGCCGATGCCATGCGCCAAGCACGCCAAGGCACCATTGGTAGAGGTGTGTGAATCACCGCAGACTACCGTCATGCCAGGCAAGACTGCCCCCTGCTCTGGGGCAACAACGTGTACGATACCTTGACGCTTATCACCGATACCGAAACTCAGCATACCAACTTCACGGGTGTTTTCCTGCCAGGTTTTCACCTGTAGGCGCGAAGTCGGCTCTTCAATGTCGTCTACCGATTTAAACGGTGTGGTCGGTACATTGTGATCGATGGTGGCAAGGTTGGTATCCATGCGCCACGGATTGATGCCGCGCATCTTCAGCCCGGCAAACGCCTGTGGCGAGGTCACTTCGTGGATTATGTGACGATCGATATAAATCAGCGATTCGCCATCGGCGCGCTGCAATACCTCATGAACGTCCCAGAGCTTGTCATACAAGGTTCTGGCTGTCATGGTTCGCTCCTCAAAAGAAGGTCTCGCGTCACGTCATTGAAAGCGGCGTAGCGCAAGATAAGAAGGTGGGGTAGAGACAATGATCACCCCGGCATTATACAAACGAGGAAAACACGTCCAATATCGGCCGACCGCAATAATCGACTGCTCAATTCAGTTAGTCAGTTAGCACGAACGTCATAAAAAGCGCGATGCAGCTAATGATGATCGGCACACTCAAAACTGACACAATAATGATGGATTCCCAAGACATAAGTAACACCTTAAATGACTTTGTCATTGATCGTCGCCGTTGTCACAACCGCAAGCACGACGACAGTGAATTTTCGGTGCTATTATAGAGCCATGCCTGCACCGGCACAACAGCCAACGCGCTGTTGCTCGTGCATAATTTCCATACACCACGCCACCGTAGCTTATATGAATCTGTTGCTATTGCATCCTCAGGAGCGCCTTAAAAACACCCGTTACTGCATCGCAGGTCGACGCTTCCACCACACCCAGACGCATCTAAAACTGCAACCCGGGGACACCTTAAAAGCCGGACTATTAAATGAAAAACTGGGCACCGCACAGCTCATCTGTTACAACGCAGACAACATGATTGTCGATTTCGAGCCGCAACAGGCTCCGCCCACACCAACCGACACGGTTCTCTTACTAGCTCTTCCACGTCCCAAAATGTTAAAACGCATTCTGATAGAGGCCACCACCTTTGGCGTGAAGCATATTATTTTATTGAACGCCAGCAAGGTCGACAAAAGCTACTGGAGCACCCCCAAACTTCATCGCACCTTATTGGAAGAAAAATTATTACTCGGCCTCGAACAAGCTGGCGACACACTACTGCCCACTTTACAGTTTGAAAAACGCTTCAAGCCTTTCGTGGAAGATCACCTACCCGAGCTTTGCCAAAAGCGTCACGCTCTGCTTGTTCATCCAGGAGGTCATGCGCCACTGCCCAGCAACCTCACCACACCCGCTATCATTGCTATCGGCCCGGAAGGCGGCTGGACAGATTACGAATGCGATAAACTTGAACAGGCAAGTTTCAAACGCTATCAATTTGGGCAACGCATTTTACGCGTTGAGACAGCCGTCACAGCGACTCTAGGCCGCCTCATGGCGCTTTCTTAAGCCATCAGAACACGAAGAAACCCTACTACTTATAGCAGTATCTACAAAATTATTACTGGAAAATACTGCTTTGCTCAGTAAAATAAGCCTCCCGCGAGACGCCTATACCGGTGTAGTACCGTTTTGCCGACAATTTATCGGCAGCGGCCGGATCGCGGCACACAGGTTCCAACTGGCTCGGGCCACCACCTGAATAGAGGCAATTCATGCAATCTCAAGAAACCTATAACGATCAAGTCATCCGACTATTCCTGCTTGCCGCCATCGTATGGGGCATTATTGGCATGAGTATCGGGGTTTATATCGCCGCCGAACTCTATTGGCCGGGAATAAGCTTCGGTATTCCTGAACTCATCTTCAGCCGCATGCGGCCTGACCACACCTTCGGCGTTATTTTCGCCTTTGGTGGTAGTGCACTTATTGGTACCAGCTTTTATGTGGTGCAACGCACCTGCCACGTCCGGCTTGCCTACGACAAACTGGCCACCTTTGTGTTCTGGGGCTACCAGCTTGTTTGTCTTCTTGCCATGGTCACCATGCCGTTCGGCATTACACAAAGTAAAGAATACGCCGAACCGGAATGGTGGATTGATCTGCTATTGGCAGTAGTCTGGATCAGCTACGGCCTTGTTTTCTTTGCCACTTTGGCGCGCCGCCGTATTCGCAACATCTATGTTGCCTGCTGGTATTACGGCTCTTTCATTATCGCGGTGGGCTTCATGCACATCGTCAACAACTTGGTTATTCCAGTATCCTTCACTCGCTCTGTGCCGATTTATTCCGGTGTCGTCGATGCCATGGTGCAGTGGTGGTATGGCCATAACGCGGTGGCCTTCTTCCTGACGGCCGGCTTTCTTGGCATGATGTATTACTTCGTTCCACGTCAGGCCAAGCAGCCCTTGTGGAGCTATCGTTTCTCGATTATTAACTTCTGGGCACTGATTTCTGTCTACATGTGGGCGGGTGCTCACCACTTAATGTATACCGCCCTGCCGGACTGGGTGCAGTCTGTTGGCATGGTGTTCTCCATGATCCTGTTAATGCCCAGCTGGGGTTCATCGGCAAACGGCCTAATGACGTTCAATGGTGTTTGGCACCGCGTCAGCAAAGACCCCGCCGCTAAATTCATGTTCTTGTCATTAGTCTTCTACGCGGCAGCCACACTAGGCGGCGTTGTCGGCGCCGACAAGACCATCAACTCCCTAACCCACTACACCGACTGGACTATTGCGCACGTACACAACGGCACCCTGGGCTGGGTTGCCATGATTACCATCGGTTCCCTGTATGCCATGGCACCGCGTGCGTTAGGCAAGCCTGCCATGCACTCCCATAAAGCCATGGACATTCACTTGTGGTTGCACATTGCAGGCACCATTCTCTACGTCGTGTCCATGTGGATTGCGGGTATCACGTCCGGTCTAATGTGGCGCGAAACTGATCCGGACGGCACCCTGACCTACTCGTTCCTTGATAGCTTCATCGCCATCAAGCCACTATATATCGTGCGTACATTTGGCGGTTGCTTGATCGTAGCAGGTATGGGCATCATGGCTTGGAACTTGTGGCACACAGCTGACGATGCACGTAAGCGCATCATCAAGCCTAACCCGGTTCCAGTACCCGACCCGGACAGCCATCAGACCCCGAAACCGCAAACTGTCGGCGAGCACTAAGGAGCCAGCATCATGAAACGTCTTTTTGGTATACGTTTTCAGTACTTCGAAGCCATTGAGAAAAACACTTGGTTGCTCGGAATTATGACGGCCATCTTTGTATCCTTTGGTGGTCTGGCGGAAATCACCCCGCTATTCGCGGCAGCCAACTCGGTTAACGTGCCCAAGAACGTACAGCCTTACGAGCCTTTACGTCTGGCAGGTTACGAAACCTATGTACACAACGGCTGCTACCTCTGCCACTCGCAGATGATTCGTCGTCTGGACTTTGAAACCAAGCGTTATGGACCGGCGTCAACTGCGGTAGAGTCTGTCTATGACCGTCCCATGATGTGGGGGTCCAAGCGTACCGGTCCTGACCTGGCACGTGTTGGTGGTAAATACTCTGATGCATGGCAATATGCCCATTTGCGCGACCCGCAAAGCGTTGTGCCCGAGTCAAACATGCCAGACTTCGCCTTTCTGGATGATATTCCAGTTGACCCCGAACAGGTTCAAGGCGTCATGAAAGCAATGCAAAAGCTGGGCGTTCCGTACAGCGACGAAGAAATTGCCAATGCGCCCAAGAAAGTTAAGGGTAAAAGCAAGCTTGACGCGCTGGTGGCTTATCTCCAAGGACTTGGCATCGATAACGAGCCCTTTGGCAAGGCGCCTAAGCATCAACCCAAGAAAGAGTTTTTCGCCGCGCCATGAGTTTCCATATCGGCACAATGGATGGGGTCATTACTGTTATCCTGATGCTATTGTTCATCGGCATCTGGATCTGGGCTTGGCGTAAAAAGCACAAGCCCACTTTTGACCGCATGGCAGCGTTGCCCATGGAAGACGACGTGAATCGCGATACAATCGAATCAACAGATCAAGAAGCAGGGGAAACACACCATGACTGATTTCTGGACTGTCATGAGTCAATACTGGCCGGGTGAGTTCTGGTCAACTTGGGCGATGGTTATCATTACCATCAACTACGGCAGCATTTTGTTCCTATTCCTTTGGGGACCTTGGGTCGACATCCCCACAGCGGAAGACGGCACCACCGGGCACGTTTGGTCTCACGGCAACATTCGTGAGTCGCTACACAAATTGCCGGTTTGGTGGTTGATTATTTCCACCATTGGCTTCGTCGTTGCTTTCTGCTACCTCATCCTCTACCCCGCCTATGGCTCTAGCAAAGGCATATTGGGCTGGACAGCATACGAACAGATGATGGACGGCTTGGCCGAAGATCATCAGAAGATGAAACCCATGCTGGATCGCATTGAATCCACGCCCATTCTGGAATTGGCAAAAGATGACCAGTCCATGCGCTATGCCAACCGCCTTTTCGAAGACAACTGCGCGGCTTGCCATAGCTATGATGCCCAAGGCAATCATGTCGTTGGCGCTCCCAATCTTACAGACAATACTTGGCAATTTGGCGGAAGCGTAAAAGCCGTTCATCACAGTATTGCCGCTGGCCGTAACGGCATCATGCCGGCTTGGAGCTCGGCGCTAACCTACGGCGAAATCAAAAACGTTGCCAACTATGTACTCAGTCTGTCTGGCGCGCCACATGAAACCGCTGCAGCCCACGCTGGCGAACGCGTATTCAAAACCAACTGTGTGGCTTGCCATGGTGCTGATGCCGAAGGTAACCAGCTGCTGGGCGCGGTTAACCTGACCGACGACGTGTGGAAATGGGGTGGCAGCTTAGAGGCTGTTATACACACCATTGAACACGGTCGTAAAGGCCACATGCCCACTTGGAGCAAGCGCCTGAACAAGACTGAAATCAAAGTGTTGGCCGCATGGGTATTAAGTCATGACAACACCAAAGAAGCCGTTGCAGCCCTCAACAAATAAGGCTGACGGCAAACAGCACGATATCGAGGATAAAGCCTGGTATCGTGCGCCGATCATTTGGCTGGGCGCTTTCATAGGCGCCCTAATCATCTTCGGCTATACACAGCTCATCATTGTGAGCCATCAAAACGCCGTTGATCGCCCCCCTCTTCCCCAGAACGACTCCCAAGAAATCACCCACATTTTTGGCGTGCCCTTGCAGCCGCAAGAAGCCGACAAACCACAACACAATGCAGCCGACAATGGCACAGAACGATAAGCTTTCTGCCACACCACGCAACAACCTGCCCGCCCAGGGCACCTGTTACCACTGTGGTGAAGCCATCCCGAAAGGCAGTCATCTTGACGCCCGCGTAGCCGGAAAGCGTCGCCATTTTTGCAGCGAAAACTGTTTATCTACTGCAGAATGGATCAACAAATCAGGGTTGGGTGATTTTTATCAGCTAAGAACCGGCCCGTCCGAAAGATCCACCACCGACAAAACCGATAAAGCAGACAACTGGAGTTCTCACTCGCTACTGCGTCACGTCGTGCGCGATAAGGGAAAAGGGCTCAAAGAAGTCAATCTGCTGATCGACGGCATGCACTGCGCAGGCTGTGCTTGGCTGATCGAACGCGCCCTGCTCAAATTAGGCGGTGTACCCGACATACAAATCAATCCGGTTACCCACCGAGCTTGTCTGACCTATGACGACAACCGCACCAGCCTACCCGACATCCTGAAAACCTTAAGCCAAGCCGGGTACCAACCTAGGCCACTAGAATCGGCTGCACTGGACAACTCACGCCTAGAAGAAAGTCGCGATTTATTAAAACGCATTCTTGTAGCGGGTTTCGGCATGATGCAGGTGATGATGTTTGCGTTTGTCCTCTACATGCGCAATTTCAACCCGTTGCCGCCCGGTACCGATCAACTCTTCCGCTGGCTGGGCTTTCTGGTGGCCACCCCGGTGGTGTTCTATTCGGCGCTACCCTTTTTCCGTGGTGCCATGCATGCGTTGAAACTAAAAGTCTTAAACATGGACGTACCAATTGCCATTGCCATTGCCGCCATCTACGGCACCAGCGTTTATCAGGCCATCATGTTTCAGGGAGATGTTTACTTCGAATCCGTCAGCATGCTGGTTTTCTTTCTGCTCTGTGGACGTTATGTCGAGATGCGAGCACGCCATCACTCGGTCGATAACGCGGATGCACTCATTCGACTCACCCCCACCTTTGCCGAGCGCCGCAAAGCAGATGGCACCTTGGAAACTGTTGCGGTTGTCGAGTTACAGTCTGGTGATCAAGTCCAAGTGCCAGAGGGTGCCCATTTACCGGCCGATGGCGAGTTGCTCAGCACACGCACCCTGCTCGATGAATCCTTACTCTCCGGTGAGGTGAGTGCAAGACAACGCCTTGCAGGTGATGACGTCATCGCTGGCAGTCTAGTGCTTGAAGGGCCGATCGATGTTAAATTAACTCGTGTTGGCGCAGACACCTTCCTATCGACACTATCCGACCTTTCCACGCGCGCACAAACCCAGCGCCCGAAGCTGACGCGTCAGAGTGAAAAAGCCACTGCCCGCTTTGTTTTTCGCGTGTTGCTATTAACTGCTGCCACGCTAATCGGCTGGTTATGGTACGACCCGTCTCAAGCTCTGGAAGCCACCATTGCCGTTCTGGTGGTCGCCTGTCCTTGCGCATTGGGGCTGGCCGCACCGGCCGCCATTACCCGTGCTTTGGGCGTACTTGCCAAACACAACATCCTTGTCGTGCAGCCGGACGCACTCGACACCATCACACGCATTGATCATGCCATTTTCGACAAAACCGGCACTCTCACCGAGCCGGCATTAAAAACCGACAACACCGACCCACAAATACTGCAGTGGGCTGCCAGCTTAGCCAGAGAAAGCCAACACCCCCTATCGCGTGCCTTGGTGGCTGCCAATACTGCTCCCCTACTCGCGGTAGAAGCGGTTAAATCCTTTCCGGGCATGGGGTTAGAGGGCAAAGTGGCCGGTCATTCCCTGCGGCTTGGTCAGGCCAGTTTTGTTCTGGATGCCGACAGCGCCCCTTCACATGCGGATGCCAGCCTTGTGGTGGGCGAAAACGGCAGGCTGCTTGCCCGCTTTGAATTGGACGAATCGATACGCCCTGATGCCCAACGTACGCTGCAACAACTTCAAGCCGAGGATGTTCAATGCGGTGTGCTCAGCGGAGATAGCGATACACGCGTCGCTAACGTGGCGCAGCAACTCCATCTGAGTGACGCCAAAGGCCGGCAGCGACCGGCGGACAAACTGGAACAGCTGAAAGCCTTGCGCAATGAAGGCAGCTGTCTCCTGGCCGTTGGCGATGGCAGCAACGATGCGCCAGTTCTTGCCGGTGCCGACGTTTCTGTCGCCTTAACGTCTGGAGCCGAGTTAGCGCAGGCCAATGCGGACGTTCTGTTGTGTGCAGGCAACCTGTCCGGCCTAATCAGAGTTCGTCAGATTGCCCGCGAAACGCATAAGATACTGCGGCAGAATGAACACTGGGCAATCACTTACAACACCCTCGCCATGCCACTCGCCGCCTTTGGCTTTATTCCGCCCTGGCTGGCTGCTATCTGCATGTCCATCAGCTCGCTCACGGTAGTGCTTAATGCCCAGCGAATTGGCCGCAAAGCGGAACCCGTTGCGACACCATCCTGCTGCGAGGCCACCAGCTCATGAATATTATCTTGGTGTTGATACCACTCACCCTGGCGTTTCTGGCAATAGCTGCTTGGCTTTTCTTTTGGGCGACCAATCACGGTCAGTTTGACGACATGCAGTCGCCTGCCCTCTTGCCGATGAGTGACAACCTTCCCTCTGAAGAAGAAGAGGATGATGAAGAAAGCCAAGAGGAAGAATCAGACGACAACGACGACACCGCAGCGGATAACACTGACAACGACACAGACCGTAATAACAACAGCTAAACCGGGGAACAATCATGACCACCACCAAACGCGTTATTTGGGGAAGCTTGGTCGCCTTAGCGTGCCTAATCGCCCTCATTGTGCCGATTTACAATCAAATTGAGCCCAGCATAGCTGGCATCCCGTTTTTCTACTGGTTCCAGTTCATTTGGATTATCGTCACCGCGGTGATTACCGCGCTCGCTTACAAAGCCGGATTATAAGGAGCGCTAAATCGTGTCGACTGCACTGTGGGTATTCATTGTTTTATTTGCGCTGGTGACGTTAGTTGGCTTTGGTGCCTCGCGTTGGCGCTCCGCCAATTTGGGCGAGCTGAATGAATGGGGGCTGGGCGGCCGCCGCTTCGGCACCTTGGTTACCTGGTTCTTGTTAGGGGGCGACCTCTACACAGCCTACACTTTCATTGCCATCCCAGCCTTGGTGTATGGCATGGGTGCCTTGGGTTTCTTTGGCATCCCCTATACGCTAATCGCCTTCCCCATCGCCTTCATGGTGTTCCCCAGACTCTGGCGCATCGCCAAGCAACGTGGCCACATCACAGGCAGTGATTTTGTCCGCGAACGATATGACAGCCCCACATTAGCGTTGTTAGTAGCGCTAACTGGCATCTTAGCCACCATGCCTTACATCGCACTGCAGCTAGTCGGCATAGAGGTAGCCTTGGCCGCCTTAGGATTAAACGGCGAACTGCCGCTCATTATTGCCTTTGCCATTTTGGCAGCCTACACCTACACCAGTGGCATTCGCGCACCGGCGCTTACCGCCGTCGTCAAAGACATCCTCATTTACGTCACGGTCATAGCGGCCGTTATTTATATCCCGATGCAAATGGGAGGCTACGACGCCATTTTCGCTGCCGTACCCACTGACAAACTGCTACTTAACCCGCAACAAATGGGCGCTTATGCCACCTTGGCGCTAGGCTCTGCGTTAGCCCTATTCCTTTACCCGCACGCCTTGACCGGCCTATTGAGCTCCAAGGGCGAAAAGACCATTAAACGCAACATGGCCTTGTTGCCTATCTATTCCATTCTGCTCACATTGATTTCAGTGCTGGGTTATATGGCACTGGTGTCTGGTGTCTGGTGTGGGTGACATGGCAGCCTATCAGGAAGGTTTTGACAAATACGGCTCAAACTACGCCGTGCCGGCCCTGTTTCTTAACTTTTTCCCAGGCTGGTTTAATGGCTTGGCCATGGCCGCCATTGCCATTGGCGCACTGGTGCCAGCGGCTATCATGTCGATTGCGGCAGCTAACCTATTCACCCGCAACATTTACAAAGAATACATTCGTCCCAACGCCAGCCCCAAACAAGAATCCAACATGGCCAAGAATATTTCTCTGGTGGTTAAGCTGGGCGCCTTGGCGTTTATTATTTTCTTGCCGCAAGAGTATGCCATTCGCTTGCAGCTACTAGGCGGCATCTGGGTTATTCAGACCCTACCTGCCCTGCTGATTGGCCTTTACATCAAAGGCATTCGCAAGGAAGCACTCATCGCCGGTTGGGCGGCCGGCATGATTGCGGGCACCTGGATGGCCGTCGAGATGGGCTTTAAAGCCGTCTTCCCGTTGGAGCTATTCGGCCACACCTTTTCGTCGTATTCTGCTGTTTATGCGCTGTTGGTAAACTTGGCTGTGATGGGCGTTATCAACCTTATCTTGCCTAAAGCCCAGCAAGGCAAACCGGAGCTGTTGGACATGAAAACGCCGGACACCGAATTAGGCTAAACACTCTAAATAACCAAGACACAAAAACGCCACCTGCTTGGGTGGCGTTTTTTTCGTTCCGTACGGGACTACATCGATGGTTAGTAATACATATCTGTACCCAGCACGACTAACCGATTACCGGGAATCTTGAACGATGCGGTGGCCGGCTGCGCATTACGCGCCATGAACGCAAACAGCTTGTAACGCCAGGCCGAAAAGCCGCCACGATGCTCATCCGACAAAACAGTTTCACGGGAGAGGAAAAAGGTCGATTCCTGCATATCCAATGCCAGCCCGTGCTCGGTGCACTTCACTAAGGTCTCAGGCACATTAATGGCCTCGGCAAAGCCATAGCGCAACTCGACGCCATAAAAGCCATGGCCTTTGTCAATCACGTTAATACGTTCTGCCTCGGTCGCATAAGAGCTTTCAAGTACATCGACCGACAACATGATATTGCGCTCATGAAGCACCTTGTTGTGCTTCAGGTTGTGCAACAACGCGTGCGATACCGTATCGACATTGGTGGTCAAGAAAATGGCAGTACCCTCAACGCGTGTCGGCGGGAAGGCGGCAATATTTTCAACAAAATCATCCAGTAGCAATCCATCATGCTGCAGCACCTTAGCAATGCGCTTGCGTCCCTGACGCCACGTTAACAGCATAATGAACAAGCCTGCCCCCAACGCCAATGGTAGCCAGCCACCATCGGGAATTTTCAATGTATTGGCCGCAAAAAAGACCAGATCGATGGATAAAAACACCAAACCAATCAGTATTACTTTCCAGCGTCCCCAGCGCCACAAAAGGCTTGCTACCACCATAAACAAAATCGAATCAATGGCCATGGTACCTGTTACCGCTATGCCGTAAGCACCAGCCAGCGAGTTGGATGAGCCGAAGCCAACGACCGTCAAAACAACCGCCACCATCAAGATACGGCTCACCCATGGCAGGTAAATCTGTCCGATCGTCTTCGCTGAAGTATGAACGATTTTCATGCGTGGCAAGAAGCCCAGCTGAATAGCCTGACGCGTCATAGAGAAAGCACCAGAAATGACGGCTTGTGATGCAATCACCGCCGCTAAGGTTGATAGACCAATCATGGGGTAAAGCGCCCATTCAGGCACCGAATGGAAGAAGGGATTAGAGGCCGATTCCGGGAACACCATCAAATGCGCCGCTTGGCCATAGTAGCTAAGCAGCAGGCTCGGCATCACAAAAATAAACCAACCAAAACGAATCGGTGCGCGGCCAAAATGCCCCATGTCGGTATACAGTGCTTCGGCACCTGTCACACACAACACCACAGCACCCAGAATAATAAACCCGCCCCAGCTGTGGTGGGTAAAGAATTCAATGGCATACCACGGGTTTATGGCACGCAATACCGCCGGATGTTGAATGATATTCCACACGCCAATAACTGCCATGGTAATAAACCATAGCGCCATCACTGGTCCAAATATTTTACCCACTTTATCGGTGCCATATTTCTGCCCCCAAAACACACCGATCAGAATGATGACGGCCAGGGGCACAACAAACGGCTCAAAATGTGGCGCAGCCACTTCCAGGCCTTCCATCGCTGACAGCACCGTAATGGAGGGGGTGATAACGCCATCCCCCAGAAATAAGGCAGCGCCCAACAAAGCCGCCATCACGACCACCCGACGCAATCTTGGCGAATGATGCGCCGCACTTTGTGCTAATGCCATCATCGCCATGATGCCGCCTTCCCCCCGGTTGTCGGCACGCATGATGAAGCTGACATACTTCACCGCCACCACCATGATTAGCGTCCAGGTAATCAATGAAATCATGCCCAACACATTGATTTCATTAACAGGCATCGCGAAAGCGCCGCTAAAGGCTTCTTTCATGGTGTAGAGCGGGCTGGTACCCAAATCGCCGTACACCACACCGATGGCACCAATCACCATCATTTTGAAACTTTCCGTGTGCGGGGTGGGCTGCCAACCTGAATCAGTCGCGTTATCTACGCTGCTATTCCCGTCTTGAGCCATTCGCTTATCTCCCAGTTGCTATGGCGAGGCATATGGCGCGGATAGTAACCGCAGTTATTTTGCGGGACAAGTGTATTAACGGCCGGACAAATGCGATAATAGATGATTATTCCGCCCACAATTAGCGCATCTCTTCCATGAAAGCGAACCTTGCTTTAAACGCCGCCTCCCCATCGCCCGTGCCAGTCGATCATCGACTGTCCGTGGCGCCCATGATGGAGTGGACCACACCGGAATTTCGGTATCTGGTGCGCCTAATCAGTCGTCGTACCCTCTTATTTACCGAAATGGTGGTCGCCCAAGCCGTTCTGCATGGGCCACGTGAGCAGTTGCTGGCCTATGATGCCGACGAACATCCGGTGATTTTTCAGCTTGGTGGATCAGACCCTGACGCCTTGGCCGAAGCCAGTCGGATCATTGCGGACTATGGTTATGACGGCATTAACTTGAATGTATGTTGCCCATCTAACCGGGTACAAAAAGGCAATATCGGCGCAGTGCTAATGAAACATCCCGAACAGGTAGCCACCTGTATTGAAGCCATGCGTCAGGCCGTATCACTGCCGATCAGTGTGAAGAGCCGCTCTGGTGTCGATGACCAAGACGACTACGCCTTTTTGCACCGTTTCGTCTCGCTGGTATCCAATGCCGGCTGTGACAGCTTTGCCGTTCACGCCCGCAAGGCCTATCTCAAAGGGTTATCACCCAAAGAAAACCGCACTGTGCCACCCTTACAACACGACCGTGCCAGCCAGCTCAAAAAAGACTTTCCACATCTATCCATACAGCTCAACGGCGGCATAACCGATTTGGATGAAGCCTGCAGCCACCTTGGTCAAGTGGATGGCGTCATGATTGGCCGTGCCGCCTATCACAATACCTGGCTACTGGCAGAAGCCGACACACGCATTTTTGGTGAGACCAGCAATCCATTGCAGCACCCCAAAGAAGTCATCGAAGCCTACCTACCCTATTTACAACGCCGTTATGCCGCCGGCATGCCAGTAAAACATGCGTTGCGTCATTTGCTCGGGTTATTTCAGGGGCTGCCTGGTGCGCGCCGTTATCGGCGCCATCTCAGCGAAAACATGTGCAAGGCTGACGCCAAACCAAGCTTGCTTCGTGAGGCCGCCAACCTAGTGAATACATAGTGCCTCTTGCGGTGTCAGACATCAGCCCCTAAGCTGGAAGAAACGACGACAACAAAGCAGGACGCCGTGAATAGCAAACGACAACAACTGGCCAGTATGACGGAAATCGTCGCCGACACAGGCGACTTGGATGCCATCTGCCAATATCAACCTCAAGACGCCACCACCAACCCGTCACTCTTGCTGAAGCTGGCCAAAACAGAGGCCGGTGCCGAGCGCTTAAACGAAGCCAGAGAACTCGCCAAGCAACTCAGTACCACACCCAATGCGGCTCTGTTATGCGATGCCTTTGCCGTGCAAGCGGGCAAAGCCATTAGCGACAAAATTCCCGGTTTGATTTCAACAGAGGTCGACGCGCGCCTTTCCTACGATGTGCCGGCGATGCTGCAGCGCGCAAGACGCTTACACCGTTTGTACCGCCTAGTTGGCGTGCCCGCAGACCGCGTGCTCATCAAACTGGCGACCACCTGGCAAGGCATCAAGGCCGCAGCAGTGCTCGAGCGTGAAGGCATTCGCTGCAACATGACCTTGCTATTCAACCTGGTGCAGGCCCAGGCGTCTGCCGATGCCGGTGTGACATTGATTTCGCCCTTCGTGGGGCGAATTTACGACTGGCACTGCAAGCAAGGCAAAACCATTGAACACGCGGATGACGACCCTGGCGTACAATCGGTCAAACGCATTCACGATGCCTACTGCCGCCATGGCATTGACACCATCATCATGGGAGCAAGCTTTCGCAACACGGGGCAAATTGAAGCCTTGGCCGGTTGTGACAAGCTCACCATCTCCCCCAAATTGATTGATGCACTAACTCAGGATGACGGCGTGCTAACACGGCGATTAGATCGTCATGCACAAGCCACTACCCCGACCGCCTTCGATATCAGCGAAAGCCAGTTTTTGTTGGCCATGACTCAAGACGCCATGGCTAGCGATTTACTCACCGATGGCATTCGCCGTTTTATTGTCGACCAGCTGGCGTTAGAAGCCCTTTTCACACAAGACGACAACCATGCACGCACTGCTTAAATCATTATTTAATCCCGGCACGAGCAACCCGCAAAATGCCGTTCAATCTACAAGCGATAACGACATCCAACTAGCAGCCGCAGTGCTGTTGGTTGAGGTGATACGCGCCGATAGCCAGTTAGACGAAGAGGAGGTACAGCGTTTGTTAACGACGCTTAAAGCGCGTTGGAAGCTAAGTCAAGACGATGCCAATGTGCTACAAGAGCGTGCCCATAGCCGCTCAGAAGACGCCAGTGATCTGTACCAGTTCACTCGCCTGCTGGGCGACAACTGGGGCTATGAAGAAAGAGTGAAGCTGATTACCAACATGTGGCATTTGGCCTACAGCGACAACCACCTGGCGCCCGAGGAAGAAGCCTTAATACGCAAGGTGGCGGGTTTATTGTATGTGTCACACAGTGATTATATTCGCGCCAAGCTCAAAGCTGTACCCGGTGGCTAATCACCAGCCTACGTCACTATCAAAATCAGCATTGGCGCCAAACGTATCGACTATTTTCTTGCCAGTGAGTCGACGACGATGCTGCAGGTAATAATTACGCACAAAAATGTATTTGTCACCGGAAATCGCCTCTTCCAAACCCAAGAAACCAGCGCGTTTATCCACGCCATAGAGCCCGTCCAGCGCATACTGTGTCCAATTATTTTTCAAGTAATGAGGTGGCCAAAGATAGGTATCGGGAATCATGCCGAAAGAATCACGCACGGTAGACGGGCCAAAAAACGGCAGCACCAAATAAGGCCCTCGATCGACGCCCCAATGCGCCAAGGTCAAACCAAAATCCTGTTGATAGCTTTTCAGACCTGCATCAGATGCAACATCAAACAACCCACCAATCCCCAGGGTTGAATTCAACAAAAAACGACCAAAATTGCTGCCTGCCTGCTTAAACTTTAGTTGCAACAACGCATTGATGCTGCGCGGTATTTCTTTCAAATTAGCAAAGAAATTGTGCACCATACCTTCCCCCCAATCCGGGGTAACTGCACGGTAACCCTTGGCCGCTGGTTTGAGCAAATATTTGTCCATGGTCATATCGAAAGAAAACATCTTTCGATTGAAAGACTCCCAGGGATCCGGATTTTGTTGAGGAGTTGCAGCCAGCGTTGGCACCATAAAAAAGGCTAGCAGAAGCCCAAACACGAGTTGTCGCATACTAACCTTTTTTCACTACAATGCTACCGATGGAATAGCCCGCGCCAAACGAGCAAATGACACCAAGATCACCGGCTTGCAGGTCATTCTTGTGTTTATGAAACGCAATAATCGAACCGGCCGAACTGGTATTGGCGTATTCATCCAAAATGACCGGTGCTTCTTTGCGCGTGGCAGGACGCCCCAGCACGCGCTTGGCAATCAGCTCATTCATGCTGAGATTGGCCTGGTGCAGCCACATGCGCTTTAACGATTCAGGCTGCAAATCAAGATCGGCTAAATGCCCACTAATTTGTTTGGCGACCATAGGGCACACCTCGCGGAACACTTTACGCCCTTGCTGCATAAATAGCTTATCGCGTTTGCCAATGCCGCTTTCATCGCAACGGTTAAGAAAACCGAAATTATTGCGAATGTTGTTGGAAAATTTAGTTTGCAGCCGCGTGCCCAATATGTGCCACTGCGTATCGGACTTGGCGTCATCGGCGGATTCCAAAATAACCGCTGTCGCTACATCGCCAAAAATAAAGTGGCAGTCACGATCCTGGAAAGCCAAGTGCGCCGAGCAAATTTCCGGGTTGACCATCAGCATGCGGCGCGCGCTGCCACTGCGAATGGCATCCACCGCCGCCTGAATACCAAAGGTGGCGCTCGAACAGGCGACATTCATGTCATAGCCCCAGCCGTGCTGCATGCCGAGCGCTTGCTGCACTTCAACAGCAACCGCCGGATAAGGGCGCTGCATGTTAGAACAGGCCACTAACACACCATCGATGTCGTCTGCGGTTAAACCGGCTTCATCCAATGCCTGCTTAGCGGCTTTCACAGCCATTTCCGCCTGCACCGAAATCTCGTCATCCGAGCGCTCGGGAATGACAGGACAAAGGCGCTGTGGGTCAACTATGCCGCTTTTGTTCAGCACATGACGCTGCTTGATGCCAGAGGCCTTTTCAATGAAGGCCGAACTGGAAGGCGACAAGGCATCCACTTCACCGGCTTCAATTTCCGCCGCATGATCGGCATTAAACTGCTCAACATATTGATTAAACGCAGCGACCAATTCGTCATTGGTAACCACTTCTTCCGGCGTCCATAGGCCGGTTCCGCTAATGACGACTTCTTTCACGTGTCGCTCCTCTTATAATGCGTTCTTTTCACCAGACAATAGCATGATTTCATAAACCAACGCGTGACTTATGTCCGCCGATCGGGCTCAATCAAATTGTCGGCGACTCTTTAATGCTTGTGCCAAGGTAGCACCATCGACAAATTCCAGCTCGCCACCCATGGGCACGCCTTGCGCCAAACGAGTGGCTCGCACATCACATCGGCTCGCCATGTCCATAATAAAATGGGCGGTAGCCTCGCCTTCTACGGTGGTGCCAGTGGCGAGAATAATTTCTTCAACATCACCCTGCTGCAAGCGTTCATTCAGCAGGGGTAAACCAAGCTGTTCCGGGCCAATGCCATCCAATGGCGACAACTGGCCTTTTAGTACAAAGTAATAGCCACGAAACGTCTGCGCCTGCTCAATAGCCAGCACATCGGCGGGCGACGAAACCACACACAACAAACTGGTATCGCGGCGTTGATCACGACACACTGGGCAAAGCGTGTCATCCGTAAAGTTGCGACATTGCACGCAGGCCGACACACCAGACATGGCCTCGGACATGGCCGCAGCCAAGCGATCGCCACCCGCTCGATTACGTTCAAGCAGATAATACGCCATGCGCTGTGCCGAACGTGGCCCGACACCCGGTAAACACACAAAGGCGTCGATCAGCTCTTGAACCAGAGGGCTATGCTTCATTTGGTAAAATCAAACCCCGGTGGCATGTTAAAGCCCTTGGTCATGTCCGCCATGGAAGACTTTTGCTTTTCCTCTACACGACGCACCGCATCGTTAACAGCCGCTGCCAACAAGTCTTCCAGGATTTCCTTGTCTTCGGTCATCAGGCTGCTATCAATGTCAACGCCACGTACATCGTGACGACCATTCATGGTGACTTTCACCAACCCGGCACCCGACTCGCCTACCACTTCTTCTTTGGCGGCATCTTCTTGAGCTTGCTGCATTTTCTGTTGCATTTCTTGGGCTTGTTTCATCAAGCCCTGCAGATCAAAATCCATGGTTTACTTCCTCTTTGACGGGATGTATCGACTCGTCAACTAATGTCGCCTCAAAACGCTCTTGTAAGTTTATCACGATCGGATCATTCACCACCGACTGACGTAACGCCTCATGACGCTCTTTACGCTCACGTTTGGCACGCAATGCGGGGGTTTCTCCCGGTGTCTCGACGAATTGCCATTGCAAGGCAATGTTACGGTCGAAATAGGCACTGATGGCCTGTTGCAACTCGGCCTGCCGTTCGCGACTGGCCCAGACTTCGTCACTTTTCGACAAGATCAATGTCCACTGATGGCGCTCACGAACCTGCAGTCGGGTATTAGCGGCCAAGCTTAGCACGCCGCCAATCAAGCGCAATCGGGGCAGCAGGTCATACCACCAGTCATCCAGTTCAGAAGCCTCTTCGGCTGGCTGTTCGCCTTGAGGTGCTTCTTGAACGACTTCTGCTTCTTGTGCGGCTGCTTCAGGTTCAGTTACCGCCTCGGCAGCTGTTGGCGCCACATCAACGGGCGCCGCTTCTGTTTCC
This sequence comes from uncultured Alcanivoracaceae bacterium, assembly GCA_964456185.1. Lineage (GTDB taxonomy): Bacteria > Pseudomonadota > Gammaproteobacteria > Pseudomonadales > Alcanivoracaceae > CAYVZZ01. The sequence continues at coordinate 35,627 of CAYVZZ010000004.1, forward strand.
GTCTCAGCCTTGACCTCAACGTCAGCGGATGCCACAGGGGCATCCCCCGTTTGCGTAGGTTCATCGACTTTGCTTTCGGAGCTTGAGGTTGCCGTCTCGTGAGTCTCGACCGCAACTGTCTCTTCCGTTACGGCCGCCTCAGGCTTTTTTTCAGGTGCTGCCTCGGGTTGTGCCTGAGCAGCAGGTACTGGCGCTTCGACAAGCACACCTTTGGGTGAAAACAACAGCATCCGTAGCAGCAGCATTTCCAAGCCGCTCTTACCGGCATTGGCTTGCACCAGCGCATTACGCCCACGCAGTGCAATATCATAAAACAACTGCAATTGTTCCGGGCGGAACTGCCCTGCCAACTCAGTTAAACGTTCATCGCCGCGCGACGGCACAATTTGTTGAATCGACAATTGATGCAAGTGGCTAATCAAATCATCCAACAGGGTGACGGCATCCGGATGAAAACTAAACACCTCATCGACAGCCTCCAGCAAACCAGCCGGTTTACCTGCCGCCAAGGCATGCAATAGTTTGAGCACGTGATCGCGGTCAACACTACCTAGCATGCTGCGCACTTGGGCTTCGTTGAGCTGGCCATCACCAAAGGCAATCGCCTGATCTGCCAAACTCAACGCATCCCGCATGGAACCCGCTGCCGCGCGTCCCAGCAAGGTTAACGCGTCCGCTTCAAACGCGACTGTTTCTTGCTGCAGCAGCTTGGCCAAATGCTCGGCAATCAGCTCGGTGGGCAGCATTTTCATGTTGAACTGCAAACAACGAGACAGCACGGTGACCGGCAATTTCTGCGGGTCGGTGGTGGCCAGTAAGAACTTAACGTGTGGTGGCGGCTCTTCCAGGGTTTTCAATAAGGCGTTGAAGGAGCTAATCGACAGCATGTGCACTTCGTCGATTAGGTAGACCTTAAAGCGCCCCATGGTGGGTGCGTATTGCACGTTTTCCAACAACTCGCGGGTATCGTCCACGCCGGTGCGACTGGCCGCGTCGACTTCGATCAAATCAAAGAAGCGCCCCTCGTCAATGGCCTGGCACGTATTACACTCGCCACAGGGGTTGGCGCTAATGCCCTGCTCGCAATTAAGGCAGCGCGCCAAAATACGCGCCACCGTGGTCTTCCCTACACCGCGCGTGCCGCTAAATAGATACGCATGGTGCAATCGGTTGTGTTCAAGGGCATGACGCAAAGCACGTGTCACCTGCTCTTGGCCGACCAGCTCGTCGAAGGTGCGCGGACGGTATTTACGCGCTAAAACCTGATAACTCATGAACGCTTGGCTCGCAGCAAAATAGTCAAAAAAACTATGCTACCACAAGATGGATTATCAGAAGGAAGGCAAAAGGATATAACCCCTAAAAAGGAGGCGACCCCGCCAGCCACACCCCGGCACACAAGTCCACTGCTACCGTTGCTCCCTTCCGGGCCTGGCGGGGTTTACAGTTTATCGTTGCGGGGGGACCGACGGGGTCACCATTGAGGGGCGGATTGTGTCGAATGAAGGCGCCAAATGCAAGCCGTTCTGCACAAAAAGCTACCAGTCGATTGTGCGACTAAATTGATTCCAGTTTTTTAGTATTTTTTCGGCGAACCTGTCTGCCGGTACCGGTTTGCTAACTAAATAGCCCTGTATTTCGTTACAGCCTAGGGCATCAAGCAATTTGAACTGTTCATCAGTTTCGACCCCTTCTGCTAACACAGTGAGCCCCAAGTGCCCTGCCAACTCGATAATAGCGGCCACCATCACGCGGTCTTGGCGATCATTGTGCATATTGCGCACAAATGATTGGTCAATTTTCAGCACATTAACCGGCAGACGGCGCAGCTGCGACAAGGACGAGAAGCCCGTACCGAAATCATCCATCGACAGGCCATAACCCAACGCTCGCAAGCGCAACAACACCTTAATGGCATAGTCGGGGTTTTGCATAGCCGAGCTTTCGGTGATTTCAAACTCCAACTGAGAGGCGGCCAACCCATAGCGCAAACGAAGCCCTTCGATCCGCTCAACCAGCTGTTCGTCAAACAGTTGTCGTGGCGACAAATTAATAGAGACCACAAAGGGGTCCTGATAACCCGTCCAACCGGCCAGCAGCCGGCAGGTTTCTTCCATTACCCAATAACCAATGCGCAGGATTTGTCCGGTATCCTCGGCCACAGGGATAAAAATCTCGGGGGAGACAAAGCTGCCGTCGGGCAACACCCAGCGAACCAGCGCCTCGGCTCCACAGAGGTTGCGGTCGGGCAGCCCCACTCGTGGCTGGAAATACACCGCTAACTGCTGATCCGGGACGATAGACTTCAAGCGGGTAGCGATGTCAGCCTTGAGCCCCACATCACGTCCCAATTCATCATTGAAAAGGAAGGCTTTGTTTTTCCCTTGGCGCTTGGCCTCAAACATGGCCAAGTTGGCATTACGCAACAGCGTCTCCAAGGAATCGCCATGTTCGGGAATGCGCACTACCCCCATACTGCCTGATAATCGAAACTCCATGCCACGAGTTGCGATGGGACGTTGCAACAACAGGTTAACTGCCGCGATTAAGGGGCTTTCTTCCCAAGAGGAGCTTTCTGGTACAAAGACAACGAACTCATCGCCGCTATACCGTGCCACCAGCGCATCTTCACGCAACGAAGCCCGCAAGCGACGCGCCAGGGCGACCAATGCCGCATCGCCCGCTTGGTGACCAAATGCTTCGTTGACCATTTTAAAATCGTCAAGATTGAGAAAGACCAACCAACCCGCTTGAGACGCATTGAGCACATTTTGTAGCTCACTCTCAAAGCTGCGACGATTAATCAGCCCGGTTAGCGCATCATGTGAAGCATAAAACCCCAAGCGCTCCTCTTGACGCTTACGTGCCGTGATGTCGCGCAAAATCACCATGCCTTGGAGATTACCGCCAATATTCAGCGCCGACATGCTGACATCCAATGACAAGGTGGTGCCGTTACGGTGAACGCCTTCCAATTCATGATGACCAGCTGAAAAAGGGCCGTTACGTTCACCAGCAGTCACCAGCTTGTGCCACGATTCCGGTGTAAACAGTTGTCGAATAGGGCGACCGGTCATTTCACTGTGATCCAGCCCAAACAGATGTTCTGCCGCTTTGTTGAACGAGATGACATAGCCCTTCTCGTCACAAATTGCCACGCCATCAGAGACTTGTCGCAACAACAAACCCGTCCAGTTATCCAACTCACTGACGTGCTGATTGTTGGCCGTCACTCGTTCTAGTGCTCCCGCTTCACCGGCTAGAGCACGCGAGATACGCCCTCTTTGTTCGGCCAGTAGAATCAATAAAAAGGCCACTGCCATAGCCAAATGGAACAACTGCGCCAAGGGTAACCACAACCAAGTCATTCCGGTTTCCGGCAAAAGGCCGATGCTGAGGGAAAGGGCCGCACAAACAGTCGTTGCCGATAACCAGCCAGAGGCGATTTCTGCTTCATCACAAAATTGCCGCCAAGCCACATACGCCAAGCCCAAGTAACCCAAGATGAGCAACGACAAGTTAACCAGGGTAAATGGCAACAATGACCAACTAGAGAGCCAGCCAATTGCCGCCCAGACGGGCAATGCGAACCACCCCAGCCAAAGACCGGTTGGAAAACGATCTTTCCAACCTAGCCAACTGCCGAGCACAAGACAGGTGCCGGCACTGCCCAATAAAACCTGCTCTCCCCAATCGAGCAGTGGTACCGACCAATCAAATAGGCTCCACAGGAAATGACTTGCGAAATAGCCCCCCAGCAGCACAAAGCCAAGCGCCCAAATCACAAAATGCAGCACCGCATTCCAGCGAAAGAAAAGCCACAGGGACAATGCGACTGACAACGTCATGACGCTGCTAAAAAAGTAAATGGAATTAAGCTCGGTTACTGGCATATTTACGCCTGAAGGCACTCCCTGTCATAAAATCGCTATTTTCTTATAGGCTGATATGGCTTGTCTATTAACGATCCTTTTAATAGATGCTATGAGGCAATCCGTATAAAAGTCAATTTATGACAGGGCACTGTTAGATCGGGCACAAAAGGGCTATGCTCTAAGCAGGACAATAATCCGGTAAACGTGGGAGGGCTCATGCGTATCGCACTCAACGGATTAGGGCGAATTGGTCGTTGCCTCACTCGCCTGCTTTGCGAACATCACGGTGATTCGCCACTGGAACTTGTCGCCATCAATGATGTGGCCGACTTTGATATCTTGGCACATCTCCTTCAATTTGATTCCACTCATGGCCGTTTTGGTCAAGCCGTTAGCCGCCAGGACGATCACTTGGTAGTTGGCACTCACCGCATTCAACTACTATCAGAAAAGCAACTAAGCGCCTTGCCCTGGCGCGCGCTGGATATCGACTGCGTGGTCGAATGCAGCGGCAAATTCAAGCAACGTGAGCAGCTGCAGGATCACCTTGATGCGGGAGCGCAACGCGTTATCACCAGCCACCCAGTAGCTGATGCCGACCTCACGGTGGTTTATGGCGTCAACCATCAGCTGCTGGACACACAACGCATTATTTCCAATGCCAGCTGCACCACCAATTGCCTTGCGCCCTTGGTACAGGTGCTCGATCAGGCCTTTGGCGTCGAGCAAGGCTTCATGACCACTATTCATGCCTATACCAACGATCAAAATTTAATTGATAAAGCACACACCGATCCACTGAGAGCAAGATCCGCCGCCCGATCCATGGTGCCCACCGCTACGGGTGCGGCGAAAGCCGTTGGGCAGGTATTGCCGCACCTCGATGGAAAATTAAACGGCATGGCCGTGCGAGTGCCAACCGATAACGTATCGCTGGTTGATTTTCACGGGTTACTGCACAAGGAAGCCACCATTGACAGCATCCACCAAGCTTTTCGAGAAGCCAGTGCCGGTGCCTTGGCGGGCATTCTGGAAGTAAACGAATTGCCACTGGTATCCGTCGACTTCAATCACCAACCGGCTTCTTGCATCGTCGATTGCAACCAAACCGCCGCCATGAAGCAACACGTAAAAGTGATGGCTTGGTATGACAACGAATGGGGGTTTAGTCACCGTTTATTGGACGTATTGAAATATTGGCAACGCGCTTAGGCTCAGCGTCAAATCAGCGCGACAGGTGTCGCATGGCGTCATCCAGCCCTTTTATGGTCATGGGGTACATTTGGTCGGCAACCAACTGCTTAGTCCACTGAGTCGAGGTGGTCATTTGCCACATGCGTTCCGGTTCGGGGTTAAGCCATATCACCTTATCGAAATGGTCCGTAATACGCTGAAACCAGACGGCACCCGGCTCTTCGTTCCAGTGCTCTACGCTACCGCCTACGGAGTTGATTTCGTAGGGTGACATGGCCGCATCACCAACGAAGATGACACGATAATCGTGACCGAATTTATGGATTAAATCCCAGGTAGAGGTGCGTTCTCCCTGCCGCCGCAGATTGTCTTTCCAGACACTTTCATAAATAAAGTTATGAAAGTAGAAATATTCCATGTGCTTGAATTCGGTGCGAGCGGCAGAAAACAGCTCTTCACACACGCGCACGAAGGGATCCATGGAGCCGCCTACGTCAAAGAACAGCAGCACTTTAATGCTGTTTTCCCGTTCCGCCCGCATTTTAATGTCAAGCAAACCTGCCTGCTCGGCGGTGGATCGAATGGTGTCGTCCAAATCCAATTCATCGGCGCGTCCGGTGCGTGCAAAACGGCGCAGACGGCGTAGTGCCATTTTGATGTTACGGACACCTAATTCAACGGAATCGTCCAGATTGCGAAACTGACGCTTTTCCCACACCTTGGCGGCCGTTTTATTGCGGGACGGCCCACCGATGCGCACCCCTTCCGGGTTGGCGCCATAAGCACCAAAGGGTGAGGTACCGCCGGTGCCAATCCACTTATTGCCGCCCTGGTGACGCTCTTTTTGCTCTTCCAAGCGCTTACGCAGCTCATCCATTAGTTTTTCGAGGCTACCCAAACCCTGCAGCTTTGCCATCTCTTCGGGGCTTAGCAGTTTTTCGGCTTCCAGCCGCAACCACTCTTCAGGAATGCTGGCCTTTAGCCAGCTCATGTCGATACCTTCTATGCCTTCGAAATATTGACCAAAGGCACGATCAAAGCGGTCGTAATATTTTTCGTCTTTGACCATCACCGCTTTTGCCAACTGATAAAAATCATCCCAATTGGCAAAAGCGAGATTGGCATCTAGCGCGGCATGCAGGTCAAGCAGCTCGCGCAACGAGACGGGCACCCGCTCGCTGCGTAAGGTTTCAAAGAAACGTACCAGCATAATTTAGCCTTGTCGGCGTGCCATGAAGGCCAACCGCTCCAGCAGTTGCACGTCGGCTTCATTTTTGACCAAAGCGCCATATAACGGCGGAACGGCGGTTTTATTATCACGATTTTGCAGCAGGTCGTCGGGGATGTCGTCCGCTAGCAGCAGTTTCAACCAGTCGATTAATTCCGAGGTAGAAGGCTTCTTCTTCAGACCGGGTACTTTGCGCAGATCAAAAAAGATGCTCAGGGCGTCTTGAACCAGCTTTTTCTTGATGCCGGGATAATGCACATCAACGATTTTCTGCATGGTATCGGCATCAGGGAAGTTGATGTAATGGAAAAAGCAACGGCGCAGAAAAGCATCCGGCAGCTCTTTTTCATTGTTGGAGGTAATAATCACAACCGGCCGCTGCTCGGCTTTTACGGTTTCGCCGGTTTCATAAACAAAGAACGACATGCGATCGAGTTCTTGGAGCAAGTCATTGGGAAACTCGATATCGGCTTTATCGATTTCATCAATCAACAACACCGAACGCTGTTCCGCCCCGAAGGCTTCCCACAGCTTGCCCTTTTTAATGTAATTGCGCACATCTTCCACGCCTTCTTTTCCCAACTGGGAATCACGCAGACGGGAGACGGCATCATATTCGTATAACCCTTGCTGGGCACGAGTGGTTGATTTGATGTGCCAGGTAATCAGCGGCATATCCAGCGAGCGGGCTACTTCTTCTGCGAGCAGCGTTTTGCCGGTGCCTGGCTCGCCTTTGATTAGCAGTGGGCGTTCAAGGGCAATGGCCGCATTGACGGCCATGGTTAGGTCGCCCGTGGCGACGTAGCGATCGGTTCCTTCAAATTGCATGGTGCGGGTTCCCGAATAAATGATAGAAAATCGGAGATCAAATTGATCTCCGATTATGTCATAAAGTACGGTTCATACGGCATGACCGTTTATGCCAGTTTGTTCAACTGGCCAATCAATCAGGCCTTGGCGTTTAGTCGACTAAAGGCGTTGTCCATGATGGTGTTGGAGTCCAACGTATCGCCAGACAGCAGCGACGCTGCTAACTCACCGCCCAGCAATTGCGGCGTAAGCAATACATCAGGGTGTACCAATTTAATGCGATCCAAATTGTCCGCGTCATTAACAGTTACCATGGTTTCCACCTTGGGAGCCAATTCTTTCACCGATAGCACGACGAAGGCATTTTCGGAATCATCCGCCGTTAACGCCAACACCGCTTCGGCTTTTTTCACGCCGACCTCGTTGAGCACGTCGCTATTGCTCGGCTGGCCAACCGCATAATCAAACTCACCCACCTCGGCAGGTTCGCTACGGAATAGGCGCGTAACCTTTTGGCCGCGCTTTTGCAATGCCTGTGCAGCGTTAGCGGCAAGAGAGGTATCGCCAATAACAATAAAGTGATTTTCCCGTTTCATTTTGACTCCTTGGTTATTGACTATACGAGAAAGGGAATGGCTGACCATAGGGCCAATCACCGCGGTCAAGGCCGTGGCAAATACAGTAATGCCCAAAATAATCACCGACGAGGTGAACAGCTGGGCTTCTGGCGTAATCGGCGAAATATCGCCATAGCCTACCGTACTCATGGTCACCATGGACCAATAGAATGCGGTGGTCAGGCTGGTAATGGGCGAATCGAACTCGGCTCCCAAATAATAGGAACCAAAGGTGCCATAACCAATCAACATGCCGAATGCAGTAAAGGCAAACAGCGTGCTGGCCATGACGCTAGAACGGTTGAAGTTGCGCCAGAAAAGGAACAACACGATCAGGATAAAGACAAAATACACCGACAATTGATGGCTAGTATCCACCATTGAGGTGCTGGCAATGGCCACAACCACCAATAACAGCGTGATAAACCACGCCAGCCGCGACCGGAATAGCAACCCGATTGCCATCACCACCATGCCACCGCCGATTAGCAGCGGCGGCAAGAGGCTGGGCTCTAGACTGCGCGAATCAGTAAGCAGCTTTTGCGTGTAGTCAATCCAGTGACCGGCAAAATTGGTATCCAGCAGCAAAAAGCCGCCAAACAGCAAGGCCAATGCCAAGGGAACGTGAGGAAACCATTTATCCAGACACACCCGCTTTGCGACCAAGGCACCAGTGGCGCGCAGGCGTCGTAACAACATGGAATCAACCATTAGGTTTTACTCTCCTATACTCTGCAATCAAACCGGACGTTGGTTACGCACGTCCACTTTTTCCAGATTAAAGTCAAAGGCATCCGTCAGCAGGCAATCGTAACGCTTGGCATCATATTCCAGCACAGCCTCAACCTGATCGGCGGGGATAATGCCCTGCTCGGCTGCATTGTCCAAGCGCTCTTTGATGGTGTTACCTTGCAATTTACCTTTGCTATAGGCGCGCGCAAATGCCTTGTAGGCTGGCTCAACTTCCAATAATTGTTGATACGTCGACTCGACACGGCCAATGGCATCGTCCGGATCGGTAGATAGATACGCATAAGATGCCAGCTTACTGCGCACGGTAGTCGGCTCCATAATGGCCTCACCCAACTGACGCACCAAGTCATCTGACGGTGCTTTGGCAAGGCAAGGACGCCCCAGCGGGAAGAAGGTGTGCTTCAAGGCCTTACCCAACCCGTAAAAACCAAAGTTGTCATAGAAGGATACCAAGGAATCGTGCGCCCGGCTCAAGGCTAAATGCAACGAGTAATTGGCATGAGCGTCGTTTACTGCGTCGTCATCTAAGGTTTGATGAAACTTAAGCACCGCACAGGCAATGAGTAGCTGACTGAGGACATCGCCCAGTCGAGCCGACAACAACTCGCGGCGTTTCAAATCGCCGCCCAACAGGCCTAGTGCGACGTCGGAGGTAGCCGCCAACACAGCAGAGTAACGGCTGATCATGCGATACCAGCGTTTGCCGAAGGCATCACCAGACGGCGCGGGAGCCATCCAGCGACCCGCCAACGCATAAACCAATGCACGGCTGGTATTACCAAAACTGTGTGCCGCATGAGCCACCAGTAAATCATCAAATTCTTGAAGCGCCTTGTCCTCATCGTCTGCATTGAGAAGCTGCATCTCGTTGTACAGATACGGGTGGCAGCGCATAGCGCCTTGGCCAAAAATCATCAATGAACGCGTGAGGATATTAGCGCCTTCAACCGTAATGGCGATCGGAATACCTTGATAAGGCAACGCCAGGAAGTTGCGTGGTCCAAGCTGCACCCCACGTCCACTGGCGATATCCATACCGCGATTGATCACATCACGCATCATTTCGGTGGCGTGATATTTCGCCATGGCAGTTACCACGGAGGGCGCGCCATCTTCCAATGAGCGTGTCACCAAATGCCGCCAAGCTTCTAGGGTATAACCTTGGCTGGCCACTTGGGCCGAGGCTTCTTGAACGCCTTCGAATTTGCCAATCGGCATGTTGAATTGTTGGCGAATGCGCGAGAAGGCACCGGTCATGCAGTAGCCAATTTCGCCACTAGCTGTAGCCAAGGCAGGCAGCGAAATACCACGACCAACACCCAAACACTCGATCAACATGCGCCAGCCTTTACCAGCCTTGTCGGCTCCGCCAATGATGACGTCGAGCGGGACGAATACATCCTTGCCGTTAATCGGACCATTCATAAATGGCGCGCCCGGATTATGGCGACGCCCGATTTCCACACCATCGGTATCGGCGGGGATCAGCGCACAAGTAATGCCCAAGTTCTCTTCATCACCCAGCAAATGATCCGG
>CAYVZZ010000005.1:0-45457 GCA_964456185.1 uncultured Alcanivoracaceae bacterium
CACATTGTTGTGCGGAAACCTCGGCTGCGGACATCTTGGCTCCTGACCTTTTTGAGAAAGGGCGCTATTGTCCCCCAGTCGGTGGCAATCGGCAAACCCATTACAAGTTTGTGGGCTGGCTTGTCGGACAGTTGACGGATTATCGCGCAGCCTCTAACGCCTCCATGGCCTCTAATAGTTGCTCTTCCAGAGCGTCTTGTTGCTGGGTGAGCTGGCCTTGGTCGGTCAGTAAAGGCTGCAGCTTTGCCTGATTCTCTGCCTGATACAGTGATTCATCTGCCAGCTGGTGATTGATTTGTTCCAGTTGCTGCTGAGTTTCGTCCAATTGCTTTTCAAGCTTTTTGATTTTGTTGTTGAGTGGCTTCAGGCGCGCACGTTCTTGGGCGGCTTGTTTGCGTTTGTCGGCTTTGTTTTGTTTGGGGGTGTCAGGCGCAGGCGTGCTGGCAATGGTTTGCTGTTGTTGAGCTTGTTGGCGCGCCTGTTGAAGGTGGCGCGCGTAGGCGGCCATGTCGTCTCGCCAAGTCGTGACCTTGCCTTGATCGACCAAAAGCAATTCATCGGTGCAGGTTTCCAGCAGCGTGAGATCATGGGAGATGAGTACGATGGCGCCTCGGTAATCTTGCAATGCCAGCATCAGGGCTTCGCGCATTTCTATATCAAGGTGGTTGGTCGGCTCGTCCAATAGTAATAGTGCGGGAGCCTGTCGGACGAGCAACGCCAGCGCCAGACGCGTTTTCTCGCCACCAGAAAAACCGTCGATTGGCTCGAAGACGCGGTCGCCATGAAAGCCAAAACTGCCGAGATATTTGCGGCCGTCCAGTTCGGTGATGTCGGTGTAATGGCGCTGTAATAAGGTTAACGGCGAAGCACTTAAATCCAACTGGTCGACTTGTTGCTGGTGAAAATACCCAATCACCAAATCGGGCGCCGGGGTCAGTTTGCCGCCCAATAAAGGCAGTTGACCGACCAGGCTTTTAATAAGAGTTGATTTGCCTGCGCCATTGGCGCCCAGCAGCCCGATGCGGCTGTCGGCAGTGAGGCGCAGATTGACCTGCTCGAGCAGTGGCTGGTCATAGCCGCAAACGGCATCCTCCAATGCGAGTAATGGATCGGGCAGGCGTTCGGGAGCCGGAATATCGAAGGTGAAGCCGGACTCAACATGGGCTGGTGCGCGTAGCTGCATGCGCTCCAGTGCTTTGATGCGGCTTTGTGCTTGCCGTGCCTTGGTCGCTTTGTATTGAAAACGGTCAATGAAAGATTGCAAATGCGCACGTTGCTTTTCTTGCTTGTCGAAGGCTTTTTGCTGCTGTGCTAGTTGCTCGGCTCTTTGGCGTTCAAAGCTGGAATAGTTGCCGCTGTAATGGGTGAGTTGCTGGTGTTCGATGTGCAGCACATGGTCGACGCATTGATCGAGAAAATGCCGATCGTGGGAAATGAGTAACAGGGTGCCCGGAAAGCGGTTAAGAAAATCGCCTAGCCAAAGGATGGCGTCCAAATCCAAATGGTTGGTGGGCTCGTCGAGCAAGAGGATGTCGGCTTGTGCCATCAAGGTGCGCGCCAGATTCATGCGCACACGCCAACCGCCGGAGAAGTCGGCCACGGGAGCCTGCTGCTTGGCTTCGCTGAAACCAAGTCCGGCGAGCAGTTCCGCGGCTCTGGCAGGTGCCGACCAGGCATCGAGCGTGTCGAGCTGGGCATGACAGTTGCCAATGGCGTGGCCATCGTCGGCGGCTTCGGCAGCCTCTAGAGCCGCTTGTGCGGCTTGTAGGCGCTCGTCACCTTCTAGCACATATTCCAGCGCGCTGGTTGTCAGGCCGGGCACTTCTTGAGCCATACAGGCCAGACGCTGGTTGTCGTCCCGTAATAAGGTGCCGCTATCGGCGTCGCGTTCGCCTAATAACAAACGGAACAGCGAGGTTTTGCCGCAGCCGTTGCGGCCGGCCACGCCCACATGCCAGCCGTCGGCAATGCGCAGCTGGGGGCAGTCAAACAGAATATGCTCGCCTTGGCGCAGGCGAATGTTGTTGAGTTCTATCACCTTGAGTGGATGCTCCGGGACGGTGTTGTCAGTGAAGGCGACAGCCTCTGCTGTCGTTGCTGTTGCCGCGCTTAACAATGGCGCATAATGGCAGCATGAAAGATTGTACCTTGCTAACCTTCATCCGTGAATGCGATCGCCAATCCGATCTTTGGCAGGTAGTGACGCGTTTTCACGATACCTTTCAGCAGCCACGCTTGTTGTTGCTGTGCGCTGTTTGGTTGAGTGGACAGCAACGTATTCTGTCAGCTGGGCAGGCGCGACAACTGAGGCAATGGGCAGAGGAGTATGCCGGTTTAACGCTGGAAGAGGCGGCCAGTTTGCTGGATGAACAACTTGCCTCCTGGACATTTCCGCTTGCCCAAGGCGATGTGGATACCTGCGTGTTGCGGTTGTTTCCGGAAATTGGCTTTTGTGAAGGACAAACCCGGCTACTGCAAGAGCTGGTGACAAGTGCGTCTGGCGTTGAGCCTGCGGCCGACCCGGTGGCCGGCCACAGAACGACCGATTAGAGCGCGATAACGCCCTTGTCGAGACGCCTGATGGCCAAGGTGGCCGAGCGGGGTGGCATGTCGGGGGCATAATCGGGAAAACCGCCGCTGGGGTGCTGAACATTGACGAACAGAGTGCGTTGGTCCTTGGATAAATCACAGCCGGTAATTTCTGAACCGGCCGGTCCGACAAGAAAGCGTTTTAGTTGCGCCTGACTTTGGGCGTTCACATACCCCTTGTCCAGATTGGCAGGTATCACTGCCAGCATTTGATTGTTGGTGGCATCGGCCACGGCATTGCCGCCATTGTCGGTTTGTATCCAGAGGATACCGCGCGGATCAAACCAGATGCCGTCAGGGCTGGCAAACTGATTGGCGGCGGTCAGCCCACAGGGGTTGGCCTTTTTGTCGCCTTTGGCGGGGCCGCCAAACGCAAAAATATCCCAGTGGAAGCGGGTGGCCGTGGGGTCGCCTTGGTGTTCACGCTGGCGAATGATATGACCATATTCATTTTTCGGGCGGGGATTGGCGGCGTTGACGGCTTCTTCGCCCGGCTGCCCGCGGTCGGAGTTGTTGGTCATGGTGTAATAAATGTCGCCCGTGACCGGGTCGACGGTGGACCATTCGGGGCGATCCATGGGCGTGGGGTTAAGCAGGTCGGCTGCCAGGCGCGTTTTGACCAACACCTCGGCCTGGCTACTAAAATGTTGTGCCAGTTTGGGGCTTTTGTTGATGTCCAGTGGTAACCATTGGCCGGTGCCGTCATTGTTGAAGCGGGCGACATATAAAGTGCCATGGTCGAGCATGTCCGGGTCCGGATGGTTGGGGTCCCAAACATCATTGGTGACAAATTTGTAGCAATATTCGCCACGGGCATCGTCTCCCATGTAAAACGCCAAGCGTTTACCGGGCACAATGGGGCTGGGGGCAACGCCTTCATGACGAAAGCGGCCTAGTGCGGTGCGTTTTTTGGGTAGACTGGTGGGGTCATAAGGGTCTACTTCGACTACCCAGCCAAACTGGTTGGCTTCATTGCGCCAATCCTCTTGCGGTTCAGCGGCGCTTTCGGTGATGTCGAAACGCGCGAAGAGATCGCGCTCGGCTGCATCGGCATGGGCGGCTACCGCATGCCAGCTTTTCCATGATTGGGTGCTAATGCCATAGCGTTCGTGTTCCGGCTTGTTGTCACGGCTGACAAAATAGCTTTGGAAGTTTTCTTCGCCGGATAAATAGGTATTCCACGGCGTGCTGCCGGCACCACAATTATTCAAGGTGCCGCGTCCTTCCGAGGCATCCAGGCTATAGGGTGTCACCAGCCATTTGCTGAGTGCTGCCGGCCCGGTAAGCAGGCAGGGGGTGTTGGCGGTAATGCGACGGTTGTAGCTGGACAGGTGGTGCGTCCATTTGTCGGCTTGTCGGTGGATACGCGTCACCGAGATGCCGTGGGCGGCCATTTCCAATCGCACTTGTTGCGGATCACTGGGTAGACCTTGGGCATCTTTTGTGATGCCTTGAGGGAAGAGCACCTCCGCGGTGATATTTTCATGGTTGGTCACCAGCAGGCCGCTGTTGGGGTCGTCCTGTTGAAAGACCTTCATGCCGTCATGGTGCATGCCGGCTTGGGTGAGTTGCGCGGCGGCGGTCGGGTGGTCGGGGTTAAATTTCGTGCCAACGAGCAAGGTGGGGGTGCCCCAGGGGATTAAGATGTCGGCCGTATAGCCTTCGGGTAAAGTCAGTGTGTCGGCGGTTGTGCCGGCCACCGAAGCGAAAGTTAATTGTTTAGGGGGTTCGGGGGACTGGGGTGTCGTGGCCTTTGCCGGGTCATCATCGTCTGAGCTGCAACCGGCTAGCCCGGCTCCGGCAAAAAAGGTGGTCGCCGCCAGCCCCAATCCGCCTTTAAGCGTGGTGCGACGGTCAAGACGTTTTTGCAGGAGGCTTTGCATGCTTTTTGCGTTGCTGCCAGAGCGTTGTGGTTCGTTGAGGTCGACCGCTGAGTTGGAGGGGGTTCGAGGTGTCATGATTCTCTCCTTGGAAGTTAGCTTTCGCTAGTTTGAGAAGAGAAAGTGACAAGCAAATGACAAGCAGACTATTTCAGCATCTACCAGGATAGACGCACCAAGCGCCTTTGCACTTCTAACCACTCGGTAATGATGTGCCATTGCGGGGCATCAGGATCATTCTTTTGAATGGGCAGCTCATGGATACCTTTGCCTTCGCTAAAAGCCTGGGTGTAACGCTGGGTATCGCGCAGGGTGACCAGAAAGGGAATGCCTAGACTATTCAAGAATTTTTCTAGTTTCGTATAGGCATTGGTGTTGATGTTGGCGCGATTGGCGACTACTGCCAGTCGTTTAGGCGCTTGGCGGTAGCTGGGGGTGAGCATCAGCATTTGCAAAAAGCGTGTAACAGCGTGGATGTCGATGGCGCTGGGTAACACCGGAATGAGGACCACCTGTGTAATGCGTAGCAGCTGATTGAGGCTGTGCTTGTCCAGCCCGGCGGGCGAGTCGATCACCAGGTTGGCAGTCGCGCGCGTGAGTCCCTGCTGCAGCAGGCTGGACGATAGATCGGCTTGGCTGGGCATGGCTAGTGGCTTGACGGCTGCCAGGTCGGCGTTGGCTTGGCGCTGTTTCAACCAGTAGGAAGAGGAGCCTTGGGGGTCAAGATCCATGAGCGTTGTCGCCATTTGGCGACTGGCGTAATAGCTGGCCAAATTGGTCGCAAGCGTGGTTTTGCCGCAGCCGCCTTTGGCGTTGGCAATAAAAATGCTGAATTGAGAATTCGCAGGGGGCATGAACTGTTTTTGCTTTGGTGTGTCTCTATGCACTATAGCAGGAAAATTCCGATGAAAAAGGATGTGACACAGCTGCGTGACTTATGTGGTAGTTTCAGGCATGCTGTGGCGATTCAAATATAACGTGGAGAGTCGAACAATGAAAAAACAAGGCCTTTTGATTCTGCTGGCGGGCGCATTAGCCGCCTGTGGTGGCAACAGTGTCAGCCTCGATACCACAGCGCAGAAAGCCTCTTATACGTTGGGCTATAAGTCTGGCGTGCAGTTGCATACCAGTGCGCCACAAATTGACGTTGACGCATTTGTCGCCGGTTTACGTGCTGGCACCGAAGGGAAAAGCAAGCTGACTGAAGAGGAAATGAGCGCTTCAATTAAAGCCTTCCGTAAGCAAATTACCCAAGAACGTAAGGCCGATTTGGAAAAAACTGCCTCTGCTAATAAAGCGGAAGCGGAAGCCTTCTTGAAGAAGAATGCTGAGAAGGACGGTGTAAAAGTGCTCGATAGCGGCATTCAATATATTGTCGAAAAATCGGGTAATAAAGACGCCGCCGTGCCAACACTGGACGATACCGTTGTGGCCGATTACACCGGCACATTAATCGACGGCACTGTGTTTGATAGCTCGGTGAAGCGTGGCAAGCCTGCGACTTTTCCGCTAAAGCACGTGATTGAAGGTTGGCAGAAGGTGCTGACTCATATGCACGTTGGCGATAAATGGAAAGTGTTTATTCCGCCGCAACTGGCCTATGGTGAACAGGGCGCGGGCAGCATGATTGGCCCGAACGAGCTGTTGATATTCGAAATCGAGCTGAAAAAGGTTATTCCGGGCGATAAAAGCAAGTAAGTTGCCTTGGTAATACCATTCAAAACGCCCGCAACAATTGTGTTGACGGGCGTTTTGCTTGCAATGGATTGCGAAGTAAGTCGCTTGCCCTGTGTTGATGGCATTGGTAGAGTGACGCTCCATATATAGACTGTTGTTGTCAACCCCAATTTTTCAGGAATCCTGCCTCAGATGTCTCTTTTTAAACGTGTTCGTGGAATGTTTTCCACTGATCTTTCCATTGATTTGGGTACAGCGAATACGCTGATTTATGTGCGTGAACGCGGAATCGTATTGAATGAACCGTCGGTTGTGGCTATCCGCCAGCACGGTATGCAAAAAAGTGTGGCGGCGGTCGGCACCGATGCCAAGCGTATGTTGGGGCGTACGCCGGGCAATATTACCGCCATCCGTCCCATGAAAGACGGTGTTATTGCCGATTTCGATGTCACCGAAAAAATGTTGCAGTACTTTATTAAGAAGGTACACGAGACCGGCTTTTTTCCGCCGGCACCGCGTGTGCTGGTGTGTGTGCCATGTAAATCGACTCAGGTCGAACGGCGTGCCATTCGCGAATCGGCCTATGGTGCCGGTGCCCGCGAAGTGTTTTTGATTGAAGAACCCATGGCCGCCGCCATTGGTGCGGGTTTGCCGGTTGAAGAGGCCAACGGTTCCATGGTGGTCGATATCGGTGGTGGTACCACTGAAATTGCACTGATTTCATTGAACGGTGTGGTCTATGCTGAATCGGTTCGTGTGGGTGGTGATCGCTTTGATGAATCCATCGTGGCTTATGTGCGCCGTGAATACGGCAGTGCCATTGGTGAGTCGACCGCCGAGCGTATCAAGCATGAAGTCGGCATGGCGTATCCGGGTGGTGAAGTGCGCGAAATTGACGTGCGCGGCCGCAACTTGGCGGAAGGCATTCCGCGCAGCTTTACGCTAAGCAGTGACGAAATTCTGGAATCGCTCAAGGGTGCGCTGAATGACATCGTTAATGCGGTGAAGAGCGCATTGGAGGCCTCGCCTCCGGAGCTAGCCAGTGATATTGCCGAGCGCGGCTTGGTGATTACCGGTGGCGGCGCTTTGCTGCGTGATATCGATCGCTTGTTGAGCGAAGAAACCGGCCTGCCAGTGATTATCGCTGATGATCCGCTGACCTGCGTTGCGCGTGGTGGTGGTAAGGCGCTAGAGCTGATGGATGCCCGTAGTTTTGATTCTCTGGCAACCAGCTGAGCCCTAAGCGCGGGGTAATTTAAGCCTGCGTGTGGCTGAGGTGGCATTATCAGCAAACTATTCTCTCAATCCCGTCATTCCGGCTACCGTCTTTTGGTGGCCGTTCTCCTGTCACTGGCGCTGTTGTTGATCGACCAGCGCACTGGCTGGCTGTCGCCCATTCGTTATGGCATGAGTTATGTGACGGGGGGCGTACATGTGGCGTCGCATGTGCCCTCCAATGTCTATTCCTGGGTAAGTGAGCAGTGGCAAAGCCATGGCGATTTGCTAAAGCGCAATCGCATTTTGGAGCGTCAAAACTTCATCTTGCAGCAAAAGGCGCAGCAGCTGGCGGTGTTGCGTGCGGAAAATGCGCGTTTAAGTGAGTTGCTGAACTCGTCGGCAAAAGTGGCGGCGTCGGTAAGTGTGGCCGAGGTCATCGGTATTTCCTCGGACCCGAATCGTCAAGAGTTGGTGATTAACCGCGGGCAACAGGATGGTGTGTTTCGTGGTCAGGTGGTGCTGGATGCCTATGGTGTTATGGGGCAGGTGGCCAGCGTCGGCCCTTATAGTTCCCATGTGCTGTTGATTACGGATGCCAGTCATGCCTTGTCGGTGCAGGATAATCGCAATGGCTTGCGTGGTATTTTGGCCGGCACTGGGCGTGCCGGTCAGATGCAATGGCTCTATGTGCCGGCCTCGGCGGATGTAAAAGAAGGCGATTTGCTGGTGAGTACCGGGTTGGAGGGGCGCTTCCCTCGAGGCTATCCAGTGGCAACGGTGACATCAGTAACGCGTCAGCAGGGCACCGCCTTTCTCAACATTGTTGCCAAACCCAAAGCGCATATTCGCAGAGTGAGTCATGTGTTGCTGGTGACGCGGCACCATGCTCTTGATTCGCAGGCAGGGGCGACAGGAGGCACCAATGAATGATTTCTCTTCTCGCCCTTCCGGCACTGGTGTCGTCATCGGCTCATTGCTTCTGGCTGCTGTGCTGACCGTAGCGCCTTGGCCAGACGGCTTGGCTTGGCTGCGTCCGCAGTGGCTGCTTTTGGTGCTGTTGTACTGGGTTGTCACGCTGCCTCACCGCATCGGTGTTTTCTGGGGCTTTGTGGTGGGCTTGTTTCAGGATGTGTTGTTGAATACCCCCATGGGTCAGCATGCGTTGGCGATGACTTTGCTGTGTTACGTTACGCTGTTGGCTTATCGTCGTATCCGGCGTGCTAATTTGTTGCTGCAAAGTGGCGTATTTTTTGGTTTGAGTTTTTTGTATGTGGCAATTAACGGCATTATTCAAGCCAGTACCGGGCGTGGCGATTTGTTGTTCTGGTCAATGCCTGCCGCCGCTCTAGCTTGCGCAGTGGTCTGGATACCCGTCTCGTCTTTGTTGCAATTTGTACGCTTACGTTTTCTGGTGAAATAACGCGCTATGATGGCAGGGATGGCGGCAATCGATAGAGCTCCGGAGCGGACGTGAGACATTTAGCTCAGCATCATGGCGGTATTCGCCACCTTTGGTGGTTGGTGACGCTGCTTATCTTGTTGTTGGCCAGCTACGTTGTCGCCGGGCGCCAGTTAATGAAAGCTTTGCCAGAATGGCGCCATCCACTGCAGACCATGCTGCAAGAACGCATCGGAATGCCGTTAACCATCGGCAGTTTGCAGGGACGGATGGATGGTTTAACGCCGGTTTTTAAATTACATCATGTGGTTATTCCTGCACTTGATGGTCAATCCGACCACAATTTAGTAATTGACACACTCTCTCTTGCGCCTGACCTGCTGGCTTCTTTAGTGCACGGTAGTCTGCGACTCGATAATCTCAACGTATCGGGCTTGCAGTTGCATTTGCAGCAAGATACCAAGGGGCATATTCGATTGCGCGGCTTCCCTGTGATGCAAAAAACTGCATCGCAAGGTGACGGGTTGCAGCGTTTTCTGGCGCTGCTGTACCGCCAACAGGATGTGACTCTAAGTCACATGGCGGTGACGCTAAAACTACAAGACAAGCCATTATTGCGCCTTCCCCAGATGCGGTTGGAAATGCACAGCAGTGGCAATAACCATCATCTCGCTCTGCGTGTCCGCGCGCCCAAAAAATCGCTCACCGTGAATGCTCGCCTAGAGCTGGATCGCGATGCTTACGACCTATCAGATTTAGACGGCAAGGCGTACGTTAGCCTTAAAGGTCCTGATCTTGAGCACCTGCTGCGTTATGCGTTAGGCGATGCCTTACCGGTGACGCAGCTGGACGGCGAGCTGGCGTTATGGATGGAGGTGCGTGGCGGCCAGTTGCAGCATACTCGTCTGACGATGCAGCTGAATCATTTGCGCCTGCAGGGAAAGAACAAGCATTGGGATGCGACCGGCATAAGTGGCCAGCTAGCCATCCGCGAACACAATGGTTATCAAATTCAGATTAAAGGGTTGGATTTCGACACCAGCGAAGGTCATTGGCACAGTGGCGTTATCGGAGGGTGGTGGAATGGCAAAGAAAAAGCCGATGCCAGTTGGAAGCTGCTACTCACCGAGCTTAACTTGAGGCAGTTGGGTGGCCAGTTGTTGCATTGGCCCTTTGCACTGCCGGATGGATTGCAAAAAGTCAGACAACAGCTTGATCAGCTGCGACCGCGCGCGCAGGTATTGGCGTTATATGCTGAGGGGCAGGGCAAACAGATTACCCAGTTGAGTGGTCGCTTTTTTCAGGCCGGGTTTAACGCCGATGGAAAAATCCCCGGTGTCACCGGCCTAAGTGGCTGGTTCGATGGCTCGCTAGATTCGGGTGTGGCGGTGATACACGCTAGTCGGTTGGGCTTGGATTTGCCAGTGGCGTACGACCATGCTCTCTATGCGTCGGTGGAAGGTGCATTGAGCTGGTCGCGTAATGCCCAGGGCGTTGAAATCAAGACCGGGCTTTGGCATGTCAGCAATTCTGATGGAGATGCTCGGTTGGTGGCCGGCATGACGCTATCGCCGGAACAGGTGCCGCAATTGCATTTGTTGGCCTATGTGGTCGGTGACCGCATCGAACGCGCTGGCATGTATCTTCCCGGGCAGCATATGCCGCCTCCCTTATATGCTTGGTTGAAAAGTGGCATTCGTGGTGGCCGCTTGTTGTCGGGGCGTTTCCTGTATGAAGGGCCAGTCAAGATTGACCCGCATCGCCAGCAGGATCGCATTTTTCAGATGCAGTTTGATATCGCCGATGCCGAGCTGAAATATCGTCCCGGTTGGCCGGTGGTTACGAATTTGTCGGGACATTTGCTGATAGATGGTCGCTTGGTATATGGCTCTAATCTGCAAGGTCGCCTCAACGGCAGCAAGATAAAGCAGGCGAGCTTTCGTGTGTGGAATGACGAGCCAGGGCAGGTGCCACTGCTGCAGGTGAATGCGGATGTGGATGCGCGCGCCAAGGATGTGGCGCAAATACTACAGGCCACGCCCTTGGCTAAAAAACTGCCCAACGCCCTGGCCAACTGGCAGCTTGATGCAGGGCGTGTAACCGGCCAACTGACGCTCAAGCTGGATTTGAAAAAAGCCGTTCATCAGCCTCCTCAAATTATCGTCGATGCTCAGTTACACAAAGTGCGGTTAGCCAATGCCCAACGTCGCCTTACCTTTCGGCATATGAGTGGTCATGTTCATTTTGACATGCAGAAAGGCATCAAGGCCGATCAGATAACAGGGCAATGGCTGGGGGGCGAGCTGAGTGGACACATTAAAACCTCGGCAAACAAGGTTGTGATCGCCGGTCAGCTAACCCCTTCATCAACGCAATTAGTAAAGTGGTTGGGTACCGACTTGCTAACGGCCGATCAGGGGAAAACTCCCCTGACGGCATCGGTTACCTTGCCTTGGCACAGCAAAAAAGATGTGATGTTACAGGTGGGCAGTCAACTGGCGAACCTTGGCGTAGCGTTACCGCCGCCGCTGGATAAAAGTCCGGCTGACAAAAGTGATTTCTCCTTTGAGTTGGCGTCCAATGGGCAGCTGCGTATTCAGTGGCAACAACGACCAAGCCATCGTGCATCAATGAACGCTAGGCTATGGCTGCGCGATGGTCGTGTTGATCACGGCCAAGTATATTTCGGCGGAGTGGCCATTCCGCCGACACAGGGCGAGGCACAGCAGGGCGTCTATGTGAGTGGACAGGTGGGTGCTTTGTCTGCCGCACCATGGATTAGCTATGTCCAGCAGATGAATAACGGCTCGGATGCGGCACCAGTGACATTGTCCCGGCTGGTGCTGCAAGTCGATAAACTGAATGTGTATGGCGCACCAATTAAGGAGGCGCGCGTCAATATTAAGCCCTACCGAGGCAAAGGTTGGCTGGTGTCATTAGATAGCAAGTCGCTGGCTGGCACCTTAATTGTACCGCAGGGTTATCAGCTGCGTGGTGATAAGCCGCTTGTTGTGAAAGTGAAGCATTTGAATTGGCAAGGAACAGATAGCCAAGGTGTGTCTGGGCTGCCCAGCCCGACGCAATTCCCGGTTGCCAATGTATCGTTGAATAACCTAGTGATTAATGGTGCCCGATATGGCAGCTGGCAGGGGCAAATCCGGCCGCTCACTCAGGGCGTTAAGGTACAACACTTGAAGGGGCATTGGCGGCACGCAACCTTTGATGGCACCTTAACCTGGCAGCAACAGCAGAAACGGCAAATAAGCCACTATAAAGGAAAGGTGTCCTCCAACGATTTAGAAGCCGTGCTGAAAGCATGGGAAATGAAACCGATGATTATCAGCGACGATGTCACGGCGGATGTTAATTTAGCTTGGGTGGGGTCGCCATTAGATATCAACTATCTGGGGTTGATGGGGCATGTGTCGGTATCTATCGGACAATGCCGCCTGCCCTATATGGATAAAAATAACATCTTGATGCGCTTGCTGGGGATGTTGAATACCGGCTCGCTGGCGCGGCGCCTGCAACTGGATTTCTCGGACGTGTATAAAAAAGGCCTGAGTTGCGACAGCATTAAAAGTCACTTGGTGTTCGATCACCATCTACTGCAAGTGAAGAAACTGCACCTCAAGTCACCCTCGGCGGACATTACGCTGACCGGGCGCACCAATTTGAAAACCAAAACATTAGACAACAAGATGAGTGTGGTCTTGCCCTTGTCGAGCAACCTATATGCCGGTTGTCTGGCAGGGCCGGCAGCTTGTGCCGGGATCTTTGTGTTTGAACGATTATTTGGTGATAAGCTGGAAAAGGCAGCGGCGTTGGAGTACCACATAGGGGGTACTTGGGACAACCCGAAAATCGAGGAGAAATAATCGATGAAGGTGGCCGCAGTACAATATTGCGCCAGTGTCGATTGGCAGACCAACCGCTCCCTTTTGGACGCGCAGCTGTCGACTATAGATCGTACCGACCTGTTGTTGCTGCCCGAAAATTTTGCCGGATACGGTGGCGATTATCGACAGCTTGCCGAACAACAAACCGAGATAATGCGCTGGCTCTCAGGCTGGGCGGCAAAGCTAAACACTTGGATCGTGGCCGGTAGCTTGCCGCAGATTCAACGACCCAATGGTCAGTCGGTAGTTGCGCCTCGCGTAAGAGCCTCTCAGCTAGTCATTGCGCCCGATGGGCGCTGCCAAGCACGCTATGACAAGCTGCATTTGTTCGATGTCAACGTGGGTGATCGCCAGGGACAATACCGCGAGTCGGCCGTGTTTGAAGCGGGCGATACCTTGGTGCTGACGTCTATCGCCGACTGGTCTGTTGGTTTGGGTATCTGTTATGACCTGCGCTTTCCCATGCAGGCACTGCATTTGGCTCACGCCGGTGCTGATTTACTGCTGTACCCGAGTGCGTTCACTCAGGCCACGGGGGAAGCGCACTGGCAGGTGTTGTTACAAGCACGCGCGGTCGAAACAGGCTGTTATGTACTTGCAGCTAATCTATGTGGGCAGCACAATGCCAAGCGGCAAAGTTATGGACATTCCATGCTGGTTGATCCTTGGGGGCAGGTCGTCACCGCCCTTGACGCCGAGCCGGGCGTTTTGATCGCCGAGCTGGATGCCCAGCTGCCTGCCGCTACACGGCAACGTTTGCCGTTACAATCGCACCAACGTTTGCATACGAGGTTGCCGGATGACATCCGCTTTGAAAAACAGTTTTGATCAAGCATTCGCCACACTACTTGAGCCCAACGCCTTGCGCACCGACCAGCTCGCCGGGTTAGTGGGACGCCCAAGTGCCGCCTCAGATCAATACGCTGATTTATATTTTCAGCATGCCGAGCAGGAAGTTTGGGCGCTGGAAAAAGGCGTGGTCAAAGACGCCAGCTACTCATTAGAACGCGGGGTGGGAGCACGTGTGATCGATGGCGAGAAAACCGGGTTTGCTTACAGCGACGACTTCTCGCTGGCCACGTTAAACCGTATCGTCGGTTCTGCCGGCGCTATTGCGCACCACGCAGGAAAGCCCGCCTTGGCCGATTTTCGGCGTCGAGATTTACCGCAATTTTATGCGCCGCTCAATCCTATTCCGGGTTGGCGCGCCGCCGACAAGGTGGCCTTGCTGAAGCGGCTGGATGCCGCCGCTCGTGCAGCCGATCCTGCAGTGAAAGAAGTCAATGCGTCCCTGTCAGCGGTAAATGAAGTGGTGTTGGTGCTGGCATCTGACGGCACACTAGTATCCGATATCAGGCCGTTGATTCGACTGAACTTAAGCGTTTTGATGGAAGACGGTGACAAGCGCGAGCGCGCCGGTGCCGGGTTAGGTGGTCGTCACGATTACAATTGGCTGTTGGAAGAAGGGCGCAGCGAATGGCTAGTGGAAGAGGCCGTACGCCGCGCCCGGGTGAATTTGGCCGCCGAAGGCGCACCCGCTGGCACCTGGCCGGTTGTCCTCGGCGCGGGCTGGCCGGGCGTGTTGCTGCACGAAGCGGTGGGGCACGGCTTGGAAGGCGACTTTAACCGCAAGAAAACCTCCGTGTTTGCCGGGCAAATGGGCGAGCAGGTAGCTTCGCCACTATGCACCGTCGTCGATGATGCCACGCTCGATGGCCGTCGCGGCTCACTGAATGTCGACGACGAAGGTACTGCCGGACAAAGCACCACGCTGATCGAAAATGGCAAGCTGGTGGGCTATATGCAAGACAAGTTAAATGCGCGCTTGATGGGCATGAAAAGCACTGGCAATGGACGGCGTGAATCTTACGCCCACCTGCCCATGCCGCGCATGACCAACACCTTTATGCGCGCTGGCGACAGTGACCCAGATGAAATCATTGCTTCACTGGATAAAGGGCTGTATGCCCCCAGCCTAGGCGGTGGTCAAGTCGATATCACCTCGGGGCGTTTTGTGTTCTCGACGAGTGAAGCCTACTGGGTGGAAAACGGCAAGATTCAATATCCGGTAAAAGGTGCTACGCTAATCGGCAGTGGCATTGATGTCATGCGCAACGTTTCCATGGTCGGCAACGATGTAAAACTGGATCGTGGCGTTGGCATTTGTGGTAAAGATGGACAGTCTGTCCCCGTAGGTGTGGGGCAGCCGACATTACGGGTCGAGGCGTTAACCGTAGGAGGAACCGCCTAATGAGCGCTGTACATGAAGCACTGAAACGCATGCATTTGTTTCAGGGATTGTCGGAAAACGAGTTGGAACTACTGGAAAAGTTAGTTTTTGTTAACCGAGTCATTGTTGGCGATTTTGTGTGCCGCGAAGGGGACAACAGTGATTTCGTCTGCTTTGTAGTGCGCGGCCAGCTCAACATAGTCAAACGTAATGCCGAAGATCAGGATATTGTGATCGCCCACTTGCGGGCAGGCGACTCCATGGGCGAAATGGCTCTCATTGATCAAGAGCCCCGATCCGCCTCGGTGGTGGCCGCAGAAGATAGCGCATTAATCGTGTTGACTCATAAAGGCTTTGAGCATTTGCGCAAGCGCTCACCAGAAACCGCCGTGCGTGTGCTGGAAAATATGGCACGTTTGTTGAGCAGTAATTTGCGCAATACCTCGGCGCAATTGGCTCAATTTATGCTGCCGCTGGCTTGAAGGTGAATACCCTCACTTGAGTACGACAGCCAAATCAGCGATAGTAAGCACCTGAAATACCTAAACCCGCGCTCTAACCGGTGAACGGAGAATAATAACGATGAAGCGCGTATTGCTTGTTTCACTTGTAATATTGTTTTTGGGCGCCTGCTCAAACCTACACTTGGGATTGCCCACGACGCCCGGTGCGTTTATTAACGCCCCGTCAGGGAAAGAGTTTGTGCCGGTTATTCCGGTCGATCCTCGCGATGCCATTGTTTATGTCTATCGCCCCCGCAGTCCGTGGGGTGATGCGGAGGTTCAAGCACCAAGCTTCTTCATTAATGATGATCAAATATTTGGACTCAAGAGCGGTGCTTACAGCTGGATCGAATTGCCGCCTGGTGATTACGATTTTTACGCACGACGTCCGTTGAGCATTCTGTATTTGAAAACAATCTTTGACGTCACCCTACATGTCGAAGGCGGCGAGGTCTACTTCTTCCGCTATTCGGAATTGCATCCACTTGATATGGAGCGTCGCGTCAATAACCCAGAAGACTACCTCTCTGCGGTGCCGCTGCAGCAGGTGCCCGCCGATATCGGTGAGCAAGAAATTCAGCACCTCAAGCTGGATGAGCCGGGTGTCTTCTACGGTGGCGGTGAAACCGAGCCGCGCTGGGCTCCTTTCTACACCTACCCGGCCGATAACGCCGGTTCAGTGCCAGATAGCCTCATCAAACAGCCTCTCTTTTAATCTCGAGCCCGGCCGCCATCAGGCCGGGCTTCTTCTCGCTTCAAGAATAATATTGAGCCACTTTGTCATGGCGCTTGAGGGCGTGAGTTTTTAGCATACGGAAAATTAATAACGGGAGACAATCGTGGATCTAGCAGGTAAAACAGCGGTCATCACTGGTGCCGCTTCAGGTTTGGGCAATGCCACTGCCACTACTCTGATCGCTGAAGGTGCCCAGGTGGTTATTCTTGATCGTGACCAGGCAAAAGGCGCGGCTGCTGCCGCTGCACTAGGCGAAAAAGCGCTTTTTGTAGAAACCGATGTCACCGACGAAGCATCAGTAACAGCAGCCATTGCCGCTGCCAAAGATGCCTTTGGGCAAATTGATATTTGTGTGAATTGCGCCGGCATTGGTTCGGCCCAAAAAACCGTTGGTCGTGACAATCAGCCTCATGATCTTGGTGTTTTTACCAAAGTGGTACAAGTCAACCTTATAGGTACTTTTAACGTGTTGCGATTGGCCGCTGCCGCCATGGCAGAAAATGTACCAGGCGTCGATGGCGAGCGAGGTGTCATTATCAATACCGCATCCGTTGCTGCTTTCGAGGGACAGGTAGGGCAGGTTGCCTATTCGGCGACCAAGGGCGGCATTGTCGGTATGACACTACCCATTGCCCGTGATCTGGCCAAGCTGGGCATTCGCTGCAACACCATCGCGCCGGGTATTTTCAACACGCCGCTGATGAATGGCATGCCCGATAAAGTCAAGCAACCGTTGATTGACATGACACAATTTCCCAAGCGGTTGGGGCACCCCGAAGAATACGCAGCACTGGCTCAGCATATTGTGGAAAACCGTTTCCTCAACGGCGAAACCATTCGCATCGATGGCAGCATCCGCATGCGCCCTCGGTAATTGAGATAGAGGTCAAGGTCGGCGCATCTCAGTGCCATGCGGTTGAAAAGGGTAAGTGTGATTACATTTGGGAAACACACGGCTCTGGCTAAAATGGTACGATAGTATCAATAAAGATAAATGGGATGAGTTTATGATCAAGAAAATTGGCCTTCTATTTTGTGTCACCTTGTTTGCGGTGCCCTCACTTGCGGCAGCGCAAAGTGACACTACCGATCAAGCCGACAAAGGGCCGGTGCAGTGGCAAGAGCCTGATACACGTCACTATATTGGTGGCGAGATCTCATGGCTTAAGCTGGATGATGATCGCAACGTGAAGGATAGTGGCGCTGGTGTGAGCGTCTATTATGGTCGCCAACTGTCAGAGCACATCTGGTGGGAAAGTGCATTGGGGTATTATCGTTTACCGACCGAATCGCCCGTCAGTGATGATTTCTCGCAATACCATCTGATGACGGGCTTGTCCTATGCCTTTGGCGATCGCAAGCATTTCACGCCTTATGTGATCGCCCAGATTGGTGCCATAAAACACGATGTGTTGCCTTCTGCTGATGAAGATACCAATATGGGATTGAATGCCGGTGTCGGGTTTGTGACTGCGCCTTTGTTTGACAATGGGTTGCGTTTGCGCGCAGATGCTCGCTATGTCGTTGATACCTTTGATGGTGCGCGAGCGACGCAAAGCACTGGCGATGGTTCATTCGGCGATATTCGTCTATCGCTGGGTATTGAAATACCGCTAGGCATGTCACGGGTGGTGGTTAAGAAAGAAGTCAAAACCATCGTCAAAAAAATAAAGGTACCCGTTAAGGTCGAAGTCGAGGTGATTGATACCGATGGTGATGGCGTGCCGGATAAGCGCGATGATTGTGCCAACACGCCGTCCGGAGCGCGTGTGGATGCCAAAGGGTGTTTGATTGCCAATCAGCGTTTGGTGCTGCGGAATATTTTGTTTGAAACTGGCTCGGCTAAGCTCACCAAAAGCTCGGAAGAGAGCTTGAATAAATTGGCTGACGCACTGCAGAAGCAGGAAGAGATCCAGATTGAAGTGTCCGGCTACACTGACAGCCGTGGCAGTGACCGCTTTAATAAGGCATTATCAAAACGCCGTGCCCAATCGGTGGTTGACTACCTGCTGCAACAAGGTGTGTCATCCAGTCGCCTGACGGCTACGGGCTATGGTGAAGCTGACCCGATTGCCAGCAATAACACGGTGTCGGGGCGTGCGCTTAATCGGCGCGTGGAGCTGCACTTGTCTGAGTGATGTGTTTCCTGTCATAAAAAAGGCGCACCCTGCGGGGTAGCGCCTTTTTTATGTTTTCAGGAACGAAGAAGCCGATGGCTTAGCCGTTATTTGGCCAATAATAGCTGTCTGGTTTGTCGCGTGCGCCAAAAATGGCCTGGCCCACGCGCACCGTGGTGGCGCCTTCTTCTATGGCCCATTCAAAATCGCCAGACATGCCCATGGACAGTTCGGCAAATGCGTCGCCTTGAGGTGCGTCTTGGCGTAGCTTATTGCGTAGCTCGCGCAAGGTGACAAAACAGGGGCGGACGCGATCTTCTTCAGATGAAAAGAGCGCCAGTGTCATCAAACCGCGCACATTCAAACAGTCGAATTGGGGAAGTTGTTTGGCAAAATCCAGCACATCCCTCGGTTCCAACCCAAATTTGCTGGCTTCGCCAGAGGTATTGACCTGCACAAATACATCGAGGCTACGGCCTTCTTTGGCGAGGCGGTTATTTAGCTTCTCGGCCACGCGTAAGCTATCGAGAGCTTGAAACTCAGAAGCAAAACGAGCGACATATTTGGCCTTGTTGGTTTGTAAGTGCCCAATAACGGCCCAGTTGAGATCAGTGAGGTCTTGTGTCTCTTGGTGCTTGCGTCGCGCTTCCTGCACCTTGTTTTCCCCAAGTAGCCGACAGCCTGCTTCATACGCCAGACGAATGACATCAAGCCCTTTGGTTTTGCTTACCGGCAACAGGCGCACATCGGAAGGGTCGCGCCCCACTCGGGCACAGGCTTGTGCGATGCGTTGTTCAATGTCGGCAATGTTGTCACGGATGTCGGCAGCAGTGGTGGCTTGGGGGTAGGGGGAGGTTGAATCGGACATTATGCTCGCTTATTGGATTATGAGCTAACGAGCATAACGGGCAGGAAAAAATGTGCAACCGCCTGACTGTCAACTTATCGGTGGAGCGGGTAAAATTAAGGGTTCCTAATCTGATGCGGAAACCATCATGGCAATTAACAGTTTCAGCGATATCATCGACAACATTACGCCGGAAATGCACAAAGAATTGCGCGAAACGGTGCAATTGGGGCGTTTCCCCGATGGACGCCGTTTAACTCGCGAACAAAGCGAAGACTTGCTTCGTGCACTACTGGCGTGGGAGCAAAAGAATTTGCCGGAAGATGAGCGCACCGGCGCCATGACTCGCCAAAGCAGCAAAAAGAAAATGCAGGTGGCAACGACTAACGCCATGCGTCAGTCGTAATATCCACTCTGCCCTTATTCACACCAGGCTCAACTGTTTCGCTGTTACATGAGCCTACCGAGGAGACAAACATGCGTGATGCAGCTGGAATCAAAACCGTTCTATTGGCTGAATACCAACCGCCTGCCTTTTTGGTCGACAAGGTCGATTTGGATTTTACGCTGGAACCAAATGCCACGCGTGTTAAGGCGCGCATGCAAATGCGCCGTAACCCCGAGCGTACCGTTAACCCGCCAGCGGACTGCTGGTTGGATGGCGTCAATCTGACATTGGAGAACCTCTCCATCGATGGCGAAGAGCAAGCGGCTGATCGTTACCAACAAAGTGACAAAGGGCTGACGGTTAAGGCGGTGCCAGATGAATTTGTGTTGGAAACGACAGTCACCAATGACCCGGCCAACAACACGGCGCTAGAAGGTCTGTACATGTCCCACGGCATGTTTTGCACCCAGTGTGAAGCCCAGGGCTTCCGCCGCATTACCTTTTATCCCGACCGTCCCGATGTGCAATCCAAATTCACCGTGACCGTGCGCGGTGACAAAAAAGCCTATCCGCTGCTGTTGTCCAACGGCAATCCCGTCGACAAAGGCGAGGACGGCGATACGCACTGGGTGAAATGGGAAGACCCTTTCCGCAAGCCCAGCTACTTGTTTGCGCTGGTGGCCGGTGATTTGGGCTGCCTGGAAGATAGCTTCACCACCATGAGTGGCCGTGAAGTCACCTTGCGCATTTACGCCGAAGAGCGTGATTTGGACAAGCTGGGGCATGCCATGACCAGCTTGAAGAAAGCCATGAAGTGGGACGAAGATACCTATGGTCGTGAATACGATCTGGACTTGTTCATGATTGTGGCGGTTAGCCACTTCAACATGGGCGCCATGGAAAACAAAGGGCTTAACGTATTCAACACCTCTTGTGTATTGGCCAACCCGAAAACCAGCACCGATGCCAACTTCCAGCGTGTGGAATCGGTTGTCGCGCACGAATACTTCCACAATTGGTCAGGCGACCGGGTGACCTGTCGCGACTGGTTCCAGTTGTCACTTAAAGAAGGTTTTACCGTACACCGCGAACACACATTTGCCGGCGAAATGAACTCTCCCGGCGTGAAGCGTGTGCAAGATGTGGACTTCCTGCGCAGCCAGCAATTCCCGGAAGATAAAGGCCCCATGTCGCATCCGGTGCGCCCTGAAAGCTATCAGAAGATTGATAACTTCTACACGCGCACCATCTACGACAAAGGTTCGCAAGTGGTAGGCATGCAGGCGCGTTTGTTGGGCCCGACATTATTCCGTCAAGCTACCGACGATTATTTCAGCCGTTTTGATGGCACCGCTGCCACGGTAGAAGACTTTGTCACCTGTATGGAGCGCGCATCTGGTCGCGATCTGACACAATTCAAACGTTGGTATTCTCAATCGGGCACTCCGCAGTTGGACGTCAGCGACGACTATGTGGATGGCGCTTACACCATCACCTTTAAGCAGCACACGGCACCCACGCCCGGGCAGTCTGAAAAGCTGCCGTTTGTGATTCCCGTCAGCTTTGCGCTCTTGGGCAAAGACGGTTTCTTGCCGCTCAACGAAGCGGGGGATACCGCAGTATTGCTGGAGGTAGACCAAGCCGAGCAGCAGTTTACCTTCCAGGTGGATGAGGCGCCTGTACCGTCCATTCTGCGTGATTTTTCCGCTCCCGTTGAAGTGCATTACGATTATTCGGCAGAAGCGCTAAAACATCTATTAACGCACGATAACGATGGCTTCTGTCGTTGGGATGCAGCGCAACGGCTGTACATTAGCGCAATCGAGCGGTTATTTGACGATCCCGACAAAATGGATGCAGAAGCCGACCAGTTGGCCGATGTTGTCAGCACTTTGCTGGACGACACCAATGCCGATCCGGCTGAAACGGCGTTGTTTATTACCCTGCCGTCGGAAACGCTCCTGGGTGACCGCCAAGACGTCTGGTATCCGGCGACTATTCACGGCACCCGCGACAGTCTGAAACATGGCATTGCCAGCCGTCTGCAAGACAAGCTCTGGCAGGTGGTGGAAGCCAATGCTACGCCGGGTGAATATAGCCCAGATGCGGCGTCCATCGCCAAACGTAGCCTGCGTTGGACGGCGCTGGGTTATCTGGCCAGCCTGACAGACGAGCGCATTAATGATTATTTGGTCGAGGTGTTCAACAACGCCGACAACATGACCGATGAGTTTAATGCCCTGCGCCTGCTGTGCCACTACCAGCTGGCCGGCCGCATCGATGCCGTGCGTGCCTTCGAGAAACGCTGGAAGCATGATGATTTGGTGATGGACAAATGGTTTGCTGTGCAAGCCACTCGCCCGGATGCCGGTGCCATCAACAACGTCAATCGCCTGCTTAAACACGAGCAGTTTGATATGACCTTCCCCAACCGTGTGCGTGCCCTCTTGGGTAGCTTTGCCATGGGCAATCCGGTGGCCTTCCACGTGCCCAGCGGCTTGGGCTATGACATCTACTTCAGCAAGCTTACCGAACTGGACAAGATTAACCCGCAAATCACCGCGCGTATGGCACAGGCGGCGACACGTTTGAAGCAGCTGCCACGTATCCAGCAGGATATTTTGCGCGGTCGCCTGGAGCGACTCTTGGATGAAGGCTGCTCGGACAACTTGCGCGAAGTGGTCGAGCGCATTCTCGATTAATCGGCAATCCAATTGCAGTGAAACCCCAGCGGCACCCTCACTGGCAGCTCAATGCTGGCCAGTGGCGGTGCCGCCGGTGATTGTGCGTCCAGCACTTCCACACGGCTATTGCCGCAATCGAGCCGATGGGTGAAGCAGAGTAACCAGCCATCGCCTTCTGCGGCGTCCTTTGCCCGTGGTACAAAAGTCACTTCACTGGCCACATAATCCGGTCCGAAATCATGTCGGTTTAGGCTGTCGTTCTGCCTGTCGTGTATCAAGAGCGCATTGGCGGTTGCCGTCATCTGGCCATTCGTCTCGGCTTCGAGCGCGTAGATGTAGCGGTGCTGGTGGCCATTAAAGCGTTCGTCGATGCGCGGAAACTCTTGTCCGATGGTCGATATGACCTGCCGCTCCACTTGGCGTGTGTGCGGGTCGATAACCCAGCGTTCGAACCGGCTGGGACGATCTATCTCCGGCCCCTGGGTGGAGCGGTCGAACATGCGTTCGTGCACGACGGCTTCCATGACCACTCGGCCATCGTCCAGGTCGTAGGCATTGGCGGTGTGAAACACAAAACAAGGTGGCACCTCACACCAGATAACGTCCTTGCCGTTGCCTTTTTTATCAAGTAAACCGACGCGGGCTTTATGGCGCGGATTCCAGGCGTAAGGAAAGCTGCTACCGGCCAAAGCCAGGCGGAACGAAAAGGTGATGGGTAAATCCAGAATGACCATGCGCGTTCGGCTCATGGCGCAGTCGTGCATCATGGGGCCGTCTTTCACGGCGATTTTGGTGTGATGTACCAATTGCCCCTGCGCATCGATGACCACGTAGTTTACGCTTCGGCGTTTTAGACCATCGTAGCAAATGGCATGTAGCTCACCTGTGGCAGGGTCATGGTGGGGATGCGCGCTAAAGGGTAAAGAGATGCGGCTGCGAAACAGTCCGTGTCGTAGTGTGTTTAGGGAAGCATCCAGTTCCACGGGGAAAGCACCGGCTTCAACCAGCGCCCAAAGGCTGCCCGCATGCCCGATGATGTTGGTGTTCACCATGTCGCCCAAACCGCGGCGTTTGCCCGCTGCCAAAGGACGCCCTAGTCGCTGATTGACATCATCTACTCCCACAAAACGGCTGCGATACCAAGTGGCTTTGCCTTGCTGCAAACGCACCCCATGCACCATGCCGTCACCGAGAAACCAGTGGTGCAAACCGGGGTTGGTGATGTGTTGCGGGTTGGGGCCAATGCGCGCCAAGACGCCATTCAATCCGGCAGGCAGCTTGCCTGTAACCGGCAGGTTCGCATATTCACTTTCTGATTCCACCGGCGCAAACGCGCCTTCAAGGAAGGGGTTGTGCGGGTTATAAGGTTGGCGCCGTTGACGGTAGTTGCTATACCAACGTATGGCCTTGGCGGCGAGTGTCGTCATCTCAGCCTCGCGATGTTGTTGTTATTTTGTCCAGTCACTTTACCGCAAAGTCGGTTTTACTGGCATCAGCAAAGCTGAAATGGCCTGTTTGGCGGTCAGCCTGTTATGCTTTGCGCTCGCTGACTTGTGGAATGAACCCATTGACTGCATTACATGGCCGCATTTGGCGGCTGGCATGGCCTTTGTTGTTATCCAATCTCGCCACCCCCTTGCTGGGGCTGGTGGATACGGCCGTGGTGGGGCACCTGAATTCGCCAGTGTATCTGGCGGCAGTGGCGCTGGGCAGCAACTTCTTCATGTTCCTGTATTTCTCCTTCAATTTTCTGCGCATGGGAACGACCGGATTAGTGGCACAGGCCGAGGGGCAGGCAGCATCTTCTTTGGATGTGTTATTGCGCGGCCTGTTTTTGGCGCTGTTGTTGGGACTGGCGCTCATTGCGGTGGGGCCCTGGTTGCGTGAGCTGGGCTTGTGGCTGTTGGGTGGTGAGGCGGCGGTACAGCAGCTTGCTGCCGCTTATATCGATGTGCGTCTCTTGGGCGCACCGGCTGCACTGGCCAATTTTGTGCTCATTGGGGTCGCCATTGGGCTAGAGCGCAGTCGTGTCGCCTTGGGCATGACGCTGGTGATGCAGGTGGCAAATATGCTGCTGGATGTGCTGCTGGTGCAGGTCTGGCATTTCGATGTGCGTGGGGTGGCCATCGCCAGTATGACAGCGGCCTGGTTGGGCTGCTTTGCCGGGCTTTATTGGTTGCGTGATTGCTGGTTTGGCCAGTTACGCCAGCGGTTGCGTCAAAAAGGCCTGTTGGCCTGGCAGGCGCTATTGCCCTTGCTCACGGTCAATCGGGATTTGTTTATTCGCAGCTTATTGCTGCTCAGTGCCTTTTTCTTTTTTACCGCCCAGGGGGCGCGTTTGGGCGATACGCTGCTGGCGGCCAATGCCGTGCTGATTACCTTTATGCTCATTCTAAGCAGCCTGCTCGATGGCTTTGCCAATGCCGCCGAAGCCTTGGTGGGCAAGGCGTTGGGGCAGGGGCGTTGGAATAGGCTGCAAGGCGCCGTGAGCGCCACGGGTATTTGGGCAATAGCCGTGGCATTGCTGGTGTTATTGGCGTTTGTGATAGCCGGAGACGACCTCATTCATCTGCTGACGGATTTGCCCGAGGTGCGACAGCAAGCCATTCATTACCTGCCGTGGATGTGGTTGCTGACGTTAACGGCGGCGGCTGGTTTCTGGTTGGACGGCGTCTTTGTGGGGCTGACCGATGCCCGTGGTATGCGCAATGTCATGGTTGTCGCCATGCTGGTCTTTTTTGCGGTTTGGTGGGCCAGCCTAAGCTGGAAAAACCATGGCTTATGGCTGGCGCTTAATGCGTTAATGCTCACTCGCAGCCTCGGCATGGGCGCGCTTTGGTGGCGCCATAGAAACAGCAAATTGGCACAAACTGGCCAGTAAAAAGAATGCAAGCGTGCTAGGTCCATACCATATTTCCACAATAATTGCCTGTTGTTGCATCAAGGACACTTGTTATAAGATGCGCCCGCTTGCCTTTTTTCACCGCTATGGTGCGCCTCTAATTTCCCCATTGAAACGGAACCGGGAACGCCCACGGATGGTAATGAGTGGCGGAAGGCAATTCGTTTGTTACAAAGGAGCTTTTCATGGCAAAGCCACAACAGACCAGTAAAAAGCGGCCGCAGGTAGTCGTACTAGGCGGCGGTTTTGGAGGCCTGCGGGCAACACGTGAGTTGGCCGGTGTCGATGTGGACATCACCGTCATTGATCGAGTTAACCATCATGTGTTCCAGCCATTGCTTTACCAGGTGGCAGGCGCCACCTTGTCGGGGCCGGATATTGCCGCCCCTCTGCGCTTTATCCTGCGCAACCAAAAAAATGTCACCGTCTGGATGGCAGAAGTCGACCAGATTGATGTACAAAACCAGCAGATTCACGCCGACGGCCAACCGCTATCGTACGATTATCTGGTGGTGGCCACGGGCGCATCCCATGCCTACTTTGGCCATGAAGAGTGGGCGCAACATGCCCCCGGACTCAAAACCATGAATGATGCGCTGGCCATTCGCCGTCGCATTCTGACGGCTTTCGAACAAGCCGAGCGTGAAACGGATGAAGCGGCAGTCGCCAAGTGTCTGACCTTTGTGGTCGTCGGTGCCGGTCCAACCGGCGTCGAGCTGGTGGGCAGCCTCGCCGAAATGGCGCACCACACCCTACCGGGCGAATTCCGTAGCGCCACCACACGCAATACCCGCATTCACTTGGTAGAAGCGGGGCCGCGTGTGTTGCCTGCTTTGCCTGACAGCCTGTCGGAAAAAACCCAACGCAAGCTGGAAAAAATGGGCGTGGAAGTCCATTTGGGTCAGCCGGTTACGCACATTGATGACAGCGGTGCCTACTTGGGTGATGAACACATCGCTTCGAACACGGTTCTTTGGGCTGCAGGTGTAGCAGCCTCGTCGTTAGGCGAGCATCTGGGTGGCGAACGAGACCGCGCCGGTCGCGTGATGGTGGCGGACGATTTGTCGCTGCCCGGGCATGACAATGTCTTTGTGGTAGGTGATTTGGCACACATCAAACGTCAAGATGGCCGCCCGGTACCCGGTGTTGCGCCTGCCGCCAAGCAGATGGGCGGCCATGCGGCCAAGGTGATTAAGCAGCGCTTGCAAGGGAAAGCCGGCCAGCCGTTCCATTATAACGACTACGGCAGTCTGGCTTATATCAGTAACACCTCGGCGGTGGCCGATTTGCGCGGTATTAAGCTGTCCGGCTTTATCGGCTGGTTGTTCTGGGTGTTTGCCCACATCATGTTCCTGATTGGCTTCCGCAATCGCTTCGCGGTGATGGGCAATTGGACTTGGTCGTATCTGACGCGTCAGCGTCATGCACGCATTGTGGTGGGCGATGACGGGTTCGAGAGTAAATCACAACATGACGAAGTGGCGCCAAGCCCGTCCAGTTGATTGCCGACATTTCGGCAAAAGAAAACCCCGGCAATACCATTTGCCGGGGTTTTTATTTCTGTCCTGCCTGGCCGGTGAAGGGGATAGAGGGGGAGCCAGGCCGGACAGAAACCGTTAAGCGGCCTTGTCCAAGTCCTTGTTGGCCGTCTGCTGGCGGTTACTGCGGCCGAACAGACCGATAACCACCTGCCACATGACACCCAGGCCGCCAATAATGAACACCACATCACCCAGTGTTCTGGCCCAGCGCAGGTCTTCGAGAATGCCTTGCTGCAGGAACTCGGCGCTGCGAGCCCACCAGTAACCCACTTCGACACTGGCGTGTGCCTGGAAGAAGCCAACCGGTGCCAGGCTGAGCACAATCATCATCACCAGACCAATGTTGAGCGTCCAGAAGGATACCTTCATGAGACGGTCATTGAACTGCATGGCCGGGCGGATATAGCGCAGTACGAACAGGGAGAAACCCAGCGCCAGGAATCCATAGACACCAAACAGTGCCGCATGAGCGTGTACCGCAGTGGTGTTAAGCCCTTGGATGTAATAGAGCGCTACGGGGGTGTTCACCATAAAGCCCAGTACACCGGCGCCCATCATGTTCCAGAAGGCCACGGCCACAAAGAACATCAGCGGCCAGTGCAGGTTTTCCATCCAGGGGGCACGTTCCCGTAACCGCCAGTTCTCCCAGGCTTCGTAGCCCAAGACAACCAACGGCACCACTTCCAGCGCACTAAAGGAAGCACCAATGGCCATAATCGGCGTGGTTGTGCCGGAGAAGTAGAGGTGGTGCATGGTGCCGGGGGTGCCACCGAGCATGAAGATGGCTGCCGAGGCAATGCTGGCTGCCGTGGCACCACGCTTGGAGACCAGCCCCATGTTGACGAAGATAAAGGCCAGAGCGGTGGTCGCAAAGACTTCGAAGAAGCCTTCTACCCAAAGGTGAACCACCCACCAGCGCCAGTATTCCATGACGGTCAGGTTGGTGCGTGAGCCATACATTAGGCCAGCGCCATAGAAGAGGCCGATACATACCACTGAGGCGGTAAACAGTACCAGCAGGTTCTTGTCTCCTTTCTTCTTCAATGCCGGGATGATGCCGCGTAGCATCAGGCCGAGCCAAATGACGACACCCAGGAATTTGCCAATCTGCCAGAGGCGGCCGAGTTCAACAAACTCGTAACCCTGGTGTCCCAACCAGAAACTGAGGTCACGCGGTAGCAGGTGATGAATGGCCAGGAAGCTGCCCACAAAGGTACCACCAACCACAACAATTAGTGCCCAGAAGAGCAGGTCAACACCCAGCTTCTGGAATTTGGGGTCTTTGCCGCCATTGATGATGGGCACCAGGAAGAGGCCGGCGGCCAGGAAGCCGGTGGCAATCCAGAAAAGTGCCGCCTGAATATGCCAGGTGCGCATCAGTGAGTAGGGGAACCACTCGGCCAGCGGGATACCGTAAAAGCCTTGTCCCTCGATCGTGTAGTGGGCGGTGGCTCCGCCAATGAAAATCTGCGCGCAGAAGAGACCCACTACCACCAGAAGATATTTGCCCAGAGCCTTCTGTGAGGGCGTTAATGTCATGCCCAAGATGGGGTCCTTGGCCGGTGCGGGCTGTTCTTCCTCTTCTTTATGCAGGAAGGCCCAGCCCCAGACCAGCAGGCCGACACCGGCAATCAGCATGATGATGCAGACAATCGACCAGAGGATGTTTTCGGCCGATGGCACATTGTCGATAAGTGGCTCATGGGGCCAGTTGTTGGAATAGGTGACGTTGCTGTCGGGGCGCTCGGTAGAGGCCACCCAGGCGGTCCAGAAGAAGAAGTCAGCCAATTTGGCACGTGCCTGGGCATCCGGCAGGGTGTTGTCCATCATGGCATAATCTTCACGCAGCGGTTTCAGCGCCGGATCATTTCCAAACAACTTTTTATAGTGCGCTGCTACCGTGGCAATGGCTTTGGCACGACCTTCGCTAATAGTGACAACACCCGTATCGGGGTTGTAATTATTGGGGCGATAGGTGTTTTTCAGGCGTGCTTGCAAAGCGGCCTGTTGAGGTGCTTTAAGTTGGTTATATGGCTTGCCATAGCGGTTTTGAGCGGCTAGGTCTAGCCATGCTAGCAACTCACGATGCAACCAATCGGCTGTCCAGTCGGGTGCTTGATAAGCACCATGCCCGAGAATCGAGCCGACAGTCATGCCGCCTGCGCGTTGCCAGGCTTCTTGGCCATCGAGAATGTCGTCGCGGGTCATGACGACAGTGCCATCTGTTGTCACTACTTGATTGGGGATTGGCGGTGCGTGGTTATACACATCCTTGCCCATCCAGCCAAGCAGGGTAAAAGAGACTAACAGGACGCCAAACAGCGTCCACCAGAGCTTCTTGTATTCGCCCATTCTGCTTCCTCCAGCAGTCGAGAGAAAAGGCACCGCAGTGCCACCATCATTTGTTACCGGCGGTAACATAGCGGAGGCATTCTCTCGTTATGGGCAAAGGCGTGTGTTGACTTAAATCAAATGGGATAGATTGAGAGGGTCATAGAATGTAAAAGCCCGCCATGAAGGCGGGCTTGGGTAGCTTTGTTGCGACCAATTAAACCGCGTCAAGTGCTTGGTCGATATCGGCGATCAAGTCATCAATATGCTCGATGCCGACACAAAGACGAACCAAATCGGCACTGACGCCCGCTGTTTCCAGCTCTTCGTCAGTGAGCTGGCGGTGAGTAGTGGTCGCCGGGTGGCAAGCTAGTGACTTGGCATCGCCAATGTTTACCAGACGTTTGACGACTTCCAGCTTGTCCATAAAGCGTGCACAGGCTTCGCGGCCGCCATCAATACCAAAGGTAAACAGCGACGAGGGAATGCCACCATCAATGTACTTTTGTGCCAGTTCATATTGGCTGTCGCCTTTCAAGCCACCAAAGTTTACCCAGCTGACTTTGGGGTGATCTTTGAGGTGTTTGGCCAGTGCCAAGGCGTTGGAACAATGGCGCTCCATACGCAGCGGCAGGGTTTCAATGCCCTGCAAAATCAAGAAGGCATTAAACGGCGAAATGGCACCACCGGTATTACGCAGTGCCACGGTACGGGCGCGTGCAACAAAGGCCGCCGGGCCAAAGGCTTCGGTGTAAACCACGCCATGATAGGCTTCTTCCGGCGTATAGAATTGCGGGAATTTCGGGTTGTCCTGCCAGTTGAAGTTACCGGAATCGACAATGATGCCGCCAATGGAGTTGCCGTGGCCGCCCATGAATTTGGTCAAGGCGTGAACCACAATGTCGGCACCATGCTCGAAAGGACGGCACAAAATAGGTGTCGGCACGGTGTTGTCCACTACCAGAGGAATGTTGTGGGCATGAGCTACATCAGCCAAGGCACGGATGTCGACGACGTTACCGGCCGGGTTACCCACCGATTCGCAGTACACCAATTTGGTGTTTTCATCGATGGCATCAGCAAAGGCTTGCGGGTCGCGGCCATCCACCAAACGGGCTTCCACGCCCTGAGCTTTCAGTGTGTGACGGAAAAAGGTGTAAGTGCCGCCGTAAACCTGGCTAGTGGCCACGATATTGTCGCCCGCCTGCACCAAGTTTTGTACCGCCGCGGTAATGGCGGCCATGCCCGCCGAGAAAGCCAAGGCAGCCACACCGCCTTCCAGCTGGGCGACGCGCTGCTCGAGTACATCGGTGGTGGGATTCATGATACGGGTGTAAATATTGCCCGGCACCTTAAGGTCAAACAAATCGGCACCGTGTTGGGTGTCGTCAAAGGTGAAGCTGGTGGTCTGATAAATCGGCACCACTACCGAGCGGGTGGTAGGGTCGGTTTTAAAGCCGCCGTGTACGGCAATCGTTTCCCGTTTCATGCTATCTCCTAGTGGGTGATTACGTTAGCGCCTAAGCATACACGCAAACTGCTTAAGAGGGGAGGGCGCATAGCAAAAGCCCCTGCCATCAGACAGGGGCAAAAAAGCCAGAGTGAACCCGCTTAATGCAGCGAAGCCAATTTCACGTCTTTGAACCCCAGGGCCTGGGCAACATCATACATGGCTTGGTTGAGAATGCGGTGCGTTAACTCATCGGCATCCGGTCCGACATTTTTGTTGATGTCGGTCATGACGGCGTTATGAATGCCATGTGACAAGGCTTTATCAAACAGATAACCCGCCCACCAAGTGCCATCCGGTGCTGTACCGGCTTTCACCAGCGTTTTGGCGAGCTCGACACCTTGCAAGTCGGCAGGGACACGCCTTTTTGAGTGGCAATGCGAAGTGCTGCGTTAACGGCATAATCCATACCGCCAATAAAGCCATTCACCTTTTCTTTGCCATACTGTTTGGTGAGTTTGGCGACTTCGGCGTTAACCGTTTTTTCACCCAGCATGGACACCAAGGCGGCGGCAAAGCTGAAATTGTCGGCACCGCCACCGGCTTTGACCAGCGCTGCAGTGACCGCCAGTGCAGGCTTGCCCATATAAGCCGGGCCGCCATACCAGTTCATGGTCATTTCTTGTTGGGCGTTTTGGGTTGCTGTGGTGGCAGTTTGTGTGGCTGCCGGCGCAGTCGCCGCTTGGGCGGCATCGGCATTGTCGCTGCTGTCATTGCAACCGGTGAGTGCTAGGCTGGCTGCCAGTAAGGTGGCGCTGGCAAGCATCAATTTTTGCGCTTTCATGATGAATCTCCTTAATGGTTAAAGAGGTGTTGCTTTCGCCGGGATGGTTTTGTCATCCCATATAAAGCAAAGATATGCTTGCTTTATTAAGAAGTAAACAATTTCTTGCAAAATAACCGGAAAAAATAGGGAACCCGCCGGTAAGGACTCCCAGCATTTGGTTACACTAAGAACAAGGATTGAAATAAAGGAGAAAAAAGTGGCCGTCGGTTGGGCAAAAGATGGCGCAGTGCAAGAGCAAATAGATGCCAGCATCGATGATGCGGTATCACAGGCACGGTCGCGTCTGCCAAAAGGAGAAAGCCCGGAACACTGTGATGAATGTGGTGCGCCGATTCCGCTGAAACGCCGCCAAGCCATTCCCGGCACGCGACTATGTGTGGCCTGTCAGGAAAGTGTCGATGCGCAGTTTCAACGCCACAGCTTGTACAACCGCCGTGGCAGCAAGGACAGCCAGCTTAGGTAGCGATGGTCGCCTTGCGCCGGATACGTAATAACCAAATCAATGCCAGGAAGGAACCCAGCAGCGTGGTCGCCATGGAAAGAGCCATGGCAAAGGTGGTGCCATCGTAAATCAAGCCGACAAACAGGCTGGCCAGCGCGCCCAAACCGAATTGTGCCACGCCAAAAAGTGCCACCGCTGCACCAGCATTGGATGGGAACAGGTTCATCAGCCCCACGGTGTTGTTGGCACCCACCATGCTGGCAGGGGCGATGGTGATAAATAAACAGATGACGACGGCCGTGAGCCCGCCAAATTGCCACCAGCTGCACGCCAGAAACAGCAAGCTACCCAGCAATGACAGGCTGACCCCGCCAGCCAGCATGCGGTGATAGCCATGGCGTGTCACCAGTCGGCTGTTAATCCAGGTGCCAATAAATAGTCCGGCCACATTGACCCCAAAGAAGACGCCAAACAGGGTGGGCGAAACGCCAAAAATCTCGATATAGACGGATGATGAATTGGTGATGTAGGCGTACATGGCCGCATAGGGAAGACCACCACACAATAAATAGGCCCAAGCTTGTTGGCGGCGCAAGACGCGGGCGTAGGCGCGGAAATAATCGATTAGACGCACGCCTTGGCGCTTTTCGGGACCGTTG
This sequence comes from uncultured Alcanivoracaceae bacterium, assembly GCA_964456185.1. GTDB lineage: Bacteria > Pseudomonadota > Gammaproteobacteria > Pseudomonadales > Alcanivoracaceae > CAYVZZ01. Next base: position 32,340 of record CAYVZZ010000005.1, read on the forward strand.
GTTTCCGGCAAGCGAAGCAAAATCAGTGCCATGGACAAGCTGGCCAACAGCAATAATGCCCAAAAGATAGCGCGCCAACCGACATGAGTCACAATGACGCCGCCCAGCGTGGGGGCAATCAACGGGCCGATAATCACCGCCATGGTGACATAGGACATGGCCTTGGCGGCACGGTCACCTTCCCAGATATCCCGCACCATGGCACGCCCAGCGGCAGGTGTGGCGGCTGCGGCCAAGCCTTGCAGACCACGCGCCCAAATCAGCGTGTGAATATCCTGCGCCAGCGCACAGACAATGGTGGATAGAAAATAAACGGCAAACCCCACCAGCAACACGGGGCGGCGCCCAAAGCGGTCCGAGAGGGGACCGGCAAATAATTGCCCGACGGCAATGCCAATGAAGAAGACGCTGACGCTTTGTTGCGCCAAGGCCGGGCCAATGCCAAATTCATCGGCCAAAGTAGGCAGTGCCGGTAAGTAAGCGTCCACTGACAAGGGGCCGATTACCACCAAAAAGGCCAACATTAAAATTAGGCCGATTTGTTGGCGGTCAGACTGGGTCATGCTGTTCCCTGTCGTTAAGGAAAGGGCGTCATTATCTGCTTGTTGTCAGCGGCTGGCCAGCAAAGGATTAAAAGATCGGTAAAACCGGTGGTTTTTATTGCAGATGAACGTGGGGCTGACCGGTATTTAATTGGCCAACAACCGTTGCCTGGTCAGCGCCATGTTGCTGCAGCAGGGCGAGTACTTCGTCTGCCGCATCGGCTTGGCAAGCGACTAGCAAGCCGCCGGAGGTTTGCGGATCGGTGACAAGTGTTTGTGCTATTGGATCGAGCTGGCCGTCGATGCTGGCGTGTTCGGCACAGGCGGCCCAATTGCGACCGGAGGCTCCGGTTTTAATGCCGCTGGCGGCCAGCTCAAGCGTGTCGGCAAGCCAGGGCAGTTGGCCAAACTGCAGTGTGGCTTCGAGATGTGCGCCACGGCAGAGTTCCAAAGTGTGGCCGAGCAGGCTAAAGCCGGTGACATCAGTCATGGCGTGTACACCCGGTAGCTTGGCGAGCTCGCTACCAGCGGTGTTGAGTTGGGTGGTGCTGTGGATCAATGCTTGATAGCTGGCATCGGACAGTTGGTCTTTTTTAAGCGCCGCCGATAAGATGCCGACGCCCAGCGCTTTGCTGAGAATCAATACATCGCCGTCTTTTGCCGCGGTGTTGCGCTTGACTAAATTAGGATGCACCAGCCCCATGGCAGCGAGCCCGTAAATGGGCTCTACCGAATCGATGGAATGCCCACCTGCTACCGGAATGCCTGCGGTTTCACAGATGCTGGCACCACCGGACAGGATGGTGTTGATGGTGGCTGTGTCGAGCTGTTTCAACGGCATGCCCACCAGTGCCAATGCCATGATGGGCTTGCCGCCCATGGCGTAGACATCCGAGAGGGCATTGGCCGCGGCAATGCGGCCAAAATCATAGGGATCATCGACAATCGGCATGAAAAAGTCGGTGGTGGCAATGAGTGCCTGTTCGTCGTTCAGGCGATAGACTGCGGCGTCGTCCGCATCTTGGTTGCCAACTAACAGATCGGGAAACTGACCGAGCGGGAAAGTGCCTTTCACCAGTTCGGTGAGTACATCCGGGGCGATTTTGCAGCCGCAGCCACCGCCATGGGACAAGCTGGTGAGGCGGGGAGTAGTTGTCGTCATGAGGCGTTCTCGGTAGTTGATAGGTGCAGTTGAGCCAGCAGATCCTGTGCTTGGGACTGTTGGTCGTCCAAATTCGGGCGATAATGAAACGTCGGCGCATTCACTAATTGTCGATAATTGCCGTGGCTGCTGCGGTGGTAAGCCGGGTCATAATGATTGCTGACGAGCTGCTCAAAGAGGGTTCTGCTCTGCGCTTGGTCAATGAGCTGGTGCCAGTGGTCGATGGTGTCACGGCTATGTAAACCGAGCAGGTGCGAAAGCTTTTCTTTAAAATCTGTCGGCTGCGCAAAGAGGTGTTGGTAGTCTTCCAATAGAAAGTCGATGCGGTCATCCAGAGTAGCTTCTACCTTGACGCAAGGGCTGTTACGCATGCGGTTGATTAATGTGGCCGGCAGATCCAGATGACCAATACGACGGCTTTCAGCCTCGACAAATATGGGCTGATTGGGGTTAAAACGGCGGATGGCATCGTATAAGGCGGTTTCAAAACCACGTTGTTGCGGCTGCGGTTGATTGGGCAGTGCACCCAATAAGGAACCACGATGGCGCGCGATACCCTCCAGATCCAGCACCTGTGCGCCTAGGGTGTCGAGCTGTTGCAAGAGTCGCGTCTTGCCCGAGCCAGTGGGGCCGGCCACGACGATGAATGTCAGGTTGGCAGGTAGGGTGTCCAGCTGATCGATGACATGACGCCGCCAGCTTTTATAACCGCCTTGCAACTGGCAAGCACGCCAGCCGATCAAGTTAAACCAATCGGTGGTGGCCGCCGAACGCTTGCCGCCACGCCAGCAGTAAATTAGTGGTCGCCAGTTTTTCGGCTTGTCGGAGAACAAGGTGTCCAAGTAATCGGCAAGATTGCGCGCCACCATGGCAGCACCCAAGCGCGTGGCCTTGAAGGCGGACTCCTGCTTGTAAATGGTGCCGATTTGTTTACGCTGAGCATTATCCAGCACCGGCGCATTGATGGCACCGGGAATATGGTCATCAGCAAATTCGGCAGGTGTGCGCACGTCGATAATATTGTCGAAGCGGGCGATTTCGTCGAGTGTGCAGCTGCGTGTTTTACGGCTTGAGTGAGACATGGCCGATATTGTAAAGCATCTGTCGCCGGGGCGGCAGGTGGCGACATGAAATAACAGGAGACACTTTGATGACAGCGTTACAACAACCACAAGAAGAAAACTTTCCGCTGGTGTTTGCTTATCTGGTTTGGTTCTTTGGCGGCCTGTTGGGTTATCACCGCTTTATGATGGGGCGTCAGCTAACCGGCTTGCTGTGGCTTTTGTCGGCAGGTTTGCTAGGTATCGGCTGGATTGTTGATGCTTTCTTGTTGCCGGGTATGACGGCAGACGCTAATCGCCAATTCACCTATGGCAAAACCAATTACATGGTGGCTTGGTTACTGTTTTGGTTCTTGGGTGTTTTCGGTATTCACCGTTTTTATATTGGCAAGGTGGGCACCGGCATAATCTACCTGCTGACATTGGGGCTGTTCGGCTTGGGGCTAATTTATGATTTGTTCACACTGTCAGGGCAAGTCGACATTATTAACCGCAGACTATAGATGAGGTGCGAAATGCAATTGTTCGATGCCATCAGCCCCGCGCCGCGTTGTTTGCGGATGTTTATTTTGGAAAAAAAAGCTGGAAATAGCCAGCACGCCGGTGGATGTGTTCACCGGCGAGAATCGACAACCCGCTTATTTGCATCGTAATCCCGCCGGGCAAACGCCGGCGCTTATGCTGGATGACGGCACGACCTTGGCCGAGTCGGTGGCCATTGCCGAGTATCTCGAAGAATTGCATCCGACACCGCCACTCATTGGTAGCACACCGAAAGAACGTGCCGAAACGCGTATGTGGTGGCGACGAGTCGAACTGAATATTACCGAATTTATTCATAATGCCTTTCACTATGCGGAAGGCTTGCCGCGCTTTGAAGATCGCATTCCGGTCGCCCCCGAAGCGGCCGATGGTCTCAAGCGCGTAGCCCAAGACCGCATTGCCTGGCTGGATACTATGTGGGGAGAGGGGCCTTGGTTGTGTGGAGAGCGTTTTAGTGCTGCCGATATTTGGCTGTATGTCTGGCTGGATTTTGGTAATGCCAAGGGACAGGCATTTGATGAGCGACTGCCTCACATCGGCCCTTGGTTTCAACGCATGGCAGAACGCCCCAGTGCGGAGGCCAGCCGGGAGTTGTTGGCTTCCTGAATTTTGCCTTGGCGTTGAGCCTGACGATAGAGGCTTTTGCCGCATAGGTTTTGTTGCCACCAGAAAAACCGGAAACGCGCGGCCAGTGGAGGTATCCAAAAGCGCTCGGGGCAGTCAAGGCTGGGTGTAGTGGGGGTGAGATCAAGATCGGCGTGCAAGACGCCGGTACCATCTTCGGCACTTAGCCGGGCGATGCAGTTTCCTTGGTTGTCGATTAGCTGGGTTTCGCCGGTAAGGTAACTATTGAATGGCGCACTGAGTAATCCTTTGGGCAACACCGGGATGCGTCCGCTTAACTTGCCACAATGGGCGGCATGAATGTTGGCGCAACCCAATAAGCGTGACAAGGTGCTTGGGGCCTCGTGGATGTAATGCCGATTGAGTTGATCCATTTGCCGCATGAAGCCGCGTCCGATAACCCAGTTGTCAGGAGTAGACCACCAGTGAGTGCCGGTCATCAGAAAGTCGATTTTACCGCTTAGCCGTTTAACCGTTTGTGTGCGGATGGTCTCCCAGCATACTGCCGTGCCAACCCGTCCCAAATCTGTATCATGGCGTCCATCATCGCTGCCGCCTTGGTAGTAGGCGTTTTCTATCATGGTGGGAAAGTCTTTGTCGTGACGGCTCACTTCGCCGTTGGGGCGCACTAGTGTGTAGCAATTGAAGACGGCGTCGCCACGTTTTTCCAGATAAGAGCCACCGATTAATGCTTTATGGTCGATGGCATATTCGCGTAGCAAGTCCAATGCCGGGTTGTTTGCAGGCAGGGCGCACTGCCATAACCGCTGGTCTTCAACAATGGGGGTAGTGAAAAACTCTGGCAGGGCGATGACGTCCGGCTGGTAACGAACGGCTTCGTCCAGCAGCTCTCGAATGTGATCGAGATTGTAGGCGATATCAGCGACACGCCCTCGCATTTGAACGGCAGCAACTCGTGTCATTTTGAGCACTCACAAAACAGGTACTCATAGCCTAACGGTTTTTGATTAAAGGGGAAGCCGCTAGGCGTTGATTGGCATCAAAGGATTAGACGTTAAAACGGAAGTGCATGACGTCGCCATCTTGAACGACGTAATCTTTGCCTTCCAGACGCAAACGACCAGCCTCTTTGGCACCGTTTTCACCGCCGTGTGTGACGAAGTCGTCGTAGCTGACCACTTCGGCGCGGATAAAGCCTTTTTCAAAATCGGTGTGGATGACGCCTGCCGCCTGTGGCGCCGTGGCGTTGAGCGGGATGGTCCAGGCGCGCACTTCTTTCACACCGGCGGTGAAGTAGGTATGTAGGCCAAGCAGCTCATAACCGGCGCGAATAACGCGGTCCAAACCGGCTTCGTCCATGCCCAGTTCTTCCAGGAACATTTCTTTTTCGTCGTCATCCAGTTCGGCAATTTCGGCTTCGATTTTGGCGCAAATTGGTACTACCATGGCACCTTCGGATTCGGCATGCTGACGTACACTATCCAGCAGGGCGTTATCCTCGAAGCCGTCCTCGGACACATTGGCAATGTAGAGGGTGGGTTTTAGCGTTAATAGGTTGTAAGAGCGGATGGCGGCGCGTTCGTCGTCGTCCAGCTCGACGCTGCGTGCCGGTTTGCCGTCGCCTAATACCGGGAGCAACTTATCCAACACGGTGAGCAGGTAGATGGCGTCCTTGTCTTGGCCTTTGGCGGCTTTTTGTGCTTTGAGCTGCGCCTTTTCCAAGCTTTCCAGATCGGCCAATGCCAGCTCGGTGTTAATGGTTTCAATGTCGTCCAAAGGCGACACTTTGCCAGCCACATGCACGATATTGTCGTCGTCAAAACAACGCACCACCTGGGCAATGGCATCGGTTTCGCGGATGTTGGCCAGAAATTGATTACCGAGTCCTTCGCCTTTGCTGGCACCGGCGACCAAACCAGCGATGTCGACAAATTCCATGGTGGTGGGGAGCACTTTTTCGGGACTAACCAGCTCGGCCAGTTTGTTTAGGCGGCCATCGGGCACGGGCACGATGCCGGTGTTAGGCTCGATGGTGCAGAAAGGAAAGTTGGCCGCATCGATTTCGGCCTTGGTGAGGGCGTTAAATAGAGTGGATTTGCCGACGTTGGGCAGGCCGACGATGCCGCAATTAAAACCCATGGTGTGCTCCTTTCTATGTGATTTGCCGCTCTGTGCGTTTTGCCGTGCTTAGACAGGTGCGTGGCCGTTGATTTCGGTCATGACCTTGTTGAACTGGCCGTCTAGCAACAGATCGGTGTAATCCAATGCCAAGTCGATGGCTTGATCGATATGTTGTTGGTCTGAAGGCGATGGTTTGCCCAGCACCCAAGGGGTGACTTGGCGGCTGTCGCCAGGGTGACCCACGCCAACGCGCAAGCGCAAAAAGTCGCGGCGATTGCCATGTTGCGCAATGATATCGCGTAGGCCGTTATGCCCACCGTGGCCGCCGGATTTTTTCAGGCGAATGCAGCCGGGCGGGATATCCAGTTCGTCGTGTGCCACCAATATTTGCTGAGGCTCAATACGAAAGAAATTAGCGAGGCTGCTGGTGGCCTTGCCGCTGAGATTCATAAAGGTGGTGGGCTTTAGCAGATAAAGCGTTTCGCCATGAAGGCGTATGCTGGCTAACTCGCCAAAGTATTTCTTTTCCGCCCGGAAGCTGACGCCCAGCTGTTGTGCCAGGGCCGAAACGTACCAGAACCCGGCATTGTGCCGGGTTCCTTGATACTTGGCACCGGGGTTGCCGAGGCCAACAATGAGACGAATAGCAGGCATGGCAGATTATTCTGCTTTGCCGCCTTCTTCCTTGGCTGCGGCATCTTCGGCTGCAGCTTCTTCTGCGTCGGCTGCGTCTTCCGCTTCTTCCTCGGCAGTAACCAAGCCTTTTGGCTTATGAACAGCGGCAACCGGCTGGTCGTATTCTTCGCCGTGGGTCAATGCCAGGATTTCAACACCATCGGGCAGCGGCAGGTCGGATAGGTGAACCACGCCACCCAGCTCGATGTCGGCCATGTCCACTTCGATGGCTTCAGGCAGATCTTTTGGCAAGCTGATGACTTCCACTTCAGCCGCATGACGCAAGACTTCACCACCTTGCTGCTTCACGCCAACAGACGTTTCTTCGTTGAGGAAGTGCAGCGGGATGGACATGGTGATCTTCTGCTTGGCGCTGACACGCAAAAAGTCAGCGTGGGTGGCATCACCGCGAGCAGGGTGACGTTGTAGATCACGCAATACGACTTGCTGTGCCTTGCCGTCGACTTCCAGCTTAAATACTTGGCTGTAGAAGCTTTCGTTTTCTAGCGCTTTAGCAAGCACACGGTATTCAACAGATACCATTTGCGGCTTCTTTTTACCGCCGTAAACGATACCCGGAACTTGTTGTTGCTTGCGCAGGCGGCGGCTCGCACCTTTGCCTGTATCGCTGCGTTCTGCAGCTGGCAATACCAATTGATCAGCCATGATTTTCTCCTATTAACCTGCGCTCGCGACCAAGCGACAGGGAGACTTGATGAATAAGGGGCGCGATTATGCCTTTTTATCGGTGAGATTTCCAGCATTAAAGCGGACTTTGCGTTTACAACATATCGATGGGGTCGACATCTAAAAACCAGCGGCAGCGTCGGCTTTCCGGTTGTTTCTCTATTTGTGGCAGCAGCTGTTGCAGGGTTTGATGGAGCCGCGGCCGATCACTGCTTAATAAGAGTAGTTGGAAACGGTAACGCCCGGCACGCTTTTCCAAAGGAGCAGGGGCGGGGCCTAGCGGCACGAGGGCAGGGTGTTGAGGCAATTGCCGCAGCACTAATGATAAGAAGGCTTGCGCTTGTGGTGCTTTTTGCGCTTCTGCGGCGAATAAGGCGGCATGGGTAAAAGGAGGCAACCCCACCTGTTGGCGGTTTTTTAACAGTTGATTGGCAAATAGCGACCAGTCGTTTCGTATCAGGGTTTGCAGGCCAGGCAGATCGGGGTGACGTGTTTGTAGAATGACTTGCCCTGGCTGGTCGCCCCGGCCGGTACGTCCGGCGACTTGCAGGATGAGTTGCCCTGCTTGTTCGGCACCGCGGAAATCGGCGCTGAGAAAACCATTGTCGGCATCGAGAATAACGGTGAGCGCCAGTTGGGGAAAATGATGCCCTTTGGCAAGCATTTGCGTGCCAGTTAGGATGGCGGCGTCACCCTGTTGGATTTGCGCCAGCTTGGCTTCCATGCTGCCCTTTCGACGGGTGGCGTCGCGGTCAATGCGAATCACCGGAAAATCGGGGAAGTGGGCTTGCAAATATTCTTCCAGTTTTTCGGTGCCGGCACCGACGTCGCCGAGCTGGCTGGAGCCGCAGTCGGGACAGTGGGCGGGCACCCGCGTTTGCCGGTCGCAATGGTGGCAAATAGAACGTTGAATGCGTTTGTGCCAGGTCATGAAGCGGTCGCAGTTGGGGCATTCTTGTTGCCGGCCGCAGTTGTGGCAGGTGATTAGTGGGGCATAGCCGCGCCGATTGAGAAATATCAGCACCTGATTGCCTGCCTCTAGGCAGCTTGCTATCGCTGCTTGGCTGCGTTGGCTGAGCAGTTGGTTGGCAGGTTGCTGTTGGCAGTCATCCAATAATAGTTGTGGTGGCTGGGCGGCCGCCCGTTGCGACAGGCGAAGCCGAGTAAGTTTGCCATTTTGTGCCAACCGCAGGCTTTCCAATGAAGGCGTGGCACTGCCCAGGACAACAGGAATTTTCTCGATTTGCGCGCGCATCATGGCCAGGCTGCGAGCATGGTAGCGGCAGCCTTCTTGTTGTTTGAATGAGCGGTCGTGGGCTTCATCAACAATAATCAGGCCAAGGTTGGTCAGCGGTGCAAATAACGCCGAGCGTGTGCCCATGATGATGTCGATTTCGCCGCGCCTTGCGGCTTCCCAAACGCCCAGTCGCTGCCGGTGCGTCATGCCGGAGTGTAGCCCTTCTACGCGGCGGTTAAAGCGGGCGCGAAAGCGATTCAATGTTTGCGGCGTCAGACCGATTTCCGGCACTAGCACCAATACCTGCTTTCCTTGTTGCAAGGCGTTGGCGGCGGCCTGCAAATACACCTCGGTTTTACCGCTGCCGGTGACACCATCCAGCAGGAAAGCGTGATAATCAGACGAGCGGCTAATAGTGGCGATGGCATTATGTTGTTCGCTATTGGCCGGTAATGCGGTCTCGGCCAGAAGGGGGTGCGATGATGGCACGACGACCCGATCGACTTCTTCCGCCCAGCCTTTCTTTTGCAATCCTTTAAGGGTGGCCGGTTTTACGTCGAGCAGGCGCAGCGCCGGTAGGCTTAGGCCGTGTTCGTGTTGCTTTAAAATGACCCAGGCTTCCTGTTGTCGGTGTGCTTGGCGAAATTGTTCGGCTTCCACAAAACGGCCGCGTTCGGTTAAACACCAGTGGCGTTCGCTGGCGGCATCGACGGCTTTGCCTTGGCGTAACCAGACCGGAAGGGCAGTGGCTAGCATTTGCCCTAAAGGTTGGTGGTAGTAGGTGGCTGCGCGCTGGCATAGGGTGAAAAGTGCTGCAGGCAGGATGGGGGCGTCATCTAGCTGGGCTCGCGGTTGTTGTAGCTTGTGAGCAGGGTAGTCGCGGCTGGCAGTGCCCACTTCAATTAATAGTCCGACTAGCTCACGCCGACCAAAGGGCACCAAGAAACGCACGCCAGGTGCGGGCAAAGCGCCGGGCAGAGGACGATAATCAAACACCTTGCGTAATGGCACGGGGAGCGCGATTTTTAGAATCGGATTGCTGTGCATGGGGCTAATAATACCGTGATTCTTGGCGGTGAGTGGTGCCGTTCGCCGATATCCGTACAGATTGTGTCATAAATGCCGATTTTAATCGGCTTCGCCTCTTGCGGATTGGCGTCAAACTGCTATGATTCGCGTTCCAAATTTTTCATCGGCGCAAAGCCAAGCGTGGTGCCCGACAGTTTGCTGGTTTGGCAAACCTATGGGATCGGGTGGCGACGCCAACGGAGTCGAAACATGAAAGCAGAAATTCATCCTGAATACCAGCAGGTTACAATTACCTGCAGTTGTGGCAACAAAATTGAAACACGTTCTACACTGAAGAGTGACCTTAACGTAGACGTTTGCTCTGCTTGCCACCCCTTTTACACCGGCACACAAAAAGAAGCTGCTTCGGGTGGCCGCGTAGACAAGTTCAAGAAGCGTTTTGGTTCATTGAGCTCTCGCAAGAAAGGTTGATTGCGTCAGCAGGTTAAGTTGACGAGTAAAAGCACCCTGCGGGGTGCTTTTGTGTTTGGGGTTCCGACTCATTACATGGTAAACAAATAACGGCACCCTATTTTCCCGGATTATTGATGGAGTAATTGCCCATGGCAGATGATTTCAATCAGGAGGCATTGGATTATCACGCGAACCCGCGTCCGGGGAAGATTGGTATTTGTTTAACCAAGCCCGCGGAAAATGGCCACGATTTGACCTTGGCCTATAGTCCGGGTGTGGCCGAGCCAGTACGTGAAATCGCCCGTGAGCCAGAGCTGGCCTATCGTTATACCAATAAAGGTAACTTGGTGGCCGTTATTAGTGATGGCACCGCCATTTTGGGGCTGGGTAATTTGGGCGGTTTGGCGTCCAAGCCGGTAATGGAAGGCAAGGCGCTACTGTTTAAGCGTTTTGCGGGTATCGATGTGTTCGATATCGAGGTAGAAGCCGAAACCACGCCTGCTTTGATCGATACGGTTACGCGCATCCATAAAACATTTGGTGGCATTAACCTCGAAGACATTAAAGCGCCCCAGTGCTTTGAAGTGGAGCGGGTGCTGAAAGAAAATTGCGACGTGCCGATTTTCCACGATGATCAACACGGCACGGCCATTGTCATTTGCGCGGGCTTATTGAATGCCTTGAAGCTGCAAGGCAAGAATATCGAGGACATTAAAGTGACCTGCGTTGGCGCAGGTGCAGCCGGTGTGGCCTCGATTCGTTTGATGATCGAAATGGGCGTGCGCAAAGAAAATATTTTAGTGTTGGATCGTAAAGGCGTGATCCACAGCCGTCGTGATGACCTCACACAATATAAAGCAGCACTGGCCAACGACACTGAAAAACGTACCTTGGAAGATGCGCTGGAAGGTGCCGATGTGTTTGTCGGCGTATCAGGCCCCGATTTGTTGACACCCGAGATGGTTGCCAGCATGGCCGACAAGCCAATCATCTTTGCATTGGCTAACCCCGATCCCGAGATTCGCCCCGAAGTGGCGAAGCAGGCGCGTCCCGACGCCATCATCGCAACAGGACGCTCTGATTTCCCGAATCAGGTGAATAATGTGTTGGTGTTCCCCTACATTTTCCGTGGGGCGCTGGATGTGCGGGCAACCGCGATTAATGAAGAAATCAAGCTGGCAGCTGTTAAGGCTATTGCCGAGCTGGTGAATGACACCAATGTGCCGGACGCAGTGAAGCAAGCCTATCAAGGTGAAGATCTTACACTGGGTGCGGATTACATTATTCCCAAGCCCAACGATCCGCGTTTGTTGGGTAAGGTGTCGGCTGCAGTTGCACAAGCTGCGGTGGATTCCGGTGTGGCGCGCAAGGGCTTCCCTTCACACTATCCGCTTAATTCGCTTGACGAGATATTCGAAGGCTAATCGATTAGCCAGTTTCGTAAAAAAGGGAGCCAAAGTAGCTCCCTTTTTTTACGCCTGTGTGATGGCAAACGCCTATTGATTCTTGCGTTCGGCGATGAGTTTGTCGACCACACTGGCATCGGCTAGCGTTGAGGTGTCTCCTACGCCACCTTCCAGATCATTAGCGGCGATTTTACGCAGAATGCGTCGCATGACCTTGGCGGAACGCGTCTTGGGTAAGCCAGTGGTAAATTGAATCAGCTCGGGTTTGGCAAAAGAGCCGATTTGTTCTTTTACGACATTACATATTTCTGCCTCGATGGCATCGCTAGGGGTTTCTCCCTGATTGAGGCCGATAAAGGCATAGATGGCCTTGCCTTTGATGTCGTGGTCATAGCCCACCACAGCGGCTTCCGCGACCTTGGGATGGGTGGCCACAGCGGCCTCGATTTCGGCCGTGCCAATGCGGTGCCCGGAAACATTAATGACATCGTCCATGCGGCCGGTGACCCAAAAGTAGCCATCGGCGTCTCGGTGAGCGCCGTCGCCCGAGGTGTAATAACCGGGATTTTCGGTGAAATAGGTATCGATAAGGCGCTGCGGGTTGCCGTAAACGGTGCGAATCTGGCTAGGCCATGAGCGTTTGATGCAAAGCTTGCCGTCGCCTTCTCCCTGGACTTCATTGCCGTCTTCGTCCAATAAAACCGGCTCAATGCCAAACAGGGGAAGTGTGGCCGAACCGGGTTTCTGCGGTGTTGCGCCGGGCAGAGGGGCAATCATGATGCTGCCGGTTTCAGTTTGCCACCAGGTATCAACAATGGGGCAGCGGGATTCGCCGACCACCTTGTAATACCATTCCCAGGCTTCCGGGTTGATGGGCTCGCCTACGGTGCCAATCAGTTTCAAGCTAGAACGGTCGGTTTGGGTGACAAATTCGTCGCCTTGTGCCTTGAGGGCACGGATGGCAGTGGGTGCCGTGTAGAAGGAGTTGACCTTGTGGGTTTCGCAGACTTTCCAGCAACGCGAAGCGTCAGGGTAGGTGGGCACACCCTCAAACATCACGGTAGTGGCACCGTTACACAGTGGTCCGTAGAGAATATAAGAGTGGCCGGTTACCCAGCCGACATCGGCGGTACACCAATAGACTTCGCCATCGTGGTAATCGAATACGTATTTGTGTGTTAGGGCGCAGTTCACCAGATAGCCACCAGTACAGTGCACCACGCCTTTGGGTTTGCCGGTGGAGCCAGAGGTGTAGAGGATGTAGAGTGGGTCTTCGCTGTCCATGCTTTCAGGCGGACAATCGTCGCTGACGCCTTCGAGAGCGTCGTGTAGCCAGACGTCACGACCTTCAACCCAGTCGATATCACCGCCCGTGCGTTTGACGACCAAGCAGGATTTGAGCGAGTCGCAGCCCTTGGCGAGCGCCAGGTCGGCATTTTTCTTCAAGGCAAAAGTGCGCCCGCCGCGTACGCCTTCGTCTGCGGTAATCAGCAGTGCGCATTGACCATCTTCGATGCGGTCGCGCAGGGCTTCTGGTGAGAAGCCACCAAAAACCACCGAGTGGATGGCGCCAATGCGGGTGCAAGCCAGCATGGCGTAGGCGGCTTCGGGAATCAT
>CAYVZZ010000006.1:0-41202 GCA_964456185.1 uncultured Alcanivoracaceae bacterium
GTGCCGCCCATCATGTCGATGTAGGCGTGGTAACCTGCATACATATAGAAACCGCTGGCTGCCAGTTATGAGGTTTGCCTGAGGGTTTATCGCATCAGCGAGCTGACGGGGATTCCTTGTTTTGTGGCTTTCTGCCTGCACAACTCCCCCCTATGTGATGGTTTCCAAGCAGGACTTGGCGGTTATTCGACAATGTTTAAGTGCCCAGCAAACGAATCAGCAAGAACTCCTGCGTCAGCAGAAAGCCTTTACTCAGGTGATTAGCAAATTAAATACGACACTCTCTAAGCCCCTGTCGGTCGATGTGTCTTTGAGTGATGTAGGCACGCGTCAGGTGGCTTGTGCTAATACAAGTGGTAATCCTGACTATACTGCCTCGGGACACTTGCCAGACGATAAGCAAGTCGTGGGTTCGGTAGAGAAGGTTTGGTTCCCGCAGCTCAAGATTCTGATGGATGCGCGTATTGATACGGGGGCTGAAACCGCATCGCTAGACGCCAGCGAGATCCAAAAATTCGAGCGCGACGGCGATACTTGGGTGCGTTTCAAGCTGCTCAATCGCACAACCCACAAGACACAAGAGTTTGAGAAGAAGGTTGATCACTGGGTGTTGATCGACAGCGCGTCTAGTAAAACGTTGGATCGTCGCCCTGTGGTTGAACTGCAAGTGGTTATTGGTGGGGTGACCCAATTTGCTGAATTTAATCTCAATAGCCGAAAGGGTCTGAACTTTCCCGTCTTGATCGGCCGTAATGTGTTGCGAGACCTTATGGTCGTTGATGTCAGCAAGAAGTTTGCGGCGCCTTTGAAACGGGATGTTACTGACCATGAATAGTAAAACCTCCCACTGGATTTTTTACCTCATCGTTGTTCTATTGGTGATCGCAGGAATAGGCACCGCGGCATTGCGTAACCATGTGACGGGAGAACCATTGCTGCCCGGTGCACAGAAAGATGTGTGGCAAATTGAAGCGCGCATTACATTTGTAGCGGACGATGCCGTTAAGGTAGATCTGATATTGCCCGATCAATCTGGCAATTTTCGTCTTTACCACGAACAAGCCGCTTCTCAGGGCTATGGCTTTTCCATTGTGAGAAAGGCCGGACAGCGCCATGGCATTTGGACGCGTCGCCAAGCGTCCGGTCCCCAAGTGCTTTACTATGAAGCCAGCTTTATTGCCGTGCCAAACAGCGGAACTATTGATCCTGGCCCTCCAATCAAGGTTCAGCCTGTCTTTTGGCCTGAACCTGAAGCGACAGCTGCGCGTCAGCTGCTCAATGCAGCTTTGGCGAAATCCAGTAATCCACAGAGTTTGACCCGCGAACTCGTCAAACACCTTAATGACACCAGCAATCAAGATGCTGCGTTGCTAGTCGGCTACGAGTCGAATCGTGCCGCCTTGCTGACAGCATTGCTTAATCAAGCTGGTGTCCCGGCACGTGTTGTTGAAGGACTTTATTTGGAGGATGCGCGCCGTAACCAGTCATTGACGCCGTTGGTCGAGGTGAAAGGGACAGACGGCAAACTACTGTATCAACCGATGACGGGTAAACAAGGCGTACCGGACAACCTGCTGATATGGAATACCAGTCGAAATGGCATACTCAACGTGACGGGTGGGGTGGACTCTAATGTTAGCTTCTCCATGATCCGGCGTAGCGTGCCTGCGGAACAAATTGCACAAACACAACTGAGTAATAGCGTGTTTAATTTGCTGGGTGTCCACCTGTTGCCGATCGAAGCACAGAGCATGTTCAAAATGCTATTTCTCTTGCCCATTGGGGCGCTGATCGTCGTATTTATGCGGCTCTTGGTCGGCATCAAAACATCTGGCACTTTCATGCCGGTGCTCATTGCTCTGGCTTTCCTGCAAACATCGCTCATCCCCGGACTAACCAGCTTTATTTTGATTGTTGCCCTGGGGTTATTATTAAGAAGTTACTTGGCGTATTTGAATTTATTGATGGTGGCGCGTATCTCGACGCTGATCGTGGTCGTTATTACGCTCATTGCCTTTATGAGCTTGGCGGCTTACAAATTAGGACTGGGCACCAGCGTGACGGTAGTGTTCTTCCCGATGATTATTCTCGCTTGGACGATCGAACGCATGTCGGTGCTGTGGGAAGAGGAAGGGCCGCGTGAGGTCATGGTGCAGGGTTCCGGCAGTCTGTTTGTTGCCATTATCGCCTATGGCGTAATGAAGATTCCACTGGTGGAACATCTGAGTTTCAACTTTCCTGAGCTGAATTTGGTGTTAATTGCCCTCATGCTGATGATGGGGCAATACACTGGCTACCGGCTGTCCGAGCTGTATCGTTTTCGCGACCTCAAGCAGGAATTGATCGATGCTGATTAAACCGAGTCAGCTCGCATCACTTGGTATCCTTGGGATCAACCGACGTAACCGCAGCTACATTGGCCGCTACAACAACCGTCGTTATTATCCCCTTGTGGATGACAAGCTGCGTACCAAAAAAATGGCGCAACAGCATGGCGTAGCCGCGCCTGCATTACGTCTGGTCATAAAATATCAATCGGGGCTGCGTGCCGCCTTGAAAAAAATGCAGCAGCTCGACAATTTTGTCGTGAAGCCTGCCAAAGGCTCAGGCGGTAAAGGCATTCTCGTCATCGAGCGGCGGCGCGGCGATGTATTTATCAAACCATCGGGCGAAGCATTGTCACTTGACGATGTTTACCGACACATGAGTAATGTGCTGGCCGGGCTCTACTCACTCGGCGGTCAGCCTGACACGGTACTGATCGAGGACCTGGTGGTTTGCGAACCCAAGCTGGGGGCTTTTGCCTATAAAGGCGTGCCGGATATTCGCATTATTATCTTTCGAGGCTACCCGGTTATGGCAATGCTGCGGTTGCCCACGCGCGCATCGGACGGCAAGGCCAACTTACACCAAGGCGCAGTCGGGGTCGGGTTGGATATCGGCAGCGGCCGTTATGTGAACGCCGTCCAGCAGTCTTGCCAGGTCACTACCCATCCCGATAACGACCGCGCCCTGTCAGACGTGGCCGTGGTGGATTGGCAGCGCATGCTGACCCTGGCTGCCGGCTGTTACGAACTAACCAAGTTGGGCTATATAGGTGTCGACATGGTTGTTGATCGCACTCATGGCCCACAGCTTCTGGAGCTTAACGCACGCCCTGGTTTGGCCATCCAGATAGCCAACAACGCTGGGTTAATTCCGCGATTGACGCATATTGAGGAATTGGCTAACCCGTATCAGGATGTGGCCTCGAGAGTGGCTTATGTTTGTGAGCAATTTGCGGTGATTTAAGGAACCTCTACAGAGGTTCCTTAAGGCAGTAGCGATTCCAGTGCCAACTGGTCTTCCAGCGATTCGCGACGACGCACTTCGAATACGTCGCTGCCATCGACAAGCACCTCAGCAGGGCGATTGCGGCTATTGTAATTGCTGGCCATGGCAAACCCGTATGCACCGGCACCCATGACGGCCAAAAGGTCGTCTGGCTCAAGTGCCAGCTCTCGGTCTTTCCCGAGAAAATCACCGGTTTCACAAACCGGGCCGACCAAATCCCAGAGTCTTGTCTCACCTTGTCGTTCTGCCACCGGCAAGATACGTTGCCATGCGCTGTATAAGCTCGGACGAATGAGGTCGTTCATGGCACCATCGATAATGGCGAAGTTTTTATAGTCAGTGGGCTTGAGGTAGAGCACGCGAGTGAGAAAAACCCCCGCATTGGCCGCGATCGACCGCCCCGGCTCAATATGTACGGCCAAATCACCGGGGATGCCATTGAGCAGGGTTTGCACGTAGTCGCGTCGCGACGGTGGTGTTTCGTCTTTGTAGGTCACGCCTAGCCCGCCACCCAAATCCAGATGCTGCAGGGTAATGCCAACGTCTTTCAGACGATTGGTGAGATCGAGTAGCCGCGTCAGGGTATCGCCAAAAGGCGTGAGCTCGGTGAGCTGACTGCCGATGTGGCAATCAAGCCCGATAATACGAATATGAGCTAGCTCGGCGGCGCGCTGGTAAAGGGTAAAGGCTGTTTCGATGGGAATGCCGAATTTGTTTTCTTTCAAACCGGTTGAAATATAAGGGTGAGTCTGAGCATCGACATCGGGATTCACCCGCAAGGCGATTGGCGCGGTCACGCCCAGCTGACCTGCGACCTGGTTGAGCTGTTCCAGTTCGGCGGCGGACTCAACGTTAAAACAATGGATGTTGGCCGTTAGTGCTTGGCGCATTTCTTCGGCCGTTTTGCCGACACCAGAAAAGGCGATTTTATCGGGGTCGCCACCGGCACGCAGCACGCGCGTCAGCTCACCGCCCGAGACAATATCGAAACCGGCACCCAGCCGGGCGAGCAAGTTAAGTACGGCTAGGTTGCTATTGGCTTTTACCGCATAACAGACTTCATGGGGGTGATCGCCAAAGGCAGCATCAAAGGCGTGGTAATGCTCGGATAAAGCAGCACGCGAGTAAACGTATAACGGTGTGCCGAATTGTTCGGCCAGTTGGCTAAGCGGCACCGATTCGACGTGCAGCTGTTGCTGTTGATAATTAAAAAAGCTCATGCAGCGCTCGTGTTAGACGAAAGAGTAGACGGCATAACCAATGCCGATGACGAGGTGGCAGTGTCGTCTTGCGGGAAATAGAGTGGTCCTTTTTGCCCGCAGGCCGACAGTAACAAGCATGTCACCAGAAGCAGCCGTTTCATGAGGCTGACTCCAATGCCTGGCGGGCGCGCTGAATGGCATTGCGCACCTGGTTCGGGGCGGTGCCGCCGATGTGGTCGCGCGCGCTTACCGAACCTTCCAGTGTCAGCACTTCGAACACATCTTCGTCAATGTCGGCACAGAATTGGCGCAATTCATCAATGCTCATCTCGGCCAAGTCTTTCTTCTCGGCGACGCCATAAGCCACGGCCTGACCGACAATGGCATGGGAATCACGGAAAGGAATGCCTTTGCGCACCAGATAATCGGCCAAGTCGGTGGCGGTGGCAAAGCCACGTCGTGCGGCTTCACGCATCACATCCCGGCAGGGTTCCATGGCGGGCACCATGTCGGCAAAGGCGCGCAAGCAGTTGAACAAGGTGTCGGCAGCATCAAATAGCGGCTCTTTATCTTCTTGATTGTCGTGGTTATAGGCCAGCGGCTGGCTTTTCATCAGGGTCAACAATGCAATCAAGTGACCATTAACGCGACCGGTTTTGCCCCGTACCAGCTCGGGCACGTCGGGGTTTTTCTTTTGCGGCATAATGGACGAGCCGGTGCAGAAACGGTCGGGTAGCTGCACGAAGTTGAACTGGGCGCTGGTCCAGAGCACCATTTCTTCGCTCATGCGCGATAAGTGCATCAGCGCCGTGGCGGCCACTGCACAAAACTCGATGGCAAAATCACGGTCACTCACCGCATCGAGCGAGTTTTCGCAAACGCCGTCAAAATCAAGCAGGTCGGCCACTTGCTGACGATTGATGGGGTAGGTCGTGCCTGCCAGGGCAGCAGCACCCAAAGGCAAATAGTTGAGGTTGCTGCGGCAACTGTGCAGGCGCGCCCGGTCACGCTTGAGCATTTCAAACCAAGCCAGCAAATGGTGCCCAAAGGTGACCGGCTGTGCCGTCTGCAAATGGGTAAAACCGGGCATGATGGTGGCCGCTTCACGGTCAGCCAAATCCAGCAGACCGTTCATCAAGCGCACCAGTTGCGCATCAATCAGGTCGATTTCATCGCGCAACCAAAGGCGCACATCGGTGGCTACCTGGTCGTTACGGCTGCGACCGGTGTGAAGTTTCTTGCCGGTAATGCCGATACGCCGGGTGAGCTCGGCTTCGATGTTCATGTGAACGTCTTCTTGCTCGACCGACCAGCTGAAACGACCGGCCTCGATATCGCCGCGAATGGCGTTGAGGCCATCGATAATACTGTCGCGCTCGTCGCCGGTCAGCACGCCGGCGTCGGCCAACATGGTGGCATGAGCAATGGAACCACGGATATCATGGGCGTAGAGTCGTTGGTCAAAGGTGACACTGGCAGTAAATTCCTGCACGAATTGGTCTGTCGATTCGGCGAAACGGCCGCCCCATAATTTGTGATTTTGCTTCTCGGTCATGAAACTCGTCCGGTTGTGAGCAGAAGAAAAACGACAAGGGTGTAGCTTGTCAGCGCGCAGTATAACATCATGCAGTGGTGAGCCGGCAGGGCGTCGGTGCGCTAAAGGAACAAAAACATGAATAACAAATCCGAGCATCAGTTTTTGCCCAACTTTTGCACCGGTAACACGGTGTTGGTGGTGGTCATTATCGCCGAGCTGATGGCCATCGTGCTGACATTGATGGGCGCCTATTACGAGCCGTTCCGGTTGACGACCTTAGCGCTAAATTCTTTCTTCATGCAGTGGATTGGCCTGAGTGCCGCGACGCTACTCTGCGCCTCAAGGCAGTGGCTGAACCGCTTGCCGATTGCCGTGGCAGCGGTGGCGGTAGTGCTGATTGTGGCGGTGGATACTTTAGTGCTGAGCGTGGCGGCACAAACATTGGCGAACTGGATTAACGGCGCGCCAATTTGGTACGACGTGTTCAATAGCGAAGTGATTTACGGTGTGAGCATTGCGGTGCTGCTGACCGGCATGACCATGCGCTATTTCTATATCCAGGAAGAGCTAATGCGTCGCCGCGAGTCCGAACTGCAATCGCGTATCCAGGCGTTGCAATCGCGTATTCGGCCGCACTTTTTATTCAATAGCATGAATAGTATCGCCAGTCTGATTAGCGTCGACCCGGATGCTGCCGAGAAAGTGGTGGAGGATTTGTCACAATTATTTCGTGCCAGTCTGTCGACCAATGAGGAACAGGTTACTCTGGCACAAGAGGTGAGCCTGTGCCGTCGCTATTTATACATCGAGCAGCTGCGCCTGGGCGACCGGCTAACCATGGACTGGCAAATTGACGAGCCGCTCTTGTCGCAGCCCATTCCACTGCTCACCTTGCAGCCACTTTTGGAAAATGCCGTTTACCACGGCATTCAAGCGCGGCCGGAGGGCGGTGAAATTCGTATTGCCATTTATCGAGCGGATAATGAGGTGTGCATTAGCATTGCCAACCCGGTGCCGCCGGTGCGCGGGCATCACCGAGGTAACCGCATGGCGCAAGATAATATTCGCTATCGGCTGGAGGCCTTGCATGGCAAGGCCGCCAAGCTTGACGTTTCGCAGCTGTCTGGTCACTATCAAATTATTGTGCGATATCCCTACGTCGATGCGACATAACGATAAAAGGTAACTAAAGCATGCGCGTGATGGTGTGTGATGACGAGCCTTTGGCGCGTCAGCGCTTGATTCGATTACTGGATAATCTGCCGGGTTATGACGTGGCGGGAGAGGTGGCCAACGGCCAGGCGCTGCTGGACGCCGTACAGCACGACCGCCCCGATATTATCCTGCTGGATATCCGTATGCCGGGGCTGGATGGATTGCAGGCAGCGAAAAAACTGTGCCAACTGGGTAATCCGCCCGCTATTATTTTTTGCACCGCCTATGACCAGCATGCGCTGGAAGCCTTCAAAGTGCAGGCGCTGGATTATCTCCTGAAGCCGATCGGGCGTGACGCCTTGCAGGAAGCGCTGCAACGCGCCAGTCGTTTGGCAGCAGCACAACAAGAGGAAAATAAAGCCCGAGAATATATTAGCGCGCGTACCCATAAAGGACTGGAATTGGTGCCGCTTGCCGAAGTACGTTATTTTCGTGCCGAGCAAAAATATGTCGTCGTGCGATCTGCTGAGACAGAGGTGCTAATCGACACCAGTTTAAAAGAGCTGGAAAGCGAATTTGCCGATACCTTTTTTCGTATTCACCGCAACGCCTTGATCGCCATAGGTTATTTGGAGGGGTTGGAAACAGAAGAAGGCGGGCAACACTTGGTGCGGCTGGCTGGCATAGATGAACGTTTGGTGGTGAGTCGGCGTCATTTGGCGCCCCTGCGCAAATTGATGCAAACCCTTTGAACGCGCGCGCACTAACCGATAAACTCGCCAAGGAACCTGCTGCGTTCGCGCGCCTTGCCGGATGAATTTTATGAAGGCCTGCGGCCGCTACGACTTGTTCAGAGGTTCCCTACTTGCCGCGCCGCTATGGTTGCGGCTACCATTGCGATCGATACCAACAAGAATAAACGAGGAACTCCCATGAAGAAATTGCTTCTTGTCCTGATGTGCAGCCTGTTTTTGGGTGCTTGTGCTAATGTGCAATCGCCAGTTAGTGGCCTTATCTGGACAAATGTGAAAGCGCCTTTGGCCGTAACCGATAGCAGCACTCAATCTGAATTGGTTGGCCGTGCTCAAGCGACCTCTATTCTCGGCTTGGTCGCCACAGGTGATGCCAGCATCCAAACCGCTGCCCACAATGGTGGCATTACCGAGATTCACCATGTGGATTATGAAAGCCATTCTTTCCTCGGCATTGTCTCAACCTTCACCGTCATCGTGTACGGTAACTAGCCAGATAACAAAACCGGCCGCCACCTGGTTGGCGGTATCGGAAAAGCCAGCCATTTCTGGCAAAATGAGGCGGATACACTAATTAGGAATCCGCCTCATGCCCCTTCGCATTGCCACCCGTCGTAGCAAGCTTGCCCTTTGGCAAGCCGAAAATGTCAAAGCCAGCCTGCAAGCCATTCACCCGGATTTAGAGGTGGAACTGGTCACCATGACCACCCGCGGCGATAAACTGTTGGATACGCCACTCGCTAAAATTGGCGGCAAGGCGCTCTTTGTCAAAGAGCTTGAGTTGGCCATGCAAGACGGCCGTGCCGATATCGCCGTGCATTCCATGAAAGATGTCCCAATGGAGCTGCCAGAAGGTTTTGCATTGCCGGTTATTTGCAAAAGAGCCGCGCCAACCGATGCCTGGGTGAGTAGCCAATATGCCACGCTTGACGAGGTGCCAAAGGGTGGGCGCGTTGGGACATCAAGCCTGCGGCGTTCGGCTCAAGTGAAGTCTCGCCGACCAGACGTTGAGGTGTTGAGCTTGCGAGGCAATGTGCAAACCCGCCTTGCCAAGTTGGATGAAGGTCAATTTGATGGCATTTTGCTGGCAACTGCTGGCCTTGAGCGTCTGGATCTGCATGACCGTATTCGTCGGCGAGTCCCCCCCGAGTTGTCGTTGCCCGCGGTAGGGCAGGGTGCCATTGGCATCGAGTGCCGTGCCGACCGCGCCGAGCTCATTGAGCAGCTGTTGCCCTTGGCAGATAAAGACAGCACCGATCGGGTGTTGGCCGAGCGCGCCTTGAATCGCCGCCTGGAAGGAGGCTGCCAAGTACCCATTGGCGGTTATGCCGAATTGGAAGGCGACGACATATGGTTGCGCGGTCTGGTGGCGAGCCTCGACGGCTCAACCGTACTGCGTGCCGAAAAGCGTGCACCTCGCCAAGAAGCCGAAGCCTTAGGCATTGCGGTGGCAGAGGCGCTGCTGGAGCAAGGCGCAGGTGACATTCTGGCCGACGTTTACGGCCAATAACAGAATGCGCTGGCTGCTAACTCGTCCTGCGGGTTGTAATCATGCCTTGGCGAAGGCACTGGATTCGCTGGGTTGCGATGTGGATATTATGCCGGCGTTGCGCATCGTCGCGTGCGAACCAGATAATTCTGCCGCCGTTTTGCAGCAGTTGCCGAATTACACGGCGTTATTGTTCACCAGTCGTAATGCCGTTCATCATTTTGCCGATTGGGTGCAGCGTTATCAGGCGAGCTGGCCCGCCGTTAACCATTTGGCCATCGGGCTGCCTACCGCTCAGGCACTGCGGCAATATGATATTGAAGCTCGTGCACCAGCGACTGGATTTCGCACTGAAGATTTGCTCGCGATGCCTGATTTGGACGTGTCGGCAGGCAAACGGGTGCTGCTGGTGTCTGGGCAGGGCGGGCGCGGGTTATTGCAGCCTGCGTTGCAAAAACGCCAAATATCGGTTACACGTTTGGATGTGTATCTTCGCCAATGTAATGTAGCGTTTGATTGGCCGTCTACGGGGGTGGACGGTATTTTGGTCACCAGCCTGGACAGTTGGCGTTGCATTCTGGCTCGAGCAGGCCGCGATGTGCGCCGCACTGTGGTTGTGGTAGGCAGTGAGCGTATGGCGCAAACAGTTGCGAAAGAGGCGAGAACGGTTGTAGTGGCAGATAGCCCGGCCGATGACGATATGCTGGCCGCAGTCAGGTCAGTTGTTCATGATAAAAAGGAAACATAATGAGCGAACAACAAGACACTCAACAATCCAGTAGCAAAAAACCGAAAGGACGCAAAGGGTTAGTGCTTCTGGTCATTGTGCTGGTGGTGATATTGGTTGCCGCAGGTTGGTTTGGCTGGCGCTATGGGCGTCAATGGATAGCGGATCAGCAAGCACTGACGGCACAAGTCACACAGCTGCAAAACGTACAACAGCAACGCAGTGAGGCAAGCCATCAGCAGCTCGCGGAACTAAAACAGACGTTACAAGGCGTTCGTGAGCAGGTTCAATTGCACCGTAAAAAATTGTCAACCTTAGGCAAGGGCGGCTCGATATTGTGGCGGCTACACGAGGCCAAATCGCTAGCCAGTCTGGCTCAGCAGCGCCTTCTCTTAACCGCCGACTTATCGGCCACCTATCAGTTATTAAAAGCCAGCGATAAGGTGTTGGCAGGTATTGACGAGCCGCGTCTTATTCCGGCTCGTCGCGCCTTGGCGCAAGACATGCAAAAGGTGCAGGCAGCGCAGCAGGTCGATACCACGGCTATTTTGTTGCAGTTGGGTGCGCTAATGAAACAGGTGCAGCAGGTGGCATTAGCACCTAGCGTGGCAGATGCCCCCGAGCACAGCAAAACCGACGAAGTAGCAGAAACCAGCTGGTGGCGCTCGCTCTGGTCTCATCTGCCCATTCACTTAGAGCGGACGCAGGGCGACCTGCCATTGCCGCTGCCGGCCAGCCAATTGGCTCAGGTGCGTTTAGCCCTAGCGGTGAACCTGCAGCAGGCACAGCTGGCGCTACTGCAAGGGCGTCCGGCCGTGTATGAGCAAGCCTTGCTGCAAGGCGAGCAGTTAGTAAATACCTACCTGGATGCCAGTCAGCCTGCGGTCAAGGCGATCAAAGATCAGCTGAATAACTTACAGCACAAAGCAGTGCGCCAAGCCGCTCCGCAGATTGGTGCCGGCCTGGAAGCCATTAAAGCGCTATTGGATCAGCACCATGCAGCCGACACAGGAGAGCAGCCATGAAAAAGCTGGTTGTTGCGCTGCTAATTGTCTTGGTGTTGGCCATTGCCATCGCGCAGTGGTTGTTAAATGACCCGGGTTACGTGTTGTTTATTCGCGGTGACTGGCGACTGGAAACGACCTTGGGCTTTTATCTGTTCGTTTTGCTGGTGCTTTGGTTTATCTCCGCCGTTGTGTTGCTTGCCGCTTTTTCCTTGTGGCGTCGTGCCACGTCAGAACAGCTGGCCATTAAATGGTTTAAGCGTGCAGTGCGCTCACTTGGTGAAGGCCGTTGGGAAAAGGCGCAAAAGCAGTTTGCGCGTACCACGCGCGGGCTATGGGGTTATCCTGGCCTATTGGGGGCTGCCTATGCGGCTCACCAGCAGGGGCTGGTAGCCGACCGTGATGCATTACTGCAAGCGGCGGAAAATGATCGTGATGGCGAGCGCCTAGCGATCTGGCTACGCCTTTTTTGGCATGTGCGCGAGCAAGATGCGGCAATTGGCGGCGAGCTGGAAGAACAATTGGCCCATGATGAAAGGAATATTCCCTTGCGGCGTCTAGCGGCCGAACAAGCCGAGCAGCAAGCAGACTGGGATCGACTGCAAAAACACCTTAACCGGTTGCCGTCCGATGCGGCACCAGAGGCGGATAAGGTGGCGCTGGCACACGGCCGCCTGCAGAACATTGCCGATGCAGATGCCGAACCAGATGACAGTCTGAAACGGCTACGCAAATGTTGGCATGGCCTGTCGCCGGCGCTGCAGCAAACACCGGCGCTGGTGGCACAATATGCGGGCTACCAAATGCACTTTGGTGATACCAAAGGCGCATTGAAAACGCTGGATGCGGCCATTCAGCGCCAGTGGAATGAAGGCTATGCGCTAGTCTTGGCGGATTTGCCGACCACCGATTCGACGGCCTTCTTGAAGAAGGTTGAAAGCTGGATTAAACGCTACCCGGCATCGGCCGGACTGGCACTGGTGGCAGGCCGTACGGCATTAAAGGCGGCTTTGTGGGGTAAGGCGGAAAGCTATTTCCGGTTTGCCGGTGAGGCGGGCATGGCAGTGGCTTGGGCGGAGCTGGCGCGCCTGAAGCAGGCGCAAGGCGACGAGGCAGCAGCAATCGCCTGTTTGCAGGAGCAGTCTCGTCAAGTAACGGGAGATCTGCCCGTGTTGCCTTTACCCAATAAGCCGGTGTAATACTGGCTTATTGGGCTAGATTAGAAGACATTAACCAGGCTCTTGGAAATCAACCAAGAGACTAGCGCAGTGACGGGCATGGTCATTACCCAGGCCCATAACATCCGCTCGACAACCGTCCAACGGATGGCGCTAAAGCGTTTTGCTGCACCGACACCCATAATGGCTGAAGAGACACAATGGGTGGTGGACACCGGAATGCCGAAGGATGAAGCCAGCAGGATAACTAAAGCACCGCCGGTTTCAGCCATAAAACCGTGAACGGGGTGCAGTTTCACCATTTTGTGACCCAGAGTGTTAATAATACGCCAGCCGCCGGCAGCTGTACCTGCTGCCATCACTAAAGCACATAGTACGACTACCCAGACTGGGATGCTGAGCTCGCCATGTGGCTCGGCAATGGCCAGAAAGCTTAGCCAATCGGGGATATCAGTGAAAACACCGCTGGTGGTGGCACCAACCAAGGCTAGCGTCACGATACCCATGGTTTTTTGCGCATCATTCATGCCGTGGGATAAGCCCATCGCAGAGGCTGACAAAAGCTGGGCTTTACCGAATAAGGTGTTAACGAAAGGCGTGCGCCCTAGCCGATTGAGTGAGTTTTTACGCTGTGAGAGCCACATCAACAGCATGTACATCAGTATCATCAAAATAAAACACATGGCGAAGCCCAGTAGTGGCGAGGCCACCATGGGAATTAACACCTTGGGAATCACCCCTTTCGCCAGCCACCAGTGATCGGCACCGGTAGATGCCCACCAAATTACGGAATCCAAGTTGTTGGTAGCCGCAATTGCCGCGCCGACCATGCCGCCGACTAGAGCGTGGCTAGAGCTAGAGGGCAGGCCGAGCCACCAGGTCGCCAGGTTCCAGATGCAGGCACCAAGCAAGGCGCTAAACAAGAAGAAGGCACCCGATTCGATCATGCCGGTGTTGACCAGCCCTTCGGCAATGGTCTTGGCGACAGCCGTTCCCAGTAACGCACCAATAAGGTTGGTCACAGCGGCCAGCATGACGGCTTGGCCGGGGGTGAGTACTTTGGTGGCGACAACGGTGGCAATGGAGTTTGCCGTGTCATGAAAACCGTTGATGTAGGTGAAGGCCAGCGCAATAACGATGACCGCGATCAGCAGGCCGATACTCACGGCAACTCCTTAGGAATTCTTCAGGACAACGGAATAAATAATGTTGCCCATGTCGCGGCAACGGTCGATGGCTTTTTCGAGTGTTTCAAAGAGGTCTTTGGCCAGCATGACGCGCATCGGGTCGGAATCGTCTAGGTAAAGGTCGCGGTAAGGTTCTAATAACAAATCATCCGCTTCAGACTCTAGTGCTTGTAGCTTGCGTTGTAGATTGCGCATGGGCTCAAGGCGCAAGCCGTGCTGCAGTTCGCCGACCATCTCATTGAGGACTTCGGCGCAGCTGAGCAGGATGCCGGTGCGCTCACGCAGATCAACACCTTCCAAGCGTTCCGCCACTAGCGCATAACGCGAGGCAAATTTTTCGATGCGTTTGGGGATCTGGTAAAGCGTGGAGTTCATGGCTTCTACGTCTTCGCGGTCAATCACCGTCACGAAGCTATTAATCAGCCCTTCGCTGATTTCAATAGCGAGCTCTTTCTCGCGTCGGCGGGCGGCACTGAATTCGGCCATGGAGGGCACGTCATCGCCCCCTTCAACTAATTTGTTGGCCGCGACGGCTGCCTCTAACACAGTTTCGGCACTGGCCTGTAGCAGATCGAGACTTTTATCCCGACCGCCAAACATGGTTTGCAATGAAAACACGCGATACGCTCCCCGAAAGATGAAATTCGACTGTTGTCGGAGTCAACGAGTATAAAGGTCTGGAGGTTTCTTGTCAGTTTTTTCGCGGGCAGATTAGGTCGATTGTCTTGTGAACCGCTGCGCGCTTAGCAGGTATCATCTGGTACAGTAGGCACAACAAAAAAATAAGGAGTGGGCTGTGAGTCAGGCCGATAAACCCGCTGTTATTGACGTGCGCTGGGTGATGGGAAAATTGCTGGAGGAAGGACGTGTCCGGCAAGAAGATTATAATGTCATTGCCACTACACCGCGTGCACCCACCGAACAAAATTGGCATGCCTTGGAAGTAGTCGCCAAATACCGCTTGGCAGACGCACTCGAAGGTGGGCTGCTTGATGGCGAAGCCTTGAGTCGCTGGATGGCTGACCAAACCGGTCTCGATTATTATCAGATTGACCCGCTTAAAGTGGTGGTCGACCAGGTCACTAATATCATGAGCTACGGCTTCTCGGAGCGCCACGGCCTGTTGGCGCTGGAAGTTTCGCGTGATGAAGTAGTCGTCGCCTGCGAACAACCGTTCAACACGGCATGGCGCAGTGGGTTGCAGCAGGTGTTGGCTAATCGCAGCATTCGTCAAGTGTTTGCTAACCCCGAATCGGTGCGGCGTTACCGCATGGAGTTTTACAACCTCAGCCGCTCGATTAGCGGGGCAAGGGCCAATAGCCAGAAAATGTCCGATGTGGGCAATTTCGAGCAGCTGCTGGAGCTGGGCACAAAATCGCCCGACGCCGACAATCAGCACATTGTGAATATTGTCGATTGGATTTTGCAGTATGCGTTTGCGCAACGAGCCAGCGACATTCACTTGGAGCCGCGTCGCGATATCGGCAAATTGCGTTTCCGCATCGACGGGGTCTTGCACGATGTGTATCAGCTGCCCGCGACCATCATGGCGGCCATCACCAGTCGGTTGAAAATTTTAAGCCGGTTAAACGTAGCCGAAAAGCGCAAACCACAAGATGGGCGGTTGAAAACCCGCATCGATGACAAAAGCGAAGTCGAGCTGCGGATATCCACCTTGCCCACCGCGTTTGGCGAAAAGATGGTGTTGCGTATTTTTGACCCGGATGTGTTGCTGCGCAGTTTTGAGCAGTTGGGCTTTACGCAAGTCGACCGGCAATCGTGGCAGCGTATGGTCAACCGGCCGCATGGCATTGTCTTCGTGACCGGCCCCACCGGTTCGGGCAAGACCACCACGCTTTACTCGACACTCAAAGAATTGTCGACTTCGCAGGTTAATGTTTGCACGCTGGAAGACCCCATCGAAATGATTGAACCCAGCTTCAATCAAATGCAGGTGCAAGACAATATCGGCCTGGGCTTTGCCGATGGTATCAAATCCATGCTGCGCCAAGACCCGGATATCATTATGATTGGCGAGATTCGCGATTTGGCCACGGCGGACATGGCCATTCAGGCGGCGCTGACGGGGCATTTGGTCTTGTCCACTTTGCACACCAATGATGCCCCTGCGTCTATTACGCGGTTGCTGGATTTAGGCGTGGCACCTTATCTGATCTCGGCGACCGTGGCCGGTATTATGGCGCAGCGGCTGGTGCGCACCTTGTGTCCCCATTGCCGTACCGCTGTGCCGGTCGATGAGGATGTCTGGCGAGAGCTGGTTCATCCCTTTCGCATGCAGCCGCCGAAACAGGTGTATGAGCCGGTCGGCTGTCTGGAATGCCGTGGTACTGGCTATCTGGGGCGCATGGGGTTATATGAAACCCTGCATATAGACACGGCCATGAAAGCGGTGATTAATCATCATGGCGACTTGGATGCAGTGACTCGGCAAGCACTGAAAGGCGGGCTAACGCCCTTGCGTATCAGCGGTGCGAAAAAGGTGAAAAGAGGCATTACCACGGTCGCCGAGGTGATGCGTGTCACGCCAGTGCAGGAGGTACTGGTGGGAGCAGGAGATAAAGCATGAATTTTTTGCAGGGACTGGATTATTACCACTGGTTTCTGTTGGGGCTGTTGTTGCTGGTGACCGAGTTGTTGCTGGGTGGCGGCTTTTTGGTGTGGCTGGGTTTCGCGGCCTTGGCGACAGGTGTGCTGGTGCTGACGTTACCTTGGGTCTACCCGGGTTTGAGTTGGCAGGAGCAGTTGTTGGCATTCGCGGTGCTCAGCCTGTTGGCGCTACTGTGGTGGTGGCGCCGGTTTCATTGGAAAGAAGTCGCAGAACATCAAGAGCAGGCGCTGGCCAAGCTGCAGGGCAGAGAAGTGATATTGGATAATGCCATTATTGACGGATATGGCGAAGTCGATATTGACGGTCATCACTGGACAATCACCGGCTCGGATCTGCCCTCTGGCAGTCGCGTGCGGTTAAGCGTCATCGATCATCATTTGGTAGCGGAGCCAATCGAATCGTGAGCCATAGCGAAGCCATCCCGGATTTTAATCAGTTGCCGGACGCCTTTCGCGAGTCGTTAGCCACGGCTTGGGATAATTATTGCCAAGAAGGTGGCCGGTTGCCGGCGGCATTGGTCGGCAGCTTGCCACGCGTTTGGGCGACATCCGATTATGTGATTGAACGGATGCAGCGAGACGAGGGTTTAGCCGATTGGCTGGCAGCCCACGACCGACTTAATCGACCGCTAGACCCCGGCATCTTGAAGCAGAGTATAGACGAGGCTATTGCCGCCGCTGAAACAGAGGCCGACTTGCAGCGTGTCTTGCGACAACTCAGACACCGCCATATGTGCCGCATTATTTGGCGGGATATCAGTCGACGCCAGCAGCCGGATGTTGCCTATCACGACACGGTCTCCGACCTGAGTTTGTTGGCTGATAACCTAGTGTCTGCCGCGTTGAATTGGTTGTATCAGCGTGCCTGTGAAAGTTCGGGAACGCCACGAAACGCCGCCGGTGAGCCGGTGCGGCTGGTGGTATTAGCCATGGGCAAGCTGGGGGCTGGCGAGTTGAACTTGTCGTCAGACATCGACCTTATTTTTGCCTACCCGGAAGATGGCGAAGTGACGGCCGGTGAACGCACGCTGACCTTTCATCAGTGGTTTGCCAAACTCGGCCGTGACCTCATTCGTGTGCTAGACGAACTGACGCCGGACGGCTTTGTTTTTCGGGTCGATATGCGCTTGCGTCCCTGGGGTAACTCGGGTGCCTTGGCGTGCAGCTTTGACACCATGGAAAGCTACTATGAGCGTGAAGGTCGTGGTTGGGAGCGATATGCCTTAATTAAAATGCGCCCCATTGCCGGTGATATCGAGGCGGGACAGCAGCTGTTACAGCAGCTGTCGCCCTTCGTGTATCGACGCTATGTTGACTATGGCGCTTTTCAGCACCTGCGCGAAATGAAGCTGCTTATCGAGCGCGAAGTGCGCCGCCGCGGCCTACAAGACGACATCAAACTCGGTTCAGGCGGCATCCGCGAGATTGAATTTGTGGTGCAGGCCTTTCAGCTGATTCGCGGCGGTCAGCTGCGTGATTTGCGTGGGCCGAATTTGTTGAAAACTCTTGCTCAGCTCGCCAAACATGGCCTCTTGCCAGAAAATGTCACCCAAGAGCTGCGCGATGCCTACTTGTTTTTGCGCAATACCGAGCACTGTTTGCAGGCCGTTGCCGACCGGCAAACCCAACGCTTGCCGGGTGACGAATTAGGACTGCAGCGTTTAGCCTTTGCCATGCAACAGCCGAGCTGCAATATCTTCATGGAACGATTGCAGCATCATCGCCACATCGTGCGCCGCCATTTCGATAACGTCATTACCGACAATCAGGGTAATGTGGTGGGTGCCGACAGCAGCAACCACGAGTTAACCGCTGTTTGGCAGGGCAAGGTGTCGGCCGATGAAGCTTGCGATACGTTAGAGAATATCGGGCTAAGCGACGTTCAAGGTGTGCTGGAACAGCTCGAGGCGTTTCGCCAAGGTCGTGCGGTTAAGGCCATGCAGCCGGTGGCGCGCGAACGGCTCGACCGCTTGGTGCCGCAACTCTTGGAAGTGATGGCCTATCAGGGGCAGGGAGCCGACAACCTGACGCGCTTGTTGGCGTTTTTGGACGCTGTGCTGCGTCGCTCAACCTACATCGCGCTGTTGGTCGAAAACCCGGCGGCCTTGACCCAGCTGGTCAAGCTCACGGCAGCCAGCCCCTTTATTGCCGAACGCCTAACACAGTTTCCGGTGCTGCTTGACGAACTGGTCGACGTGCGCAGCCTCTACTCGCCGCCACCAAGAGAAAAACTGGCGGATGAGCTACACCAGCATCTGTTGCGGCTGCCCGATAAAGATTTGGAACAACAGATGGATGCGCTGCGCACCTTCAAGCAGGCGCATCTATTGCGTGTCGCCGCCTGTGAAATCAGCGGCACTTTGCCCCTGATGCAGGTTAGTGATTACCTCACCTGGTTGGCTGAAGCCATCCTTGAGCAGGTCGTGCGATTGGCCTGGGAAGCGCTGACCGAAAAGCATGGCATCCCGTTGAGCGAAGACGGCAATGGGGCTGCGGCCGACTTTTTGGTACTCGGTTACGGCAAGCTGGGTGGTATCGAGTTGAGCCATCGGTCGGATCTGGATTTGGTGTTCTTGTATGACGCCCCGGCAAGCGGTCAGACCGACGGCAACAAGCCGTTATCCAACGAACAATTTTTTGCCCGGCTGAGTCGGAGAGTGATCCATATTTTGACGACCCGCACATTAAGTGGGCCTTTATATGAAGTGGACGTGCGCCTGCGACCCGGTGGCGCTTCCGGTTTGTTGGTATCATCTTTAGCGGCCTTCGAACGCTATCAACGCGAGCAGGCTTGGGTGTGGGAACAGCAGGCACTGGTCAGAGTCAGACCAGTAGCGGGTAGCGAGAAATTGGCTAAAGCCTTTACGCGCCTGCGTCGCCACTTGCTCTGTCAGACTCGCGACACCCATGCCCTGCGAGAAGAGGTGCTGGCCATGCGCGAGCGCATGTATCAAAATGCCAGCAGCGATATCGCCGACGGTTTTCACATCAAGCAGGGTAGAGGTGGTATAGTTGACATCGAATTTATGGTGCAATACGGCGTCTTGCGGTGGGCACATCAATATCCCGAATTGGCCGCCTATACTGACAACGTGCGATTGCTGGAAGCGCTAGCCGCTCAAAACCGCATGTCGGCAGCCGATGCTGGCCTGTTACGTGAAGCCTACCTGACCTTCCGCTCGGCGATACACACACAATCGTTGAAAAATGCACCGGCGGTGTTAGCTGCCGATGCCTTTGCTGATTTGCGTGCCGGAGTGGGTGAAGTGTGGGAACGCTGGTTTGCGCCGACAACAGATAATTGAACAATCAAGATTGGAAAGAGGCAGAAAGAAAAAACATGGCATCAATGGCGGATAAAGACGGCTGGATTTGGTTTGATGGTGAAATGGTACCTTGGCGCGATGCCCAGGTGCATGTATTAACCCATTCGTTGCACTATGGCATGAGTGTGTTTGAAGGCGTACGCGCCTATGGCACCGACCAAGGTGCTGCTATTTTTCGCTTGCAAGAGCATACCCGCCGCCTATTTGATTCGGCGCATATCATGAAGATGACAATGCCGTATAGCTGTGAAGAAATCGAGCAGGCGCAGTGTGATGTGGTTGCCAAGAATGATTTACCCGAAGCCTACATTCGCCCGCTGGCCTTTTACGGTAGCGAAGGCATGGGGCTGCGCGCTTCCGGCTTGAAAGTGCATGTGGTGGTAGCGGCCTGGGAATGGCCGAGCTATATGTCACCCGAGTTGCTGGAAAAAGGCATCAAGATGCGCACCTCCAGCTTCACACGGCATCACGTCAATATCAGCATGTGCCGCGCCAAGGCAGGTGGTCATTACATCAACTCCATGCTGGCGTTGGGTGAAGCCATTGAGTGTGACGCCGATGAAGCGCTGCTGCTCGACCCGCAAGGCTATGTGGCCGAAGGCACCGGCGAAAACATTTTCATTGTACGCGACGGCATTATCTATACGCCTGACCTGACCGCCTGCTTGAACGGTATTACCCGCCGCACCATCATTAAGCTGGCTGAAGATAACGGCCTGACATTGCGCGAAAAGCGTATCACTCGCGATGAAGTCTACATTGCCGATGAAGCCTTCTTGTGCGGCACTGCCGCCGAAGTGACACCAGTGCGCGAAGTCGATGGACGCACCATTGGCGAAGGCAAGCGTGGCCCGGTGGCCGAAAAGCTGCAAAGCCTCTATTTCGATCTGGTACGTGGTAAATTGCCGCAATACGAGCAATGGCTGACACACGTCAAGTAACGCCGTCATCGTCTCAGCGTCACCTTATCGTCGGCCCTTCCTGGGTTGGCGATATGGTGATGGCGCAAACCTTATTTTCCCAACTCAAGCAAAACCAGGCCGATTGCCGCATTGATGTGCTGGCACCTGACTGGTCGCGCCCGATTCTCGAGCGCATGCCCGAGGTGAACGCCGCCTTGAGTCTGCCTTTCGGGCATGGTGAGCTGAAGTTGGTTGAGCGGCGTCGTCAAGGAAAGGCGCTAGCCGGGCAATATGATCAAGCCATTGTTTTGCCGAATTCCCTGAAGTCCGCCTTGCTGCCTTGGTGGGCGGAAGTGCCTTTGCGCACCGGTTGGCGCGGAGAAATGCGCCATGGGTTGTTGAATGACATCCGGCGTCTGGACAAACAGCGCTATCCTTTAATGGTGCAACGCTTTGTGGCGCTGGGACTGCCCGCCGATGCCGATGTGCCGGCACAAGAAGCGATCGTGCCGCCGCATTTGCAAGCTGACCAGACAGCTGCCGAGGCAGCCATGCAGCGTTTGCAATTAACGCTTGACCGTCCCGTGCTCGGGCTTTGTCCCGGTGCCGAGTTTGGCCCGTCCAAGCGTTGGCCGGAACGCCATTATGCAGCGGTGGCACGTTATTGGCTGCGTCAGGGGTGGCAGATATGGCTGTTTGGCTCGGCCAATGATCAACCCGTGGCTAATGCCATTCGCGAGTTGTTAACAGCGGAAGAACAACAGCAAACCCGAGTGCTGGCAGGTGAAACCTCGCTGGCCGATGCCGTTGACTTAATGGCGCAAGCCAGTGCCTTTGTCAGTAATGATTCTGGTCTGATGCACATCGCTGCAGCCTTGCAAAAGCCGCTGGTGGCGGTTTATGGCTCCACCAGTCCGGCCTTTACGCCCCCCTTGTCGGCCAATGCGCGTTGTGTTCGACTGGGCTTGTCGTGTAGCCCCTGTTTCGAGCGCGAATGCCCGCTGGGGCACACCAACTGTTTACAGCAATTGCCGCCCGGGCGCGTCAATCGCGAGCTGGACGCCCTGCTGCAAGCCGAAGGAGCCTGATGTGAGCACGCGCCAACTGCCAAATCGACTGGTCACACAAGCCGACGCCAAAGCCCTTGACCGTCAGGCGATTGCCAATGGCACGCCCGGCGAGGTGCTCATGCAACGTGCCGGACAAGCCGCCTTTGATTTATTGCGCGAATGTTGGCCGGAGTGCAAGCGGCTGGCCATTTATTGTGGCGGCGGCAACAACGGTGGCGACGGCTATGTGGTGGCACGCCTGGCGCTGGATGCCGGCATGGTGGTCTATCTTCATCAGGCCGCCCCTTTGGAGAAACTCACCCCGACGACTGCACAAATGGCCGCCGCCGTGCTGGATGACCCCGGCGTGCATCGTTTTGATACCGGCAGTCTGCCGCAAGTGGATGTCATTGTGGATGGGCTCTTGGGTATCGGCATTAAAGGCAGCGTAAGACCCGATGCGGCGGTCAACATTGTCGAAATCAACGCCTCGCATCTTCCCGTTTTGGCACTGGATTTACCCTCCGGATTAAATGGCGACACCGGGGCGGCGGCTGGCTGTGTGGTGCAAGCCGATGTCACCTTAGCTTTTATTGCCGTAAAGCAGGGTTTGTTAACCGGCGAAGGCAAAACCTGTTGCGGTGAACTATATTTTGACGACCTGCAATTACCGGCCAACCTGGGCGACACACTGAAACCGTCTGCACAGCGTGCCAGTCTGGAACAGTTGATAAAGCGTTTGCCGTCACGCCCGTGTCACGCCCACAAAGGCCACTTCGGTCATGTGCTGCTGGTGGGCGGAGACCATGGCTTTGCCGGCGCCATCTTGATGGCTGCACAAGCCGCGCTACGCAGCGGTGCCGGTTTGGTTAGCGTCGCCACCCGCGGCGAGCATCGAGCGGCTTTTCTGGCGCGTCAGCCCGAGGTTATGGTGCATTCGGTTGCGCAATCGGCCGATTTGCAACCCCTGCTAACGAAAGTCTCCGTTGTCGTTGCCGGTCCCGGATTGGGACAGGCCGATTGGGGGCGCGACTTATTGCAGGCGATATTAGCCTCTGACAAACCGCAGTTGCTGGATGCGGATGCGCTTAACATTATCTCGAATGAATCGGCCGTTTCCGCTCGCGCTGATCGTGTTGTGACCCCGCATCCGGGGGAAGCTGCCCGGCTTTTATCAAGCGATACGGCCGCCATCAATCAGGACCGCTTTGCGGCGGTAAAACAGTTGCAGCAACAACTGGGCGGCGTGGCACTGCTCAAAGGGGCTGGCACATTAATCACCGATAACGCACATCCGGTGAAAGTGATTGCCGCCGGCAAT
This sequence comes from uncultured Alcanivoracaceae bacterium, assembly GCA_964456185.1. GTDB lineage: Bacteria > Pseudomonadota > Gammaproteobacteria > Pseudomonadales > Alcanivoracaceae > CAYVZZ01. Next base: position 22,791 of record CAYVZZ010000006.1, read on the forward strand.
CCGGGCATGGCCACGGGTGGCATGGGCGATATCCTTAGCGGCATCATTGGTGCTCTGATGGCGCAAGGCATGACGCCTTTTGATGCCAGCTGTTTGGGCGCTTTGGTGCATGCGCTGGCGGCCGATAAGGTGGCGGCAGAACAGGGCGAACGCGGCATGGCAGCAACCGACCTTTTACCTTGGCTGCCCTTGTTGTTAAACGGTCTGTCAAACGGGAAGGTATCATGACGGTAGACATCATTACACTCACCGATGAGGCAGCCACCCAAGCCTTGGGAGCGCGTTTGGCGACACAAGTGCCGCAAGGCTGCGTGCATCTGCAAGGTGAGCTGGGAGCGGGCAAAACCTGTCTAGTGCGTGGTTGGTTGAGCGCGCTGGGACATACGGGGGCGGTTAAAAGCCCTACCTATACCCTGGTGGAGCCTTATCAACTACAAGGCCGTCATATTTTTCACTTCGATTTGTATCGTCTGCAAGATCCGGAAGAGCTGGAATGGATCGGCATTCGCGAATACTTCGATGATGATGCCCTCTGTTTGGTGGAATGGCCGGACAAAGGTCAGGGCGAATTGCCCGAGCCGGTTTTAATTGTGCATTTGCGCGTGGTCGGCAAGCAGCGCGAAGCCAGACTGGAGTGGTTGCATGAGTGATGCGCTGCCGCAAATTGCGCTGCTGGATGCCCAGCTCGCCAACCAGATTGCTGCCGGTGAAGTGGTCGAGCGGCCAGCATCGGTGCTTAAAGAATTATTGGAAAACGCGCTGGATGCCGGTGCCGACCGCATTCAGGTGGATGTCGAGCAGGGTGGTGTGCGCTTGATTCGGGTGCGCGATAATGGCCACGGTATCAATAAAGACAGCTTGGCGTTGGCGTTGGCGCGCCATGCCACCAGCAAAATTCACAGTCTGGACGACCTCGAAGCCATTGGCAGCTTGGGATTTCGCGGTGAAGCCTTGGCGGCCATCAGCTCGGTATCACGCTTTTCACTGACCAGTGCCATTGATAACAACGGTGGCTGGCAAACCAAATTGGAAGGGCGCGATACCCGGCCCAGCCTGACCCCGGCCGCCCAACCGCGTGGCACCAAGGTGGAAATGCGCGATTTGTTTTTTAACACGCCCGCCAGACGGCGCTTTCTGCGTACCGAACGCACCGAGTTCAAGCACCTGGAAGAATGTTTCCGGCGCATTGCGCTGTCGCATTTTGAAGTGGCCATGCAGCTTAATCACAACGGCAAGGTGGTGCATCAATTGCCCGTCGGGCTAGATGAACAAAGCCGTGCCAAACGCGTGGCGCAATTGTGCGGTAGTGCTTTTATGGAGCAAACCCTGCCGGTGGACATCGAGCGGGATGGGTTGCGACTGCATGGCTGGCTGGGGCTGCCCACCTATAATCGTGCCTCGGCCGACCTGCAATATTTTTACGTTAATGGCCGCGCCATTCGTGACAAGGTGGTCAACCACGCGGTGCGACAGGCGTATCGTGATGTTTTGTTTCATGGCCGTCATCCGGCCTATGTGCTGTTTTTCGAGCTGGACCCGGCTCAGGTGGATGTCAACGTACACCCCACCAAACACGAAGTGCGTTTCCGCGAACAGCGCCAGGTGCACGACTTTCTATTCCGCGGGCTGCATCATGCCATCGCCGAGATGACACCGGGCGATGACCAAGCCGCTATTACGCCAAAGTTTGTGACGGCGGCTGCTACGCCGCCTGCCTTCAACGACCAGTCGCCGCGACAACAATCGCCATTGCCTTTGGCAACAGGGCAGTCGGCCAGGCCAACAACTTGGCAAAACGGTCAGCAGCAGGCAGAGCGTTATGCGCAACTGTTGCCGACACAAGAGAGTGCAGGCGGTGTGGCCGACAGCGAGACCCCGGACACCATTCCGCCCATGGGCTATGCACTGGGGCAGTTACAGCAAATTTATATCCTCGCCGAAAACCAGCAAGGGTTGGTCATTGTCGATATGCATGCCGCTCATGAGCGCATCACCTATGAACGCATGAAGCAAAGCTGGCAAGAAGCCAGAGTCACCAGCCAGCCGTTATTGGTGCCGGTGGCGGTGGCCGTATCCCGCCGCGAAGCCGATTATGCCGAACAGGAAGCGGTCGCCTTGCAGCGTTTGGGGTTGGTGCTGGATCGTGGCGGACCGGAATCCTTATTGGTGCGCGAAATGCCGGCCTTGCTGCGCGGCGCGGACGCCGCTGCGTTGGTCAGCGATTTATTGTCCGATTTGGTAGCCAAAGGCAGCAGCCGACAAATCGAAGACCGTATCGATGACCTACTCGGCACCATGGCCTGTCATGGCAGTGTACGTGCCGGTCGCCAGCTCACTCTGTCGGAAATGAATGCCCTGCTGCGTGATATGGAAGCCACGGAGAGAGCTGGACAGTGTAATCACGGTCGGCCTACCTGGACGCAAGTGAGCCTGAAAGAGCTGGATAGCCTCTTTTGGCGAGGCCGTTGATGAGCGCGCCAACACCACCACTTTTGCCAGTGATTTTCTTGATGGGGCCCACTGCTGCCGGGAAAACCGCCTTGGCCGTGGAACTGGCCGCCCGTTTTCCGGTCGAACTGATAAATGCGGATTCGGCACTGATATACTGCGGCCTGAACATTGGCGCGGCCAGGCCGAGTGACGCGGTGTTGGCGCGCGCGCCCCATCGATTATTGGGGATTCGCGATGTCACCACGCCTTATTCGGTGGCGGAGTTTCGTGAAGATGCGCTAAATGCCATTGATGACAGTCATGCCGCTGGCAAGGTGCCGCTATTGGTCGGTGGCACCATGTTGTATTACAAGGCACTGCTGGAAGGCTTGGCCGATTTGCCGTCAGCCGACCAAACGCTGCGTGCCGGCTATGAAGCAAAAGCCGCTGAGCTTGGTTGGCCTGCTTTACATCAACGTCTGGCCGAGGTGGATGCGCCCACGGCAGCGCGGCTGGCTCCCAACGACAGCCAGCGTATTCAACGGGCGTTGGAGGTGTTTGATTTAACCGGTGTGCCTTTGAGCGAGCACCACCGGCGTCACAAGGCGTCTGTACAATTGTTGGACAGTGGCGGGCAGGGCACCTCTGCCTTCCCTTATAATGTACAAGCGTTTGCGGTTGCCCCGCAGGCACGAGCCACCTTGCACCAACGCATCGCGGAACGTTTTGATGTGATGCTGGAGCAGGGGCTGATAAATGAAGTGAAACACTTTTATCAGCAATCTGGTGTACATCGCGACTTGCCGGCCATGCGGGCGGTGGGGTATCGTCAGGTATGGGACTACCTGTCGGGGGAGTGCGATTACGACACCATGAAAGCCAAAGCCTTGGTCGCCACACGCCGTTTGGCAAAGCGACAGCTGACTTGGCTACGTTCTTGGCCTGATGTGAATTGGCTTTGTAGTGATAATGCCGATGCACTCATTGCCAGTGGTGTAGAACGGATGGGGGCAATCATGGATATTGCACCGACAGATTGATTTTTTGCGCTGATAGGCCGGATAAACCGGCAAACATAAAACGAGGAGAGCAACCATGGCAAAAGGGCACACGCTACAAGACCCTTTCTTGAATGCATTGAGGAAGGAACACATTCCGGTATCCATTTTCTTGGTGAACGGCATTAAACTGCAGGGGCAAATTGAGTCGTTTGACCAATATGTTGTACTGCTGAAAAATGCGGTTAGCCAAATGGTTTACAAACACGCTATTTCCACCGTTGTGCCGGTACGCAATCCGCGTCCGTCTGCACCACGCGATGACATGCACTACAACGATTAATATCGCTGTTGTTGCAATATGATGGGAAACACAAAGGCCGGCTTTGTCCGGTCTTTGTGCGTTTAGGGCACAGGCTTGGCTAAAGCATAAGAGGCTGGATTGGAATTTTTTCTCACCCCCGAGGTGGAAGCGCGCGAAAGCTTCGATAGGGCACTGTTAGTGCATCTGGAGATGCGCGGCGCAACCGATAGCGAAGCATTAGACGAATTTCATCATCTGGTGGCCAGCAGTGGCGTCACTCCATTGGCGCAGCTGGTGGTCAAACGCGACCGACCCCATCCGGCACTATTTATCGGCTCGGGCAAGGCCGAGGAATTGGCCGACATGGCGGCCGCCGAAAAAGCCGACGTGGTATTGTTTAACCATGCCTTATCGCCCGCTCAAGAACGTAATCTGGAACGCATTATTCGCTGCCGGGTGTTGGATCGAACCGGATTGATTCTGGATATCTTCGCCCAGCGGGCGCGCACCCATGAAGGCCGACTGCAAGTGGAGTTGGCGCAGCTGACGCATCTTTCTACACGCCTGGTTCGCGGCTGGACGCACTTGGAGCGCCAAAAAGGCGGTATCGGTCTGCGTGGTCCTGGCGAGAGCCAATTGGAAACCGACCGGCGCCTGATTCGTGAACGCATTAAACATTTGCGCCAACGGCTCGATAAAGTTAAACGCCAGCGTGCGCAGGGACGTCGTGCGCGGCAACGCTCTTCGGTGCCTCTAGTCTCTCTGGTGGGTTATACCAACGCCGGAAAATCGACCCTGTTTAACGCTATGACCACCGGCGAAGTCTATGTCGCCGACCAGCTATTTGCGACGCTCGACCCGACTCTGAGACGAGTCAAAATCCCCGGCATGGGGCCGGTGGTGTTGGCCGATACGGTAGGCTTTATTCGCCATCTGCCGCATCGACTGGTGGAATCCTTTCACGCTACTTTGGAAGAAACGCTGGATGCCGCCTTGCTGTTGCACGTCAGTGATTGCAGCAATGAGGAACTACCCGAAAAAGTAGCTGCGGTAAATGGCGTGCTGAATGACATTGGTGCGGAAGAGCAGCCGCAACTTCAGGTGTTGAATAAAGTCGACCTGACCGATGGCGAGGCACGTATCGAACGTGACGCCGACGGCAAGCCAGTGCGCGTTTGGCTGTCGGCGGTCACCGGCGACGGCATGGAACTTTTATACCGCGCTATGGCCGAACGCTTGAGTGAAGGGCGTGTGGAAAAATGGCTGACCGTTCCGCCTGCCGTTGCCGGGCGGCTAAGGTCTGGCTTGTATGAATCCGGCGAAGTGCTGGCCGAGAAGACTGATGCCAAAGGCAATCTTTTGTTGCGTGTTAGCTTGAGCCGCCAACATTTCGAACGCTTATTGCGGCATAATGGACTTAAAGAAGCCGACCTCTCGCCAATCGATGAATAACGGCAGCTTGTGTGTGACCTGCCTGCTGCCTACAATCCCGCCTGTACCTATTTATTGGAGTAAGCCATGGCCTGGAATCAATCCGGCGATGACAAAAAGAAAGACGACAAGCCGCGCGATACCCAAAAGCCGCCCGAGCTGGATCAACTGTTCAAAGACGTGAAAGACCAGTTTTCCAGCCTGCTGGGCAACAAAAAGCCTCAGAAACCGGGTAAGAAAAACGGCGGTTCGCGTCCTGCTACCTATTGGCTGAGCCTTTTTGTTATCGGGCTGGTGGCGATTGTGGCATTCAGTGGCACCTATCAAGTGCCCGAACATCAGCGCGCGGTCGTGCTGGGCTATGGAAATCAGCCGGTCGTTAAGCAGCCGGGCACGCATTGGCACAATCCGCTTTGGCAGCAGGTGGCCTTGGTTAATGTCGATGCCGTTAATCACTACAAGCTGTCAGGTGAGCAGGTCACTGCCGACGGCAAATTGATTAACGTATCGGTCGATGTTGGCTATCAAATCGGCGATCCCGTAAAATATGTCACCTCTCTCGCGTCCCCCGTCAGTGGGTTGCAGCATTTGCTGTTGGCCAGTTTGCGTCAGCAGGTTGGCCAGCATTCTTTGCAGCAACTGATGGCCAATGGACGGGAAACCTTGGCTAAGGCCATAAAGCAGCAGCTCATCAAAGGTGTTACCGCACAACAAACGGGGCTGTTAATTAATCAGGTTAATGTGCAGCAATTAGGGTTGCCCGATCGTGTCGATAAGGCGTTTGGTTCGCTGGATGCGATTCGCGCCCAAGGCGAACAGGCATTGCAAGCCGCCAAACAAAAGCAGGCTGCCAAAATAGCCAGTGCCAAAGAGAAGACGCAACAATTACTGACGCAGGCTAAGGCCTATCAGAAAGAAAAAGTCGATCATGCAAAGGGTGACGTAAGCCGCTTTAACAGCTTGTTGGCCAGCTACCGCAAAGCACCGCAAGTGACGCGCGACCGGCTTTATTTCGACACCATGGAGGCCGTTCTCAAAGATACTCCAAAAGTGGTGGTGATGACTGGTAACGCCAATCAGCTGTTGGTGCCGTTAAAGAGTTTGTTGTCTGAGCAGGCACAAAAGACTCGCTCCTCAACGGCGGACGACAAAGAAAAGGCGGTAAACGATAAAGCCACCAAATCGCCAGCCGCTGAAAAGTCGGAAGCTAAAGCTGACGCCAAACCGGCCAAGAAAGTCACTAGCCTGTACGACAAACCAGGCGACGGGGAGCCAGGATTATGAGCCAAAAGATTGTCAGCGTGTTGATCTTGGTCGTGGTGGTCGTGTGGCTGCTGGTGCAGTCGATCGTGCCAGTTAATGCCACCGAAGAAGCCGTTGTCGTGCGTAGTGGTCAGGTGACGTCAACCTTGTCGCCCGGGCTGCATTTATTAGTGCCCGTAGTCGATCGAGCGGTTAGCGTTGATACGCGCAGCCAAGTCACCACTTTGCCGGCCATCGAGGTGGATACGGCCTCAGGCCAGCCTCTAGGGGTGAATTTTTATGTGCTGTGGCAGATCAGTGATGTGGCTACCTATGCCCATTCAACCTTGTTTTCGGCAAGCAGCCAAAACCCCGGCACGGGGGTTGACCAATGGCTAGAGAAACAATTGAAGGCACCTTTGAAAAAACAATTGTCACAGTTGTCGCAAGCCGCTTTATTGTCAGGGGGGCAGCAAGATGCTTTGGCTGAAATAGTCGAAGGCGTTAATCAGAAAGCGGCTAAAATGGGAATTCAAATTAGCCAATTGCAGCTACAAAACATTAGCTGGCCGAAAGCGGCACGCCAACAGGTTTATCAACTCATGCAGGCAGATGCAGTTGCCGAACAGAAAACTTTGAAAGCAGAAAATGCCGCTAAAGTGGCGCAAGTCGAGGCGGCTACCAAAGCGAAAGTGGCGACCTTACTTGCAGATGCTCACCGCAAAGCTCAGCAATTACGCGCCGCTGGTGACGCCAAGGCCGGCGCCATTTATGCCAAGGCGTATGGCCAAGCACCCGAGTTTTATCGTTTCTACCGCAGCATGCAGGCCTATCGAAATAGCTTCGATGGTCAAGGTGATGTGTTAGTGCTGGGGCCGGATAACGATTTTCTGCATTATTTTCGACACATGGATAAGTAGCCTCTAGGCAGGCAAACAGCGGCATGACGTGGTAACATAGTCAGCCGGTCGACGGACGGAAACGCTATGCATTGGGAGCTGTTACTGGAAGCATTTTGTATTGCCCTGCTGATTGAAGGGGTTCCCTTGTTTATTGCACCGCGGCACATTAAAGACAGTGCGCTAAGCCTGTCCCGGATGGATAATTTTACACTCCGCATCATTGGCCTCTGCGTGGTGGCTGCTGGTGCCCTCCTAATGGTTCTGGTTAATACATGAATCAAGAAGAACAGTGGTTACTGCCCGAAGGCGTGGGCGAGATTTTGCCGCCTGCTGCTTTGGCTGTTGAAACCTTGCGGCGCGAGCTGCTAAATCAATTTTCCCGTTGGGGTTACCAACTGGTGTTTCCGCCGTTGGTCGAGTTTCTCGAATCCTTATTAAATGGTGCTGGTCGCGACCTGGCGAATGAAACCTGTACCTTTACCGATCGCTCTTCCGGGCGCACCATTGGCGTGCGTGCCGACATGACGCCGCAAGTGGCGCGCATGGACGCCCACAGCTTGCAACGTCAAGGGCCGGCACGGCTGTGTTATTGCAGTACGGCTTTACGTTCTTCTGTGCCGCAAACGGGCGGCTCACGGCTGCCCTACCAAATCGGCGTTGAGCTTTTTGGTCATGAAGGCTTTGCCAGCGACGTTGAAGTCATCTCCTTGTTGTTGGACACATTAAATGTGGCTGGTGCCGAAGGCGTGACGTTAGAGCTGGGGCATGTGGGTATTTTTCGTGCATTGATTGCCGCCGCCGGGCTGGATGCCAGTGCCGAAGCAACTTTGTCTGATATTTATTTGCGCAAAGCGGTTACCGAGCTGGAAAGCTTTCTTGACGCGCATGAGCTGCCGGAGAATATCGCCAAACTGTTGCAACAGCTTCCTTGGCTATGCGGTGGCGCGGATGTCTTATCGCGCGCCAGCCAAGCCTTTGCCGAGGTGCCGGAGGCGCAGGCGGCTATTGACGAGTTGCAGCAGCGTGTCGATTGGCTGACTGCTGCCTACCCGCAAGTGTCGGTTTATCTGGACTTGGGCGAGCTGCGCGGCTATCACTATCACACCGGCTGTGTATTTTCGGCTTACTTGCCAGAACAAAGCGAGCCGGTGGCCAAGGGTGGCCGTTACGACCACATTGGTGAAGTTTTCGGTCGCGCACGACCGGCAACCGGCTTTAGCGCCAACTTGAAAACACTGGCGGGCATTCAGCCAGTGACACGTCAAATGGCTATCTTGGCAGAAGGCGACATTCGCGATGCTATCTTCCGTGATGCCATACAATCCCTGCGCGAGCAGGGCGAAACGGTTATTCTGGCCTTGCCAGGGGTAACCAATGAACCAGGTGAATTGGGTTGCGATCGTTGTCTGCAGCTTGCAGCAGATGGCAGCACCCGCATTGTTTCCATTAGCAAGTCGAACGAGCACTGAACATGGGCAAAAACGTAGTGGTATTGGGCACCCAATGGGGTGACGAGGGCAAAGGCAAGGTGGTCGATTTGTTGACCGAGCAGGCTGATGCCGTGGTGCGCTTTCAGGGCGGCCACAATGCGGGGCATACCTTGGTGATTGACGGTAAGAAAACCGTGCTGCACCTGATTCCGTCGGGCATTTTGCGTAAAGGCGTGGAATGCCTCATCGGCAATGGCGTGGTGATTTCGCTCGATGCGCTGCTCAACGAGATGAAAAGTCTCGAAGAGGCTGGCATCGACGTGCATTCCTGCTTGAAGCTGAGCCTAGCGTGCCCCTTGATTTTGCCAACCCATGTGGCGTTGGATCAAGCTCGTGAAAAAGCCCGTGGCAAGAAAGCCATTGGCACCACCGGGCGCGGCATCGGCCCGGCCTACGAAGACAAGGCAGCACGCCGAGGCGTGCGCTTGGGTGACCTGTTCCACCGCGAAAAGTTTGCCGCCAAGCTGGGTGAAGTCATGGATTACCACAACTTCCAGCTGCGTCATTACTACAAACAAGAGGCGGTCGACTTCCAGGAAACGCTGGATACCTTGCTGGCTCAAGGAGAACAGCTGCAAGGCATGGTGGCTGATGTCAGCGGCCGTTTGCACACCATCCGTGAAGCTGGTGGCAAAATCCTGTTTGAAGGCGCGCAAGGCACACTGCTGGACATTGATTTAGGCACTTATCCGTTTGTGACCAGCTCTAATACCACCGCAGGCGGCACGGCTACCGGCTCGGGTTTTGGACCCTTGTACCTCGATTATGTGCTGGGCATCACCAAAGCCTATACCACGCGAGTGGGCGGCGGGCCTTTCCCTACCGAATTGCATGATGAGGTGGGACGTCATCTGGCCGAAAAAGGCCATGAATTTGGTGCCACCACAGGCCGACCGCGTCGCTGTGGCTGGTTCGATGCGATTGGCCTTAAGCGGGCGATTCAGGTTAACTCCCTGTCAGGCCTATGCCTAACAAAATTGGATGTGCTGGATGGGCTGGAAGAAATCCGTATTTGTGTGGGTTATGAGTTGCCGGACGGCAGCCAGACTCTGAACGACTGGAGTACCGACAACTTTGCCGACATTAAGCCAGTCTATGAGACACTGCCGGGGTGGACTGAGTCTACCGTTGGTGCGAAAGAGCTGGATCAGTTGCCGGCTAATGCACGAGCCTACATAAAACGTATCGAAGAAGTGACAGGTGCGCCGATTGATATTATCTCAACCGGCCCCGATCGCAACGAAACCATGATCCTGCGTCAGCCATTTGGTTGAGTGCCAGACGATAAAAAGCCCGATCAAGCTAATGTAGCTTGGTCGGGCTTTTTTTGTGTTGGCGAAATGGTTTTCAGTTGTGATAACGCCGCGATGCCAGCTGATGCAGATGCGGTAATATCCCCTTCTTCCAGAAGTCCAATGACGCGCCCTGACGCACCGAATCGGCAAGGAATCGTGTCTCTCGTTGGCTGAGCGGAAGCCGCATCTTGCGTTTGATTTTTATCAGGTGACGTAGATCGAAAAACTGCAATAAACGCTGTGCTTTCGCCATGCCGGGAAGGCGAGGAAGCCGGCAAGCCGACGCAAAATCTATGAGTACGGGCTGGCCGTTGCGGCGGTACACCACATTAGTCGCACGAATATCATTATGAGCCACCCCCATGCGGTGCAGCTGTGACAGAGCGATGAACAGCTGCCGGTAGATCGTAGCCGATGCGGTTTTGCTGTGCGCCAAGGTGCCGCCAGAGATGTATTCTTGAACGAGAATAAACGGCGTGCCGCAGGGGTACACTCTGGGCGCGTGCGGCCAGGAGTCGAGCTTCGACAAGATGGCATGTTCGCGACGGACTAACAGACGCGCCAGCCCGGCAGCTAAATGGCTTGAAGCAAAACGACTGTAATCTTTGCAGATCACCGCAGTGCCATCAGTTAAGCGTGTGATATATACGTCGGCCTTCATGAAGCCTTTTGCATGTTGCAAATAGTCGCGCGGTGCCGTGTTGTCGATAGAGGTGTGGCGTGTCATGAGAGTGGCGATCCCACCATCGCTAATTAAATAAGTTAGCTCATTATAATTTTGTTTTTTGCTTTCGGCAATTCTCCAAACTTGGGGATGGTCATTTCTGTCGCCCTTCGCCCAATCGAATGGCTGAATTTGACACGCAATCCGGTTAAAATGCCGCCCATGCTGCTCGGGGTAGTATTGAACTTTCATGCTGATTTGAGTCAAAGCGAAAGATGGGGTGCTTTTCTTTTTTACAGGGTAATTAAGCTGATGAAATTATTTTTCTCCAAATGTCGTATCTGGCTAGTCATGCTGGGGCTTTGTTTTGCGCAGTTGGCAGTGGCTGCACCACTTATTCCACAGCCGCCAAAAGTGAACGCTGACGCCTGGATTTTGGTGGACTACCAGTCCCTCCGTGTGCTGGCGCAGCATAATGCCGACAAAGAGCTAGAGCCGGCCAGCCTGACCAAACTGATGACGGCTTACATTGTCGAACAGCAAGAATCGCTCGGCAATATTTCATCAAGTGATATGGTGCCGGTGAGTGTAAAAGCATGGCGCACAGGCGGCTCGCGCATGTTCATTCGCGAAGGTACGCGCGTCAAGCTGGACGATTTGATGCACGGCTTGGTGATTCAATCCGGCAATGATGCTGCCGTGGCGCTGGCCGAATATGTGGCCGGAAGTACCGGTGCCTTTGCCAATATGATGAATGCCATGGCCAAAAAGCTGGGCATGACGCACTCGCATTTCGAAAACCCAACCGGTTTGCCGCATCCCAATCACTACAGCTCGGCGCGTGACCTGGCGACGCTCGCCCATAATATTATTCATGATTACCCGACGCACTATAAGCTCTATTCCGTTAAGACATTCACCTACAACGGCATTACCCAGCACAATCGTGTCACTCTCTTGTGGCGGGACCCCCGTGTTGATGGCTTAAAAACCGGCCACACCAAAGCGGCGGGCTACTGCCAGGTGACATCGGCCAAAAATGAAGATGGCATGCGTTTGATTGCCGTGGTCATGGGAACAGAGTCCGAAGAAGCTCGTGCCGTCGAGAGTGAAAAACTGCTTAACTACGGCTTCCGCTTTTTCCGCAATTACACTGCCTACCAGGCCGGCGAGTCATTGGTGTCGCCTCGTGTTTGGTTGGGCGAGGCCAATCATGTTGATTTGGCCATTAAGCAAGATTTGGTTCTTACTGTGCCAAATGGCGCCACAGACAGCCTCAAACCTAAAGTGACGGTCAACCCCGAAATCAAGGCGCCCATCAAGAAAGGGCAGCAGCTTGGCACAGTGAGCATTCAGCTTAATGGTGATGTCATTGCCCAAGCGCCGCTGGTGGCGATGAGTGAAGTTAAAGAGGCCGGGTTCTTTTCTCGACTCTGGGACCATATCGTCATGTTCTTTGCCTCATTTATTGATTGAGACCCCAATGATTAACGAAGAACTGTGGGACTTTCCGCACGCCATGACCTTGAAGGTCATGGGGGCGGCTGAGGCACCGCTTGAGAAGGTGGTGTCAGCTATTTTGTCGGAGCACTTGGGGAACTTCGATGCCGACAAGCAGCTGACGCAGAGCTTTAGCAGTAGTGGCAAGTTCGTCTCGTTGTCGGCCAAGGTTGTGATGGAAAATCGGCAGCAGGTCGAGGCGATTTATGCAGCACTGAATAAAGCGCCCGAAGTGAAAGTGGTGCTTTAAGTGACTTTAACGCGCGAAATCGCAAAGCGATAAGCCGCAGGGAACCAGCGTTTCAGGTAGACCGCCGCCTTTTCCTTTCCCGCGATAATGGCCAAGGGCTTCTTGCGCTGCATGGCCAAAAGAATGCGCTTGGCGCAGGCTTCTGCACTCATACCATTGGCTTGTACGTCGTCCATCTTGTCGTGGCGACTGCCGTCGCCTTCCAACGCATTAAGCGACACCTCGGTGCGCACAAAGCCCGGCATCACCAATAACACATCCAGCCAAGTGCCTTCCTCGGCGCGTAGTGACTCAAACCAACCGTGAAGCGCATGTTTGGCGGCACTGTAGCCTGCGCGCTGTGGTGTGGGGAGCTCGCCTACCAAGCTGGTGACCACGACAATCTGGCCGTGGCCTTGTTGCTTCAGCCAAGGCAGCACCCCATGTGTCAGGCCGATGGCACCAAAGAAATCCACTTCCATGATGCGCCGGAACACCGCTATGTCGGTATCCATCACCCGCGAACGCTGGGTGATGCCCGCGTTGTTCACCAGGACGTCCAAACGCCCAAATTGCGTTTTAACCTTATCTATCGCCGAGGCAAACTGAGCCGTGTCCGCCACATCAAGTGGCAATACCAGATGATGATCCGGAGCAGGCAAGGAGTCGCGAAATTCCTCCAGCACTTCCTGACGGCGGGCGCTCAACACCAAGCGGTCGCCTTGCGCCGCAAGAGCCTGCGCCAAAGCGCGACCAATACCGCTGGATGCGCCTGTAATCCAGACAACACGTTCACTCATAGGTGGTTTCCTTGATTAAAAAATGCCGGCTTCTAGCCCGGCCGCCATCGCCATGCCCAACTCTTCGGCCTGTACAAGAAAGGCTGGCTGCCAGTCACCATGATAAAGATGCGACTCCTGCACTTCACGCCATTGCAGACCGGTGAGAATAGACGTCAGCGCCCGCCGCGTGCCGGTACCATCCAGGCCCGCACGAATATATACCGCACAAGGCAATCCCTGTTTTTCTTCAATCACCTTGTAGTAAGTACGGTCGAAGAAATCCTTCAAGGCGCCGCTCATGTAACCCAGATTTTCCGTAGTGCCCAAAATAATGCCGTCACAAGCCAGCACATCATCCGCCGTGGCCTCCAAAGGCGGAATCCACTCAGCAGTCACATTATCAATATCAGGGTGCTGCGCTCCTTTCAGCACCGCTTCCGCTAAATGCGTTGTATTCGGCGAAGGCGCATGCGCCACAATCAAGAGTTTTTTCATAAGTTGAGTGTGCGACAGACGGGAGGTGCGGTCAATTGGCGGCTAGTCGTTATTGAGTTTAATGGCAGTTTAAGTGGCGGTTTGTAGTTTAGGCACCCAGAAGGATGTCGTAAGGGATGTTTAAGCCTTTATGAAGCCGACGAATCATGGCAAGGCTGAGATTGCGTTTATGGTTTAGCACCTCGGATACACGGCCACTTGAACCAATGTAACTTTCCAAATCACGGCGACTGAGGCCGCGCTGCTCCATGCGAAAAAGAATGGCGGCAACAGGGTCTGACGCTTCCATCGGAAAGTGTTTGTCTTCGTAGCGTTCAACCAAAATAGACAAAATTTCCAATTCATCGGCTTCTGCGGTGTCCGGCTTGGCATTCCATAGCGTTTCCATCCGTGCCAATGCCAACTCGAGATCCTTGTCATTACGTATTGGGCGCAGTTTCATCAGATTGTCTCCGCATCAACTTGGTCGTAATCCTTATGAGTGCCGATAAATCGAATCCATACGATTTGTAAATCAAAACGGATGGCTGTGATTAACCGATACTTGTTGCCTGCAATATTGAACACGACTCGCCCGTTTTTAAGGATGCTGGCAGTGCCCAACTCGGCCTTAAGAGATTGTGGTGTCGTCCAACTGGCTTTTTTGACCAAGTGATACCACTCGGTTAATGGACGCTTGGCATCGGCGAATTGGGGTTGTGTCCAAAATTCTCGCAATGTGCGCTTGGCAATAATACGCATTAGGCCTCCTTGCCTGCTTATTAAAGTATATTGCTCCCAAATTGGGAGTCAAGTATTTAATTGGTTTGTGTCAACAACGGCAAGGCCGTGGTGTCCACCACGCGGCGCATGACAAAGCTGGAATGCACGCCGGAGACGCCTTCGATGCGGGTGATTTTGTCGAGCAGGAAGTGTTGGTAGTAGTCGATGTCGGGCACCGAGACTTGCAGTACGTAATCGGCGTCCTGGCCGGTGACTAGCAGGCATTGTTGCACTTCGGGGTAGCTGGTGACTTGGCGCTCGAAGTTTTCGAAGCGTTCCGGGGTGTGTTTGTCCATGCTGATGTTGATGATGGCGGATAAGTCCAGGCCGATGGCTTTGCGGTCGAGCAGGGTGGTGCGGCCGATAATAATGCCGGCGTCTTCCAGTGCTTTGATACGGCGTGAGCAGGGCGATGCCGACAGCCCCACGGCATCGGCCAACTGCTGATTGGTCAAATTGCCGTTTTCTTGCAATAATTTCAGGAGATGGCGGTCGATTCGGTCAAGTTTCATTGTGGTTTGTCCGATTATTGCAATTAAATATCAATTTACGTATTAATGTTGGTTGATATACCCAAAAATAGCAAGATAAACCCGAAATACGCACACACCTTGCGCCATTTCAGGCGTAGAATGCCCTGTAAATGAAGACAACCGCCAATTTGAGGTGTGACATGGCATTCGATTTCCGCAAATACCAGCCGTTCCGTTCCAATATCGATAAAAGCGATCGCCGTTGGCCCGACAAAGTGCTCGATAAGGCACCACGTTGGTGTGCGGTAGATTTGCGTGACGGTAACCAGGCGCTGGTGAAGCCGATGACGGTGGAGCAAAAACAGCGTTTGTTTGATTTGCTGGTGAAAATTGGCGTGAAAGAGATTGAGGTGGGTTTTCCCTCGGCCAGTAAGCCGGATTTTGATTTCGTGCGTCGCTTAATCGAAGAAGAGCGCATCCCTGATGACGTTACCATTCAGGTGCTGACCCAAGCGCGTGATGAATTGATCGAGCGGACGTTTGAATCCTTGGCGGGCGCTCGTCGCGCTGTGGTGCATGTGTATAACGCCACTGCGCCGGCTTGGCGTGAGCAGGTGTTCCATATGGATCAGGCAGGCTGCATCGAGTTGGCCGAAAAAGCGGCGCGCAAGTTGAAAGAAGTGGCGGCCAAGCACCCGGATACCGATTGGGTGTTCGAGTATTCACCGGAAACTTTCAGCACCACCGAGCCGGATTTTGCGGTCGATATTGTCAATGCCGTGAATGCCATTTGGGAGCCGCAAAACGGCCAGGAAGTGATTATTAACTTACCCAGCACGGTAGAGGCCACCACGCCAAACGCCTATGCCGACCAGGTGGAATGGGTGCTGGATCGCCTGGACAACCGCGAGCATTTCTGTGTGAGCATTCACCCACACAATGACCGTGGCTGTGGTGTGGCCAGTGCCGAAATGGCGTTGTTGGCTGGCGGCGACCGCATCGAAGGCACCTTGATGGGCAACGGCGAGCGTACTGGTAACGTGGATATCATTATCCTGGCGATGAATCTCTACAGCCAGGGCGTGAACCCCAAGTTGGACTTCTCCAACATGCGCGAAGTGGCCACTGTGGTCGAAGAGGTCACCGACATTAAAACCCACCCGCGGCATCCTTATGTGGGTGAGCTGGTGTTTGCCGCCTTTAGCGGTAGCCACCAGGATGCTATCCGTAAGTGCATGAACAACCAACAGCCAGGCGAAAAATGGGATGTGGCTTATCTGCCCATCGACCCGAAAGATGTGGGGCGTCGTTACGAAGAAGTGGTGCGGGTCAACTCGCAATCCGGTAAAGGCGGCGTGGCGCATGTGCTGGAGCGTGACTTTGGCATCAGCCTGCCGCGCTGGTTGCAAATGGCCTTTGCCAAGGTGGTGCAAAAAGAGGCCGAAGTTAGCAGCAGTGAGGTGAATGGCGCCACTATTGCGCGTTTGTTTGAAGAAAGCTACATCAATATTCCCGATGACTTCCGTTTGCAAGGCTACGACGTGAAACATCAAGGCGACACGGTATCCGTGCAGGTGGGCATTGGTGTGACCGAAGACAATCAGGTTAGCTTGTCTGGCACGGGTGAGGGCGTGGTCTCTGCGCTGGCGGATGCCATCAAGCAGCAAACTGGCGTCACTGTGTCGGTCACTGCGTTTGACCAGTTCTCGCTAGACGAAGGCACCGAAGCCTCTGCCATGGCTTGTGTGCGTTTGGAAAGCGGCGCCACGGAAAGCATTGGTGTGGCACGAGCCAAAGACACGACCGCTGCGGCCATTCAGGCCGTGTTAAATGCGGCCGGCCGACAAGTGCCGGTGGCCGACAAGATGCATGCGAGCCAGCAGGCGGCCATTGCCTGATAGAGCGCTTGCTCATCGATTACAACAAGCGGCGGGCATATTGCTCGCCGTTTGTCGTTTTGAGGCGGCCCCTACCTTTCTTTAATTTCTCTTCGCGTACAATACTAGCCAATTTATACAACCCACTAGGGTAACTTCTATGCCAGCCCGTCTAAAAACACTATACGAGAAGCACTGCTTGCCGCACTTAATCGATTTGGCTTGTGGTGCCTCAGTCTTTCAGCGCCAACGCGAAAAAGTCGTGCCCCAAGCAGTGGGACAGGTGTTGGAAATTGGCATGGGAACGGGATTGAATCTGCCGTTTTATCAAGCTGATAAAATCGTCCAGTTGACTGGCATTGATCCCGGCTTGGCACATAGCAAACTAAACAAGCGATTGGCCAACACCACAATACCTGTGGAGTTGGTCGATTTAACCGCTGAAACCTTGCCCTTTGACGACAACACCTTCGACACGGTGGTGGTGACCTATTCACTTTGCACCATTCCCGATGCCGTCGCGGCGCTACGCGAAATGCACCGGGTGCTTAAACCAACTGGGCAACTTCTGTATTGCGAACATGGCCTGTCGCCGGACGCTAAAGTGGCCAAGTGGCAGCGGCGGCTCAACCCTTGGTGGCAGCCTATCGCCGGCGGTTGTCATTTGGATCGAGACATTCCTGCCTTGCTGAGAACAGGTGGCTTCCACCCACAAGGCACGGCAGGTTATGTGCCGGGGCCGAAATTGTTTAATTACAATTATTGGGGCAAAGCGACGCCCTCGGTCTGACCTAATAGAGCAAAGTCCCAATGCTCTGGTAGCATGGGCGTATCTGATGATATGGAGTGGAATTGATGGATAACCGCCGTCTGGCCGATTGCGTGGGTAAGATGTGGGATGACGAAATTGTGCCGCAGTTGATGGACTACATTCGTATTCCCAATAAATCGCCCATGTTTGATGCTGACTGGGCTGCTCATGGCTACATGGATGAAGCCGTCGAGCTGATGACCCGCTGGGCAAAGAGCAAATTGCCTGCATTGGGTGAGGCGCAGCTGGACGTGGTGCGCTTGCCAGAACGCACGCCGCTGATTTTTATCGAAATCCCCGCGCAAGGTGTGGCCAACACAGATGACACGGTGGTGCTTTACGGGCACCTAGACAAACAGCCGGAAATGACCGGCTGGGATGACGACCTGGGGCCGTGGAAACCCGTGCTCAAGGGCGACAAGTTATATGGTCGTGGGGGCGCCGACGACGGCTATGCCATTTTTGGTTCTCTGACCGCCCTGCTGGCCTTACACGACCAGGGCCTTCCCCATGCACGCTGTGTGGTGCTGATTGAAGCCTGCGAAGAATCGGGCAGCTATGATTTGCCACACTATGTGGATCATCTGGCTGACCGCATCGGGCAAGCATCGCTGGTGGTCTGTCTGGATTCCGGCTGTGCCAACTATGATCAGCTATGGCTGACTACCAGCTTGCGCGTCATGACCGGTGGCGACTTGACCGTGCAGGTGCTGGACGTAGGCGTGGA